>CAZFNL010000001.1:0-1633 GCA_964520615.1 uncultured Gammaproteobacteria bacterium
CTTCAATTGTTCACGATGAACTGGAAAAAAAAGGAATAAAACAATTTACCCGTGCAACGTTGCAGGATATCGGAGATGAATTGAGAAAGGAATACGGAGATGATGTTTTGGCTAAACGAGCTATTAAAAGATTAAAGATGAAAGATTTAAGATTGAAGAATAGAGTTGTCATCGAAGGAATAAGAAACACGGGAGAGATTGAATATTTAAAAAAACTGCCCCATTTTATCTTGATCGGAGTCAAGGCAAAGCGGGAACTCAGATTCAAACGATTACTAAAACGTGCAAAACCATGGGATCCGAAAACCTGGGAGGAGTTTTTGGTCGTCGACCGCCGCGATCTCGGCATTGGCCAGAAAAAGGAAGGTCAGCAGGTGGGGAAGTGTTTGGCCTATTGCGATTGTATGCTAACCAATGATAAGGACATCGGGGATTTTCAGAGGAAAATAAAAATAACGATGGAAAAGGTCTTTAAGTCAATATTTTTATGACGATCGTCCGCAAAATTATGATTATTCAGATTAAAGGGGAATGTTTTGATGCATATGTATGTGCGAGAGCTATAGACTCTGAATCTTTAAAAAGATGCGTCAAAGAATATGCGAATGCCGTAATAATTTTCTTACTTTTTCGCCGCACCATCCTTCCGGCAAAAATTCTTCAGGTAAATAAGGATCGTTTAACAACGCATAAATTAATTTCCATCGGAGAATACGTACTTGTTCAGACTCTCGTAGACGATCGTCGATTTTTTTGTGATAATGGAAAAAATCACAAATCTCTTTATAATCCGTGTTGATTTTGTCCAAATGCCATAATTGATTTGCTAATTCTTTAATATTGCCCGCAAAAAAATTCTCGGTTTCGATAAGAATAACATTATGGAGCAAAGAACGTTCCTCAAGAAATTCATGGATATCCTTCAGAAAATCATGAGGTGATATAAAAACCGATTTCTGTAATTCTGCAAAACCGAATTCTCTTAACTTATTTCGAAGATAGTTGCGGATTCGCTTTTTCTTTTCAGCGACATCATACATAACAAGGCGCCATTTTTTGTCCCATGTCTTTTTTTGCAGCGCAAGGAGGGGAAATTTGCGGACAATTTTTTCTTTACCCTGTCCGGTAAGTTCAAAGTAAACCTGATTCTTATAAACTATTTTTTTGATGTTATGAGTTTTAAGATTTTGATGGACGAGTTGGGATGCATTGTGTTTGGAGAATTTTGATGTATAGATCCCGAGATAGTTTTCATAATAATGCTGAAGTAAGTTAAACGGATCTCTTATTTCTTGATAAATATCTAATGATTTACTTAAAGCAAGGAGTAACCAGTCAGAAGCTGTTAATAGTTTCTTCATATGATGATCGATCAAGAATAGTACAACGATCGTCTATTATTTTCTGATAGAAAGAAATTGAGGTCAATGGATTATAAGCGACAAAATGGAGGAAGCAGATTGATAGGACGAGATAAAAAAAGAATATGGCAGGAAAGATACACGAGGATTAATTGCCAAACATTAGTTTCTCATCTGTCCGTTCGTAGGAAAAAAGTTCTTCTGGCTTGAACCATAGGCGTACTTCTTTTTCACCGTCTTTGACTGTGTCTGAAGCATGGATGATGTTTCGC
>CAZFNL010000002.1:0-2349 GCA_964520615.1 uncultured Gammaproteobacteria bacterium
TAAAAATCTGTTGTCAACACTCCTTCAAAGTTTTCTCCGTCTACTCCCCGTATTTCACGGACTACCTTACTTCCACGAGAGTGTCTATAGAGTAAAAACTGATGGGTGGTATTTGAGAAATTCCAGAAGTAACCGTTTCTTCCATTTTCCCGTCCTCCGGTTTCATCGGCATGGATACCATGAGATTTTAATATCGTTTGTTTAATAGCCTCATATTGAGGCTTACCAAAAGAGGCAACTTTATGGGAAATATTCACAATCTCTCCTTTTGACAATTTCAGATGGTAAAAGACTTGTAAATGATCTTTGATCTTTCCAATAGGAAGTCGCAGTTCTTCCTTCATGGTGGAGATTAAAGCCATTAAGGTAATGCCAATTCTATGATTTCCAACAACGGCAGATGATAGATCGGGCTTCGGATAGAATCGTTCTTTACAGGACGGACAATAGCGTTTAAAGATCACGTGCTCTGTAATTGTGGCGGGAAGAATCGGGATATCAATAATTTGTCTTGAATAGGCAACTGAGGGTTTACCCAAGGCTCCGTCACAGTTTGGACATTTTTCGTGAGAGTGAAAAACAGTATTGGTTGGCGTGTCTTTCATACGAACATAAGCCTGTGATCTTTTTTTCCTTTTGCCATTAATCTTTTTTACAACATTTGGTTTTACCCAAAAAGGAATCTCTCTCTTCTGATTTTCCTGAATTGGTAAGTCATCTTGGAGCTAATTTTAAAACTCTTATTGAAACAAATGGGGATTATTTATCCCAGCCTGGCTATATTGACGCGATAGCTCAAAATGCTCATAGAATTCGTGTAAGTGTTGATGCAGGAAACAATGAAACCAGACGCTTAACTAATAGACCGGAGGATAGCAATCATACATACGATCAGCTCGTTAAGAATATTGGTTTATTACGAAGAAAAACCGACGAGAGTATTGATAGAGATAGTGGTTTGCTTATTGGTGCGAGTTTTATCTATGGTCCACAGAATTATTTATTAGTAGGGAAATTTCTTCAAGATATGAGTGATAATGGTGTGAATTGGGTTCAAGTTAAGCCGGCTCTTATTGCAGGAAAACATATTGATGACCAAAAAATAGAGGAATTTGTATTAGAGCAACTTGAACGAGTTAGATCCAAAAGCCCAAAAGGAACAGTATTGTATCTTCCTAATCGGGTTTCTGGACTACTCAACTTCGCGGTTTTGTACTCGCAAATTCATTATTGTCCGTATGTAACCTTGTTAGAAATCTTGAAGTTCCATTCGCACAAATCGGTACACTGGAGGGTGGCGAGAGACCTGTTGAAAAGTTATTATTTTCTGATCACGGAAAACACCAGATCGGTGTGGTACAAAATACCGCTCCAGAAGGTTGTAGATACTGTATAGATAAAATCACAAACATGACAATACAAAATATGGCCGATATTTTAGCAGTTGATCCTAACACAACATTCCAAAAAGCAAATGTTATTCAAGGAGGCGATACTCAAATAGGCGAAGAAAAGGAAAAAGTGATAAACATAAAACTAAATCCTAAGGACAATAAATCTTTTTCCGATGACAATGTTGTAAGTTTTTAACTTTATATTGGAACGTAGCTTGAAATCCTAACTAATTCTTGTAAATTATTGATAAACTTATTAATTATGGAGTTCGAAAGAAGACAACGGAGGTTCACTAAAAAAGAAATCGGTCGGAAGTGGGGGCAGCACTGGCTGCGCCCGCCTCCGCAGACAGCGCTGCAAAGGGAACATTCAAATTCGTCGAGAGCCGCCGTATAAAAAGAAAGAAGTAAAACGCAAAAATTTTAAAGAACTTTAATATATCGAAATGGTACACTCGTAGAACCGGTTCAGATTGCTCTTCACCGGCGAGTGCCCCATTAAAAAAGCAATCGGTCAAAAACTGGTTCCAAAATCAATATATATTATTTCTTGCTAAAAATTCACCAGAAGTATCCAAGGCATACGAAGCAGGAATTAAACGATATCTCATTTATTTTCCCTAAATCTTTCTGTTTCCCGCTCAATATCCACGTGACAACGATCCCTAAATTTCTCTGTTGTTGTCACAATATCAGCTATTTCTCCACCATCTTTTGTCGTCAAAACCATTAGTGTTACAGGTTGTCCAATTCTCTCCCAAACATTGTGGTTGGTTAAAAAACCAGTAGCAACGGCAATTCCTACGATTGCCAGAAAAAATGCACCTTGAATTTGTTCCCTTTTGGTGCCCGGTAATTGATCGCAAATCGCCTCAAAGGCAGTAAGTGGTTTCCTAACAAGAATATTTTCTTCGTCCCAAGCCATTGAAGCCCTATCAGAGATATTTCTCATTCC
>CAZFNL010000003.1:0-6009 GCA_964520615.1 uncultured Gammaproteobacteria bacterium
GCCGTCTGCCGCATTCACAGCCCTTTTTGTATTTGAGGCAACCAGTGTCCTTCGAGCTAGAATCCCAAGATAAAGCGACTCCAGATGGGCAAAATAGACATAGGGGCCGGTAATATGCATTACGCTTTCCCCCGGATATAATTCATCACCGTCGGTTAACGATTCTATCTTTATCTCGTCAAATTTACTCACCCACCCTTCCCCTTCAAAATATCCTGCACCAATCATGAATAGCTCAATCACCTCTTCTACTCCACACATGATACTGCCTTCATTCTTCTGAAATAGTTGCATAACAGCCACGTTACGGTTATTCTCACCTTCCAGTATTTTTTTTGTCCGATTAAAATATGTCGCTGAGAAATATCCCCGGCGAATCTTTTCAGTAATCTGAAAATCCCAGTACTTCATAAGAAATAGTGTAATAATTACACTATATAATAAACATCCATGATACAGAAGATTGGGAAAACAATCAAGAAGGAAAATAAGACTATTAACGATTAAATAAGAAAGGTAACGGGTGGTGCGAGTGCAAGGGAACCCGACAGCGCGCAGGTAACGAGCGCTGCCGGGAGGGAAAACTCGCGACAGGACTCGTGATAAAGATCAGATGTCACTTTGCAAGTTTTCGAATGTTTAAGAAATACAGGTCAGGAAAACACTTTCACAAACTCTGGTTTCCTACTCTTAAACCGGTAAAACAATGCAGGCCGGGCAACTTCTCCCTTTTTTTTCTTTCCGGTGCTTTTGAGTAGTCCCAGCGACAGTATTTTTTTCCTGAAATTCCTCTTATCCAGCTCCTTTCCCAAGACCGCCTCATATGCTTTCTGCAGCTGGCTGAGTGTAAACTCATCGGCAAGAAGACTGTAAACCACATTTGTATATTCCACTTTCCATTGCAACCGCTGTTTTGCGTATGTGATTATGCTATATTCCGATATATTTTTTCCTATTTTCTCACAGTCTGCAAAGGGAGCTTCGTCTTTATGACTGATAGAATAACCAGGTAATAGAACGTAATAAACTACCGCAATCCCGGACTTCCCTTTTCCTGTAGAAGATACTGTATAAAGTTGCTCTATATAATAGTCTGAAACGCCAGTCTTCAGGTTGACCGGAAGAATCTTTTCTGCTGACTTGTCCAAAATCTTATCCCTCAAAATCTCTCCGGATGGAAGTTTCCTTTCCCGCAAGAAGACTTTCAATCTGTCTTCAAGAACGGTGAAAATGACCAATTTTATAGAAAGTTGCGGCACCATATTTCCTGGTCAAGTATAACATAACAACTAGAATGCTTAGTTCTATCAGTTATCAGATATTCATAATGGATCTGCTATAGACGGCACTTTCACATTTATCAGCCAAGAAGCAATTTATATGAGCTTTTTACCAAATATAAAGTGTCAAAAGGAGTAATACCCAGCATTTCACCTACATCCTCAATGGAATAATCTGTGCCGTTCTCCTCAAGATCAAAAAAGAGTGTCATCGCTTGCTTTTGAACAGCGGTTAGTTTTCTCAGAAGTTTTGGATTTGTCCAAGCCAAACGTACAGATTGTCTCATTTCCTCAAAATTACTGTAAATCACGGCTCCTCCTGACTGACTCGACGCTTCAACGGATGGATAATCCAAAGAAAAACTTCTTTTTCCGAATTCATCTAAAATCTCCCTATTTGTTTCCGTATCCAAAACTCTTTGTAATATTTTGCTCCATCCGATCTCTCCGATTGTGCTTTTATCAACCAACTGGTTTTCCAATTTTACGTATCGTCTGAGCAAATCCAGAAATCTTTCATTCCTCTCAAGTTTCCACAGGGCTGAGACATACATCTTCTTTATATGACCTACACTCTCTCCTCTGGCTTTTGCGATATCAGCAAACGCCAGACTCTCTCGGTCTTCAAATCCGAATGAACTTGCCAGTATTTCATATTCTTCAGCGTCTAAAAAATGCATCATGCTTTCCACGACACTGGCGTTGATAAGATCAAGAGTCTTATAATATTCACCGACATGACTGATTGATAAATCAGGTATTGTTTCACCAAGAGATACAACAGCATCATCACGGTAAGCCGGCATGTCTAAACTGAGCGGAATTCTCAGTATATATTTACTCATAGAAGCCAATCTTTTTATTTCTTCAGTGCCAAGACTCATAGCTTCTCCCAATTCTATAGCTGTTGGATTTCTTTCCAGCTTTCTAAATAATTGGTCTGATATTTTTTTCATCTTATAAATCTTTTTAGCCTCAGGATCCTCACCTCCTACCTGAATCGATGCGTAAAAAAGGGCCTGTTTTATGGTTCCTTCCACATATTTTAGGGCATAGGGATAAAAATTACCTTTTCCGTCCCACTTTTCAACTGCTTTCAAAAGTCCCAAATTACCCTCCTGTATTACATCAATTGAATCAAGGTTTCTCATCCATGCGTAGAAAAAAAACTTTCTTGCCCAAACGGTTACTTGGGACAAAGTCGCCTGAAAAAGTCTTTTTCTTGCTCTCTTATTCTTCTCCTTTATTCCGCTTACCAATTTTTTATATTCCCCTGGCATAAGCGGAGGAATGGATTGCAAATCCTCCATGTATTGTACGTAGCTTGAATCGTAAGAAGGAACTTTAACTGTTTCTTTTCTATTCCGCTTAATCTTCCGGTATTTAGGCGCCATTTCTTTTTTTGGACGGCCTACTCTGCCTCTATATTCAGGCCTGATTCTGCCTCTTGTTGCAGTAAAAATACTTTCCAAAGTCTGACCATTATATTTTTTACCCAACCTCATAAAAACATCTTTGGCATTTGCCCCCAACCGGTTTAACTGAGTTTCAGATAATGGAAAAGTTACAGGACCGGTTTCAAAACTTTCGATATATTCAATGATTTTTTGAAGCTTTTTTTTCACTTCAGTCCTTATACCTTTACCTCTCCAATAGGTGCGGATTCTAGAAACTGGTTTGTCCGTTATAAACAATTTTGTATACAATTCAGATGCTAAATCCAATGTTGTCGGCTTCTCCTTATCCATTAGTAAATATATCGCCCTGATTGCTGCATATTGTCTTCCTGTTATTTTTGGAGGTTCAACTGGCTTGTTTATATTCTCTTTTTTAACTCTTTGTCTCTTCTTTCTCTCCCCTTTACCTCTTGGCGGTTCGCCGGACTTTACTACGTAATTGAATCTTTTTTTAAATATTTCATCAGATTTTCTTCCCGGATATTTATCGCCTAGCCTCCTAAAAAAATCGGCTGTTTCATTTGAAGACATCTGTCCGATTTTTTCTATCTGATCTTCTCTTAAAGGTAAAGTAATTACCTCCTGACCTTCCTCAGCTACAAGTTTAAACAATCGACTCATTTTCGGAACAACCGTTTTTCTAAAATCTGCCATCTTCAGTCTCCTAATGCTTTCAACCGACCGTCCGGTTCTTTGTATCTCATCTGCAAATAATTTTGCGACTGCTTCCTTCTCTTTTACGTTATCCTCGCCTACTAACCTGAAATGAGCTCGAGCTATCAAGGAATCTCTAGGCGTAAATCTCAAACCTTTTTTCGTGACATCTGTGGTATCAATCTGTTCCTCCAAAGGAATTGACTTAATTAAAGTCTTTGCGTCCATTCCGGCATAACGCTCATCCGCAGACAAGCGTCTATACACCTCATATGTTTCCGGAAATACTGAAAGTTGCTTTAAGTGCTTTTCAGAAAATGGTAGAACCGGCTCATCTGATGTAAAAGCAGCCATTATTTTGAGTTTGGCACTTTTTATTCCATAATGAATTTTTCTTCTTATTGTGGAAACAGATCTTCCCAATACAATATCACTTGTATATAGTCTTTTTATTGCCTCAGCGGTTGAAACTCCCTCACCTATTAGCCCATAACGGACGATCATGTATGCTGCTTGGCTTGGAGTAAGACATGCCTGTCTTAAATCGTCTGAAATTACACCTTCTGTCTGAGACGGACCAACAGATTGAAACAATCTTGATGCTAATTCAATTTCTTTTCCCATTTTATGATATTTATGTCTTAGCTGATAAGTTAACCCTATAATATACCACTTGAAAACCTAAAAAACGAATCAGCTCACGTTTACTGTCAAAATATATTATTTTGTCATACTGAACTTGTTTCAGCATCTCTTTTAGCTTCATAATGGGATCCCGAAACGAGTTCGGGATGACAGTGTGTTTGCATTTCCTAGCTGGAAACTTTATTTGAATTGATTTATAATCTGGTGAAACTCCGGGCCCGTAGTATACCGGTAGAACGACTCCATGGCATGGAGTAGAAAGGGGTTCGATTCCCCTCGGGTCCACAAAAATGCTCAAAATCCAGAAACTCCAAAGATCTACCGAAGAAATATACTCCTTCCAGAAACATGAGTGGGAAATTTCCGATACCAATGATTATGGCAAAGCAATAGACTGGAGAAAAGAAAAAAGGTTGCTAAAAGCTACAGAGAATAAAGAGATAGCCGGAGTACTGGAGTTTACCATTCAAGCAGGAGTAATGAGGATTGAAAGTCTGGTTGTAAAAAATGATAAGAAGCGCAAAGGTATAGGAACAGCGCTTATGTCAAAAGCGGAAGAGATAGCTAAGTCTTTCAAAACTCATAAAATCTTTCTGCAGACGTCAAAGTCGGATAGGACTTCAAAATTCTACAAATCACTTGGATTTCTCATAACTGGAGAGTTGAGAGATCACCACGCCCACCAGGATTACCTGATATACAGCAAATTTATCTAATTTCCAAATTTTAGGTCTTATTATCCGGCATTTGACCCAAAGACTGGAGCAAACTCACACGATTTCCTTCCGTATCAATCATAGACACATACCACCCGACTCCCGGTATCTTTTCCGGCTTGCCGTGGATTTTTCCGCCTGCCGTCTTTACTTTTTCCATACTCTTTTTGATATCATCAACAGCGATAACAATGGAAGGATACTGGCCGAAGGGATCATCCGGTTTCTGGTAAAAACCGCCGTTTATGGCTCCGGGGGTCTTGGGCCTCATCGTCTTTTTGTCCGTTTCGGTTGTTTCAACCGTGACATATTCACTCATTTCGGGACCGAGCATGGTCGTCTTCCAGCCGAATACTTTGGAATAAAATTCTGACATGCGCTTTTTATCCTCCGCGGGCATTTCAAAATGGACAACCGGATCCATCTTCATATATTTACCCCTTAACAATAAATTGTAATCTCTACTGGACTATAATCGTCCCGTGCATGTTCGGGTGGATACTGCAATGGTAAGTGTAAGTACCTGCTTTTTGGAAAGTGACTGTCCCCGACTTACCGTAGTCCAGTATGCCCGTATCAAAACTGTTATCATCAGCTGTGGCGCTGTGGCCCGCGCTGTCCATGTTTGTCCAAGTCACGCTATCCCCGACCTTTACCGTCAGCGTTGCCGGGGAATAACTGAAATTTGCTATCTGCACGGAATTTTTCGGGGCTGCAGACGAACTGGTTGCACCTGTTTTCTGACTTGCACTTGGGGCCTGATATCCGCCTCTTTTTGCAAAACCAAAATAATAAATTACTCCATATACGACCAGCCCTATGACTAAGTAGATGGCAATCCATTGCCATAAAGGTCTCTTACCGTAACCCGTATCTTTCATCAGTTAAATTGTAATATAGATTACAATTCATTGTCAAATTCGATGCTTAAATGCAGATATTTTACCAACTGTAATCTAACCCCGGAGAACGAAATTCTGGATAAGCGTGCTGTACGTCAGGGCGTTTTCCGCCAATTTTTCTTTTGGCTGTGATTTCAATTTCTCAACTCTATCCAATATCTGTACCATATACGGCTTAAGACCTTTTCCTTTATATTCCCTTTTCCTTGATACTGCCTCATCAAGAAATCTTTGGGCCATAGCATAAGAACCCAGGTGAAATCCTAGAGCCGCCCTTTTAAGATCCATTGCCAGTGAACCTAAAATAACTTTTTTATCCATAAACTATTCCAAAGAAATATTTCATCAGTGCGGT
>CAZFNL010000004.1:0-2617 GCA_964520615.1 uncultured Gammaproteobacteria bacterium
GGATTTATATATAAGCTTAATCTATCAAATGGTATTAGGAAATCAGTCAAAAACGAGGTAAAGAAAGATATTGAAAATTTGATTAGAGAAGATTGACAATCTGGTTAGTGTTCGGTTCAGAATTCATTACGCAGATTAAGAAATCAGAATAAAATCATTATATAATTTGCGAATAAAACAAATTACTGAAATGTTATTTATTTTAGTAGCATAAAATATGGTTTGAAGGTAGGAGTCTGAAAATCTTGTAATCCCAGACGATTAATTCTTTTGCGTTTCAAAATAGTAAAATCTTACTAATTTTATCAAACCTTGCTGTAGCTAACAAAGACATTAAATAGGAATTATATTTTATTTTGTCGTCAGTTCATAAAGTGTTCTATAAAGTTTGCAAGAAGGCAAGAAAAGGAATTAACTATAATACGTTTCAATCCTTTCATTCTATTTGAGGAAAGATTATACACTAATTCTAATACTGAATTCGTTTGTTCGACCGACCATCTTTTCCCATAATCTTTGTCCTTAGGAATTTCTGATGGATAATGCCCCCTTCCGTTTATCGCTATCACGTCCTTCATTTGTATGTCTCTTATCCTTTTTCGTATATCCGCAGAATCAAATGCAGAATCGCCAAGAAATTTAGCTTCGTATTGTATTTCAAAATTTTCTACTACATACGGAAACAACTTGTAAAATGGTTGGGAATCATGAACTTCCGCAGATTCTATAATACATGCCAACGGCAAACTTGTTTCTGCATCCTGAATGATGTGCAGTTTGTAACCAAAGACAAATGTCTTTTCCTTTTTATCTTTTCCAGTCATGCCATCAAGATTTTGCTCTCTTCTCTTTTTTGTTCTATGGCCTAACCGCGCTTCATTATCTGTTTTTATGAAGAATGCAGGTATATCTACACTGTCTTGAGCAATAATCCTCAATTTTTTCCCATGACATTTTTCTCTTATAAATTCATTGTATAATTGCATTATTGCTCCCCCTTCTGCATATTTTCTTGTTTTCGATAAAAGAGTTGAATGAGGTTTTCTTTTATAACCAAGAATTTCGGCAATTCCCGTCTCCCAAATAAAATCCAAGAACTTCTCGTCATTTTTATATCCATACAACTGTCTTATTGCAAGCGCAATAAAATTTTTTCCTACCATTGATCCATTTTTGTATGTATGTCCATACATTCTTGCAACCCATGCCGCCTTGGGCATAAGAGATATTATTATATTTTTTATCTTTGATATTTCCATATTATAATCTGGGTGGGAGTTTGTCGTCTGCATACAACGGACGGCAGCTCCGCTAATATTTATAGACGTCTATTCTACAAACTGGTCGTTTGCGGAAGGTCTCCCGCCCGATTTTTATATCGTAGGAAAAACAGAAAAATTTTTCGGTATTGCGAAAACCAAAGGCTTTTAAATTTTCAGAGTCCTATGTAGTTATGTATTAAATACCACATCGAAAACTTCTGCTACTATCCTATTATGGATATAACAAATATTATAAAACCGGTAGCAACTCCTGTTTCTACAATCTGCAAACTCTCTCCCATACTACCCATTATCCCTGATATTATAATCAACATTATGCCTGAAAAGAAAAGTGGATATTTATAATTTTTTGGTATCATTTAAGCACCATTAACAGCATATGGTCCATCGGGATTCCTGCAGCCAATCCTCTAATGTAAAGGTCGGTAAATATTATGAATATCAAGCTTGCCCATGCGAATGTTTCATGATGTGCATTCAATATCGATTGCCCATTGTACACCTTTTTAATGCCCTTTCCTCCTTTTATACAGTTGAAACAATTTCTTCTTCCTCCAATAAGACTTCTGAACGAGTGGCACGAAAAGACATACAGGGAAATCAAAATGGCATTTGTGGCAAGTATCAGACTCCCTAATCTAAGCACAAAAAAACCGGTATAAAACATCGACACAAACACATCGTAATAAAAGAATGGGAGTATTATTATTGCAGAATAGAGGAAATATCTATGTAGATTTTCTATCTTGAAAATTCCGCTAGTTTCTCCTGTATAACCCCTTTTATTATCATCAAGCCTTCCTACTGCAGAGCATGCGAGCGGATGTTTGAATATGTGGCGGTTGTAATCCTTTCTGTATGCATAACAGGTGAGCCTATACAATCCGACCAACGGAAGCACAAGCACAGTGGGGGAATAAAAAGGGTCTATATAACCTTTGTATTCAGAGACTGGAAAAATAATCAGCATTAATATTGCTGCCGCAATTAGAAATAGGAACGAATATAATCTGATATTGCTTTCCAGAAACTCCTTAGGTATCAATCTGCTCAACATGTTATCATTCCTTATTTTTTTTAATCCTGTCAATCAATTTCATTATCGGATCGTATAAACTGTCAGCCGCCATTTCCTTTTCCGGGATTATTGCATTGTCTGTTATCTTTATATGTTCAGGGCATACTTCCTGACAGCATTTTGTCACATTGCAATAGCCGAGACCTTTCTCTTTTGTTAAGATTGTCGCCCTTTTTATTGAATCGAGGGGATGCATATCTAGCGATGCGGCTTTGATTATATGCCTTGGCCCTATATATTCTGTGCCGTGATCCCT
>CAZFNL010000005.1:0-9347 GCA_964520615.1 uncultured Gammaproteobacteria bacterium
TACAAGCTGGCTTTATACTCCTATTTCCTTTTGCCGTTTATGGCTGTATTGGGATTATCTGACTGGGCTGTCAGGTTGCCATCAATAATTTTTGGTTTCCTGACAATTGTCCTGGTTTATTTTTTCATCAAAGAATATTTAGGAGACAAAAAGATAGCAGCCCTTTCAGCTTTTCTTCTTCTTATTTCTCCCTGGCATATCATCTTTTCCCGGACAGCAAATGAGGTGGCGATGCAAATGTTTCTTATCATTCTCTTTTTTTATTTATGGGTAAGGCATCTAAATACTGGAAGGAATATTTTTCAGGTAGCATCGAAAGTTACGCTAATACTTGCTACCATATCCTATTATTCGTCTTTTGTTTTTATACCGCTTATCACTCTTTCCTTTATTTTTATATACAAGAAGAAATCACCGGGAAATCTGATTAGTCCTTTTGTTGTGACAATAGTTCTGCTTCTTTTACTTTTCTTTACACAACCTTTACAACGCGTCAGCCAAACCAGTCTTTTTGAGCACGGACAAATTCAGGCATTTATCACGGAGGCGCTTCAGGAAGAAGGCCACGCCGGAAATTTATTTGTAGCCAGGTTATTCCACAATAAAATATATATGAGTTTCCTTTTGGTAGCCAAAAACTATTTTGGCCATTTTACCCCCGATTTTCTTTTCCTGCAGGGTGATACCAACTATGGTAGGTACTCCATCCCTTTTTCCGGGCCTCTTTACCTTTGGGAATTACCGTTTATCCTTACCGGATTATATTTGGTTTTTGATAAGGTAATCCATAAAAAAGATACGAAGTATTTGCTTTTTCCTGTTTGGATTTTACTAGCCATGATTCCCGACGCACTATCTTTTATGGGAACAAATACCCAAAGGACAGTAATTGCCGTACCCATGTTTGAAGTTCTAACTGCCATGGGACTTTGGCAGTGGTACGTTTTCTTGAGAACTAAAAATACCATCTTGAGAGGCGGTATATATTTGCTTTTTATATCATATGCTCTATATCAATACCTTTCTTTTATGCATAATTACTTTGTTCATCAAAGCGTGCATCAGCCGTGGTATAGGGAAAGCTATGGGAAAGAGACAGTTCAAACAATAAGCAAGATGTCCGGAAAGTATAAAAAAACCATCATCACCGGTACTTCGCCAATGCTTTTTCTATTTTAAGGCAGTATAGATCCGCAGGAAGCAAAAAAAATTCTCAGCAATAGGACGGTTGACGGTATGGGTTTCAACCATTTGGCTAAATTCGAAAATTATATGTTTATGCCAATAGATTGTCCCATGCAAGGAAAGACAGGAGTGCTTTATGTATGTCAAGGAAACAAAGTCGCCTATAATACAAATATTATCAAAGTGATAAGATACGCTGATAACCAACCCGCCAGAATTTTCCTGACTTTTGCCGGTCCGACAGAAAAAATTTCTCATCAATTGTCTGATAGAATTGGTTATTTCGAGGAAACAATCAAAGATCCCAGAATTATTTCTTCATTAGAGGACAGATATTGGTAGAGTAATTTTAAGAATCAATATCATCATTTCTTTATATATAAAAAGACATTTTCCTTTTCCGCGGCTACCGGCCAGGTAGGGAGATCAAAATAATTGCAGAGTATCCGGCAACCTGGTTTTGCCTCTTTTTGCAATTTATCCTCAAGCCTACCCATAATTCTTCGTAGTCCCCAAATAGTTATAATATCGTATTCCCCAAAATCTTCCTGCCAGAAGTCTCCCTTTATTATCCTTGCTTTTTTCTCCAACCTCTTTTTCCTTACGTTATGAGTGGCAATATCAAAGAGTATGTTGTCAATTTCGACTCCACTGGCAGACGCGCCTTTTTGGGCAAAAGCGATGACTATCCTGCCGTCACCGGCGCCAAGGTCCAGGCTTTTTTCTCCTGGCTTTATACCGGATAATTCTATCATTGTTTTTATTCTTTCTTTTCTGCTTGGAACAAATGGCAGATCGCTTTTATCGTGTTTTTTATAATATTGGCGTAGTTTGAAGTAAGAATAAAGCACTTTAACTTAGTATACAAAAACAAATGACAGTTGAAATGAGGGAAATTCCGGTAATTCCCATTTTCCAATCAGTATATCCTCAGATGATTATGGTAAAAAAAGAAGATATATATTTTAAGATACATTAAGAATAAGCGATATGAGTCCGTTATTTTTCATTGTTTTGAGCTATATAGTCCTGATGGCGGTGGTATAACCGGCGATTGTCGACAAATTTTATTTCAAATCACGACAATACGGGATGATTCTCTTATCCCGTATTGCCGATTGCAGGCCGAAAATTGAATTATTCTGATCCGTTAAACTGATGATCTACATTTGTACCCGTTGGATCCTGATGTCCACCCGGGCCGTCATTTTCCGTTTCTTTTACTCCTTTTGAATCAGAAGTTTCCTTTCCTGCGACTTCTTTTCCATCAGTTACTTGACTACCGGTTGACTGTTTTACAGTGGTTTGTTCATTTGTTGCAGGCGTTTGTGCGTGAGCTTTTTGCTGTGTAGCAAGTTCTGCCACTGAACCTCCCATTACTAAAAAGGCTATTACTGCTATTGTTAAGAGTATCTGCTTTTTCATATAATCACCTCCTTTCATTAGGAAAGTATAGAAGAATGCCAGTGGGATTATAGTGAAAATAACAGAGGAATAGGTTGTAGATTTTAATCACGGATTACATGTTATTCCCATCTAATTTCCAGTATACTGACGTCAATGCACTTACTGATTGTTGAAGATGAAGAAAAAATAGCAAATTTCCTCCGGCGGGGCTTTTTGGAAGAGAGGTATGCCGTGGATATTGCCAGGGATGGAGAAGAAGCGCTCTATAAGTTTGAGGTTGACGCGGTATACGATTGCATCATTCTTGATATTATGATTCCCAGGATAGACGGGATAGCGGTCTGCCGGAAGATCAGGGAAAAAAATACGGGCATACCCATACTGCTTTTGACGGTAAAAAACTCCGTTGAAGATAAAATAAAAGGCCTTGACGCCGGAGCTGATGATTATGTCACCAAGCCGTTCTCTTTTGATGAATTGCTGGCCAGGATCCGCGCGCTTATCAGACGCGGAAAAAAAGCGGACCCCGTCATTTTAAAATTTGACAATCTGAGCCTGGATCCGGCGACCAAAAACGCAAAAAGGGGAGATAAAACTATTGTCCTTACCGCAAAGGAATATGCTTTACTGGAATATATTATGCGCAATCCGAATACAGTCATAACCAAAACTCAACTTATCGAGCACGTTTGGGATTATAATTACGAAGGATTTTCAAATATTGTTGAAACATATATAAAATACCTCAGGAAAAAACTGAAAACGTCCCCTCAGGAAAAAGATCTCATTCACACTATGCGGGGATCAGGATACATCCTGAAACTTTCTTAAAATGTTCAAAAAAGCCCAGTTTAAGCTGACCGTTTTTTATTCAGTGCTGTTTCTGTTTCTGTTTTGGATATTCAGTATCGGGCTGTATTTTTGGATGGAAAACTCTTTCGGGGCAGGATTTATCAGCAAAGTCAAAGAAGTGCAGCAACAGCAGTCTGGACAATACCAGGGTGAGTTTGATGATAAAAAAACAGTAATCGTCACAATAGCCGGAAACGTGGCGCTAAAGCAACTGCAGAATATTCTTCTCGTGTTAAACGGGACATTCCTCTTTTTAATACCCGCCATATCCTGGTTTCTGGCCAAAAGGACGCTCAGACCCATCGAAGTAGTACACACACAGCAGAAACAATTTGTTTCAGACGCTTCACACGAGTTAAAAACGCCATTATCGATAATGAATGGAGAGATGGAAATAGTATTAAAGAAGAATAGAAAGGTCCAAGACTATAAACAAATAATCATCAGTAACAAAGAAGAGGTTGGCAGATTAACTAAATTGGTTGAAAGCTTGCTCTTTTTGGCAAAAGATGATCAAAACAGATATGTTAATCATAAGATAAGTGTTGATTTAACCGATGTATTAAATGTAGTTCGTACCCAGCTACAACAAAGGATTAGAGAAAAAAAGTTAACTGTTCACTTTCGGCCGACAAGCGATAGTATTATTGTTCAGGCACAGGAAGATATGCTTAAACAGTTATTTTTCAACATCCTTGACAATGCTATAAAATACACTCCTCCTCAGGGAGTTATTCAGATAGTCCTGCGGAAAAATAAACAGGAAGCTGTGGTTATTATTCAGGATACAGGAGTTGGTATTCCTTTGACAGAGCAGGAGAGAATATTTGACAGATTTTATCGGGTGGATAGTTCCCGTTCAGAAATAAAAGGATACGGGTTGGGATTATCTATCGCAAAAACAATTGTTGAAAAACACAAAGGGAAAATTGAGATTGAGTCAACGGAGGGAAAAGGAACAGCAGTTTCAGTAATGTTACCTTATGTTTAACCCACTATTTTCGTATCTTGAGAATTCCCGGATTGATCCTTTTGCTGACTGGTTGAGGGCTTTTATTATCCATAACGGTATATTTGCTCCTATGCTGCTTTTGATGCTTGAAGAGACGGGAATTCCGATGCCTATTCCAGGAGATGTATATATTGCATATACCGGTTATCTGGTTTCAAGAGGTGCGCTTTCGTATTTCTCAGCATTTGTATTCTTACTAATATCAGTACTTATTGGTGCGTCAATTCTGTATTATCTTTCATTCCGGTATGGACAGATAATAGTCTTAAAGTTGGGGAAGTATTTTCATTTTGATGAAAAGAAACTCTTTGTAGTTGAAAAGAAATACAAAAAATACGGAGTTTGGGTGATTATATTCGGCCGTCATGTCCCGGGACTTAGAGTACCAATTACAATTGTTTCAGGAATGTCCGGAATTTCCTACAAAACATTTATTACCAGCACCTTTATCTCTGTTATATTCTGGATTCTATTTTATTTGTCAGTCGGACAACAGCTTGGAATAAAAATATTGAAATTTCTCCACGGACATAACGGTTACTTTATACTTCTTCTAATTCCTTTTCTTATTTTTGCCGGATCAATTTTCTATTTACGTTTTCATTCCCCGAAGAAGCCTGACAAGTAGTTTTCGACAGCACTAATAGGTGAAATACTTTTTAGTATTTTCCATAGAATTAGATTATCCTTTGGGGATTACAATCTTTTCTGAAATTTCTTTTTCGTGAGAGATAACAGAGAATATACAATTGTGGTTATTACTGTTGCAATAAGGGTACTGCCGATAATATCAAGTGGATGGTGAACTTTGGCAAGAACACGGGCTGTGCCAACAAGAAGCGCAATGGAAAAAAGGACAATACCCAACTTGCGGTTGTAAACAAAAATAACTGAAGCAAGAGCCATAGTCAAAAGTGTATGGTCTGAAGGAAAACCATTGTCAGTTGCTGAGGGAATAAGCGGTTTTACAAGTGTGACTAAAAATGGTCTGGGATCGTAAATAAAGTGACCGGATATTTTTGCTGCTATTAAGATAAGAGGAAATGAAACAGCAGAAAGCCTAATAAGGAGAATACTTTTGTTTTTATTATTTCTCCAGAGATATGTCAGATATGCGATAAAAATAATAATGCTAGCAAGGAATAAGTATTTCGCAAACAGAATAATTATAACGTTCATATAGATGAGAATGAGTTTATTGCTGTTTTTCCTTAATATCCATTCGAGTGATTGTGAGGTAGCCGACAAAGAGAATGATAAGAGTGGTTAAGACTATGCTGGCTCTTCCCGTACCAAATCCAATACCTCCCAAGTCCGGCGTTCTGCCAAACCAGTCGGCAAATGACGCCCCAAAAGGTCTTGTTACTATGTAAGCAGCCCAGAAGGTAAATACTTCATTACTACCAAAAAGCCGGTAAGCAACAAGCGGAGCTGCAAACAATATTGCAAAAAGAATACCTGAAGTTAAATATCCTAAATTAAAAGTGATTGCCGTCATATCACCTGCTGCAGTTCCCAGTGCAAAGGTGGTCCCTACGGTAATCCAGTAAAACAATTCTCGTCGTGGAGTGTAAATGCTATGAATTGAGAGAGTATTTTCAAACTTATACCAGATAATAAAAATAACAGTAAGAGCAAGGGCAAAGAATATAGTTGAAATAAGATACGGAACTCCCAGGACAATGTGTACGACGTCTGCCATCATAGTGCCAAAAACCGCCACCATAGTAACCGCAAGCCAGTAAATCCATGCGACATATTTTCGTGCCCAAAACTGAAGCACAAGAGCTAGAGCAAAGCCAATCCCTCCAAGAATAACCGCGATAACAGGATCAATATGATGAACCAAATAATCAGAGGTTGATTCACCCATTGCGGTAGTCAATAGCTTAATTATCCAGAAAAAGATTGTAATTTCCGGGACTTTTCTTATTATCTTTTGATGAAAAAACTTATCAAGAAACATAAAAATGAATTTTTCAAGTATAACATATTAAAGATGTTTTTATCCTGATTATCATCTCGGTTTCTTTCTGGGTTTACAAGTGCTAAAGTTCGGAATGCAAGAAGAGTGGAGAGAGCTATTCGGATTTTACAGTTAGGATAATGTCTATTACGTGAAGCTAAAATTGAGAGTAAAAGTTTCGAATACCGTCCATTCCTCGGAGAATTGACTAATTCTTTTATATGGCTTTACATAGTTTCCACTCTAGCCATTTATACATTCAGACGGAATCTTTAGTAAAATAACCATATGGAAGATGGTGTTTATAAAATAAGAAGAATGAAGAGGGAAGAAGTCGGTATCGCAATTGAGTGGGCAGAGCAAGAGGGTTGGAATCCGGGACTGCATGACGGGAAGTGTTTTTACAGTACAGATCCGGAAGGATTCTTTATTGGTCTTCTGGATGACAGGCCAATTTCATGCATTTCCGCTGTTGCCTATGATGACAAGTTTGGTTTTATGGGTTTTTATATAGTCAAACCTGAATACAGGGGAAAGGGATACGGCTTGAAGATATGGCAGGTTGCAATGGATTACTTGGGTTCAAGAAATATCGGACTTGATGGAGTGGTGGCGCAACAGGGGAACTATAAAAAATCAGGCTTCCGGCTGGCATACCGTAATATCCGGTTCCAGTTCAGAAATAATATTCGAGTTTCATTTTCTCCTTATATCAAGACATTAAACGGGATTCCTTTTGATAAAATAATCCAATATGACAGAACAGTTTTTCCTGCAGTCAGAGAAAAATTTTTAGAGGGATGGATAAACCAGCCTGACGGTTTTGCGGCGGGATATTTGAAATCCGGAAGGTTAGGCGGTTACGGGGTGATAAGAAAATGCCGGGTAGGGTATAAGATAGGACCTCTTTTTGCAGACGATATCAGTATTGCTGACGAGCTTTTGCAGACACTGATGGGAAATGTAGGTAAGAAAACAGACGACCCGGTCTTTCTGGATGTACCGGAGATAAATCGTGAAGCTTTGGATTTGGCTGCAAAATATCAGATGAAGAAAGTATTTGAGACAGCAAGAATGTACACAAAGGAAAAACCACAATTGGACTTTCGTAGGATCTTCGGAGTCACCACTTTTGAGTTGGGATAGTAAATAATTGTATTCCACCGTACATCAAATTTCTCCTCCTGCTGTTAAGATGGAAAATGTTTAATATATTTCTGTAATATTAAGTGTTAGCAAAAGTTATTTCCGGTGCCACTTTAGGTCTTGAGAGTATACCTGTCACTGTTGAAGTGGATATTTCTACTCATTCCCTTCCATCTTTTACCATTGTCGGATTGCCTTCAAAATCCGTTGAAGAATCAAAGGAAAGGGTGCGCGCGGCTATAAAAAATTCAGGTGCCGAATTTCCTGCGCATCGGATTACCATAAATCTTGCTCCCGCTGATCTGCCCAAAGAAGGCCCGGCATACGATTTGCCGATGGCGTTGGGTATACTTATTGCCTCAGGACAGATAAATGCGGATCTGTCAAAAAGCATTGTCTTTGGAGAATTATCGCTAGATGGTAGTTTGCGTCATACCAAAGGGATATTGCCGGTTTCACTTATGGCAAAAGAAAAAGGTCATAATTCTCTTTTTCTTCCTGAAATGAACGCAAAGGAAGCGGCGGTCGTGGACAAAATTGATATATACCCCGTCAAAAATCTGATTGCTCTTTTTCGTCATCTTGCGGGAACAGTAAAGATTGAACCTTATAAACATACGCCTTTTTCCAATATGCAAAGGGAGAGGTTGGCGGAGTTTGATCTTTCAGATATTAGAGGCCAGGAGCAGGGGAAACGCGCTTTAGAGATTTCTGCCGCAGGGGGACACAACCTGCTTTTCAAGGGGGTTCCGGGAGCCGGAAAAACAATGCTTGCCCGGGCGCTTCCGGGCATACTTCCTGATCTGGTAGAGAGCGAAGCTTTGGAGGTGACAAAGATATATTCAGTTACAGGCAATATTCCCGAAGGGAATTCTATTATAAAAGTAAGGCCATTCCGTTGCCCGCACCATACCACTTCACAGATAGGACTTATCGGTGGAGGCACTCATCCCATGCCTGGCGAGATATCTCTGGCTCACAGAGGAGTACTGTTTCTGGATGAGTTTCCTGAGTTTTCCAGACACGTTCTTGAGGCTCTCCGGCAGCCGATTGAAGACGGGATAGTCACTATATCACGGGCTGCCGGAACAGTCAGTTATCCGGCTAAATTTGTCCTGGTGGCAGCGAGCAACCCTTGCCCGTGCGGCTTTTTGGGGGATCCGGTCAGAAGCTGCAAGTGCCTTCCGGGCCAAATTTCCCAGTACCAAAAAAGAATATCCGGCCCGATTATCGACAGGATAGATCTTCATGTTGATCTTCCTCCTGTCCGGGTAGAAAAATTGACAAACGACGTATCTATTGGTGAGTCATCGGAAAAAGTAAAAAAACGGGTACAGGTGGCACGAAATATACAAACAAAAAGGTATAAGAAAACTCCAATGGTATGTAACAGCGATTTGAGTACCAAAGCGATAAGGGAAATGATAGTTTTGGATAAAGATTGTATAGGTATTCTTCGCCAGGCCGTATCAAGTATGCATTTATCAGCTAGAACTTATTACCGGACAATAAAAGTCGCGAGGACCATAGCAGATCTTGAAGGGGAAAAAGAGATTATTGTTTCCCATGTCGCTGAAGCGTTGCAATACAGGCCAAAAGAAAACACTTGATTTGTCCAATATTAAAACGGCCCACTTTGTACAACATAGTGTAAAGGCGTTCTTGACAAGCTATATATGTTGGTATATATTAGGTTATCGTGTTAAGTTTCCCGACTTTATCACTTATTGCCCTCTCAATTATTGTCCTTGTCATCGGACAGGGATTTTCTTGGGAGGC
>CAZFNL010000006.1:0-1931 GCA_964520615.1 uncultured Gammaproteobacteria bacterium
CTTTTAAAGAACTTTTTTTATATTTGTTATTTTTATACAAGTTTCTTGTTTTCATAGTATTATATCTTTTATTTAACTTTTAATTTTAATCCTATAATTTAACAATAAAGGATACTTTTTATTTTGTCAAGGGGTATTTTATTTACCAAATATTCACAAAAAAGTATAATATACTAATATATTTAATAACATATTCAAACTTATTATAAATATTTTTGTAAATAAATTACATATCTTATAATAGATACTACTAAGTCTAATACTATTCTTTACTGCCTGTGGTATAATAGTCTATCTAAACACATTATTTGGATTATATGGATGCAAAAAAGCAAGAAATTTATACCGGTTTTAGGGAAATTACCCGCGACGTAAGAGCAAGTCAACGTATCATCGAACGTATCACGGATGCTTATGGCAGTCGTTCTCCAGATTTTTTAAGGAAATTTCATACCGAATTCAATACGGCTTGTCAGTTTGCGGAAATAATTGTAGCTCACCCTGATTCGACATTGTTCGCACCCGACGCAAAAATATGGAACAAAACGCACCCGAACGTAACCGGTGAACAATTTGCAGAAGCCGTAAAATTGGCATATACGGCAAAATACCTGGGTGCGACGGTTGAAAGCGTCCATATTTGGGAAAAGCAGAACAGCGAATATGATTTTGATCTTCTTCAGTATGATGATGCGCAAAGCTCTGATTTAACGTCAAAATCTGTAGAGAAATCCCAGACTATGATCGAAACCATTATCGAACATTCTCCTTTTTCTGAAGATACAAAAAAACGTTATATCCCTCTAATAAAGCATCTTATCGCTTTGAATCCATGGCAAAACAAAAATAAGAATTTTGAACCATTTTCAAATTTTGTTGGAATTGTTAATGATGCGGCACAGCGAGAAATTCAACGAGAAACGCTATCTGCTAGGTCGCTCGCAGAAAAAGAGTATATGGCTGCACATGATCCCTTAACGGGATTACTGAATCGCTTATACCTTGAAGAAATACTGTCTTATCAACATATTGAACGGAGGAAAAAACACCATCCGGGAGTCATCTTTATCGATATGGAAAAATTTAAATCGATTAACGATACGCTTAGTCATGAAGGCGGCGACAAATATTTAATACTTGCAGCCAGAATCCTGAAATCGGTTACCAGGCCCACTGATATCGTTATCCGATATGGTGGAGATGAATTTCTCATCATCCTTGACGACGTAAACGAAGAGGAAATAGTAACAATGGTGAAACGGTTGAAAGCTGCCGTAATAGCAACCAATAACAACTTGAACCTTAAAATTCCTCTTAGCCTCACTATTGGATACTCATCTCAGCAAACTCCTGAGGAGACATTGGGCCAAATCATCCATAAAGCGGATCAAGCTATGTACCTGAACAAATAAAGAGTGGCGTGAAATGTGATATTATAATTGTTGTCCCCTTAATCTAATATATGGCGCATGTTGATAGAAAATGCGGATATGGTGATGGTACGCAATGCGGGAAAACGTTTTTGGAATGCGCTTTCAAACGAATTGCTACATACCAAGCGAGTAACGGCGGGTCTTCCGAACTAAATAATATAGCTTCCCCTGCCGGTCCTTATTGGTCTGAAGCAGGATGGGAAGAGGCTGTAAAAAACTGGTCACATATGGCTGTTGCATACCGTTGTTTATTTATAGGCCATTTAAAAAGATTTTTACCAAAATTGACACAAAAGAAAAAAGACTCCGAAGAGTTGTATTAAATCAGCGCATATACTCTTCCAGCACCATCACTTTGATCTCCCTTACCTGTTTTAGTTGAGAATCGTTCGTGAGAAAACCCGCATATCCTTTTAAAAGCGTGCCGGCGATTTGAATTGCATCCGGCGTTTTTATGTGCGGATACTTCGCGCGCAGCTTGCTCGTTAATCTGGCGGT
>CAZFNL010000007.1:0-2569 GCA_964520615.1 uncultured Gammaproteobacteria bacterium
GATTTAGGGAAGAAAAAAATATATCTGCTTGCAGAAGGAAGATTGGTAAACCTTTCAGCTGCCGAAGGCCATCCGGCTTCGGTCATGGACATGAGTTTTGCCGGCCAGGCTTTGGGCGCGGAATACATGTGGAAGAATAAAGGTAAATTTGCCGCAAAAGTGTATAGGCTACCCGAGGAAATCGACCGAGAAATCGCACGGCTTAAACTACATGCGATGGGAATAGATATCGATGTGTTAACTCCGGAACAGAAAAAATACCTCTCTTCATGGAAAGAAGGAACGTGAATTAGTGGCTAGTGATTAGTGATTAGAAATAATGTAATGAATTTCCGCTTGAAAATCCATAGATAATTGTTTATATTATATTTTAGCTATTAAGAGGAATAGGGATCCCGATTAAATCGGGAACGAGAAACTGGATCGTCAGGACCTATTCAGCAACCGAGTTTGGCAACGCTTTTTATAGAAAAAGCAGCAAAACACGGTGCTCCATCCAGCCCGTAAGGGAAAATACGGTCTGAAGTTCATCGGACAAATATACATTCCTCCCTTTCGGGAGGTTTTTTTTATGGGTTTTTATTTAGAACTATGGTTGAGAGACTGGAAACAATTTTTGGAAAACAATTCAAGATACGCGAAAAAGTAAGGATAGGTCAGGTACCCATTCATGTTCAAGATGAAGTGCTTATCGTAGAAGGGACTGCTTGTGTTCAGGCAGTCGTTGAATCAGTGCATACCAACGGCGCAGTTAAACTCAACAGCCCTTTTTTGAAAGATGCGATTTTACTACCTAATCAGGAAATAGAGGCAGTATATTGTCCCCATTAGTTACCAATTTTTTTTAAACTGTTATATAATAGCTTTTATGTCTCATACTTTTACTTCAGAGTCCGTGTGTGCAGGACATCCGGATAAAATCTGCGATCAGGTGAGCGATGCGATAGTTGACGCTGCACTTGCTCAAGACAAATACTCGCGGGTTGCGGTTGAAACCATGGTGACGAAAAACTTTATCGCACTTGCAGGTGAACTAACGACAAAAGGGAAAATGAGTTATGCAAATATTGCACGAAAGGTTATTAAGGATTTAGGATATACGGACGGACGTTT
This sequence comes from uncultured Gammaproteobacteria bacterium, assembly GCA_964520615.1. Taxonomy (GTDB): domain Bacteria; phylum Patescibacteriota; class Microgenomatia; order 2-02-FULL-39-11; family 2-02-FULL-39-11; genus JAMCUI01. The sequence continues at coordinate 1,114 of CAZFNL010000007.1, forward strand.
TCAATTCACGTATAAATCTCCTATTGAAGTTAAAATTCACACACAGTCTCCGGAAATCGCGGCAGGCGTCGATAAGTTGGGAGCCGGTGATCAGGGCTGTATTAAAAAGGGAACTCTCGTTAGGACAAAAAACGGTTTCGAACCGATTGAGGAAATTAGGAAAGGTAGTTATATTTTGACACCGTTGGGGTATCAAAAGGTAATAAATGCAAAAAAAACCGGTATAAAAAAAATCGTAAAACTCGAATTTATAAACGGTATGATATTGGAATGCACAGGAGATCACAGAATTTTATGTTATGACAGAAATGGCAAAATATATTGGAAGGAAGCAGATAGCATTACTTCCGATGATTACATATGCGGAATTAAACCTCAAGATGGTTTTAGCAATAAAGAGTATATAGTGTCCTTTGTAACTAAAAAAGACTATTTTTCCAAATATAATCACAAAATATTCGGACCGGAAAAAGTAATCCTAAACGAGGATATTGCATATATTGCTGGAATTATTATTGGAGACGGATGCGCAACCAGTAAAAAGTATATTGAAATAGCCTTTGGTACTGAACGTGCCTATGCGCAGTTAGTTAAAAAAATAGGAAGAAAATATTTTGGCGAACATTTCCGCTTGATAAAAAATAAAAACAACATTAGCGTGAAAATTGATTCAGTCGTTGTCCGCAAACATTTTGAAAATTTCGGTATTTTATATGGTAAATCAAACACTAAAATAACGCCTAAAAGTATATTAACATCTTCCAAAAAAGTTATTAGTGCGTATATCAGTGGTTTATTTGATACAGATGGAACTATTGTTGAAAATACCGGAAGAAACAAAAAGAACATAAGAATAAGATTAAGCTCAAATTCATATAGGTTATTGCAAGAGACACAATTGCTGCTTAATCAGTTTGGAATTAAATCCGTAATTTTATTTAATAGACCAGCGGGAACATTAGTAGGAAAGGATCATCGGTATCAGTCACAATATCCTAATTATGTACTAAGTCTAAGCGGTTATGAAAGTTATATAACATTTTGCAAGGAAATAGGTTTTAGGCATCCAAATAAAGATAAACGTGCGCAGAGATATTTAATAAATACCGGTAAAAAACCATCTAATTCGAAAGGTATATATTTGATTCCGCATCCGTATAAAAAAGAATTTGCTGATGAGAGAAGTTTGAATAAAAATATTCCGTATGGAGTATTCATGCTTCATAAAAAAACAGATATGCCAGAGGAAGAAGTTTATGATTTGGAAATAAATAACGAACATACATTTTCAGCTAATGGTATCTATGTGCATAATTGTATGTTCGGATATGCCTGCGAAGAAACTCCATCATATATGCCTGTTTCGATCGAATTGGCTCACAAGTTAGCTATTAAAATCGATGAAGCAAGGATTTCAAAGCTACTTCCTTATCTGCGCCCGGATGGTAAAACACAA
>CAZFNL010000008.1:0-2046 GCA_964520615.1 uncultured Gammaproteobacteria bacterium
CATCGAAAATATCGACAAGGAAAAATACGAAAAAGTAGTTAACGACGTGGTAAAAAAAGTCCAGAAACACGCGAAAAAGGACGTAAGACAGCTGGAAAAACTGAAAAATCAGTTGATGGAAGAATGGGAGAAGTTAAAAAAATAGACAATAAACACATATTAATTGGAACAGATAATAAATAAAGACTAGGATTTTGTAAAAGTATGATCGATTTCGCTTCTGAACTATTAAATACTCAGTATACTAGACGTCAGATATTAAGGAAAGCTTGGAATTTAGGCGTTGCTTCTGTTATTCCTTGGTCCATGATCAATAAAGTAATTGATTTGACCTATCCACAACCTCCTCCAAAAGGTAAAGAAGCAGAAATTGTTTCTGAAATCGATCCCTTGATGGCGCTTGCGGATTTGTCACATTTGCCCGATATGCCTATAACTGATTTTAGACTGCATTCGAGTTATCGACCTACTCACCCGGCATATCCCAAAGGGACTTCGTTTATGGACTATGCAAATCCAGATGTTCATTATGACTTTGCATATTTGGCATTTCCGGATGAAAAAGGTAAGCTGATTCATTATCCTAATCCGGAAACTGAAGATGGTGTTTATTATATTGCGCCTGATTTATCTTCTTCTACGTTGGTAACAGGTATATATCAGGCTTATGATAATCCAAAACATATTTGGGATGGAAATATGGATACAGGTAATATTGAAAAAATAGGGAACATTGTAGTAAGAGCTAAAGATGGAAAGGTAATTATAGACAAAGCAGCTGACGATTTTTTTTTGGATAGTGATCATCAAGCTGTTACTGCAACTTTTCATGATGTGGGAGCTTCGGTTTCGCTATATCCTCTAGTTTTGCCAGACGGCGGCACGATATCCCTAACCCGTTCTCCGAAATGGTTCGGTGTGGAATCCGTAACCTATTCAAAACCTATGAAGGAGCCGAGGGTAGAAACAATGAGACAATTAGCTGTTATCCGCAAAACACCGGAGAAAATGCCAGAAATCAATAAATATACATCACTTAAACAAAATGACCAAGTTTCAGAGGATAAACCTTTAATATTACAGCTAAGTGATATAGGAATGTTAACGGGATTACAAGTAAAAGTACCTAAAGGTGATTTAGGCAAACTGCGTATCCGCATCAAGTACGGACAGGAGGAAAATTACGCAATTGATGAATCTTTACAACGTTTTTTTGCAACTGATCAACAGTTACTTCATCACGATTATCCGTATGGAGTTGTAGAAGAAGATGATGGAAAATCATTAATATGTTATCTCAATCTCCCAATACCGTATAATGAAGGAACTGTGCTTGAAATTACTAGCGACAGTAGTGACTCGACCGATGTAGAATTAACCCACTGGTTCGGACAACAGACTTCTGAGTATCGGTTACGGACATGGTCAGGCGAAAAAAAAACTCTTGAGCCGGCAGGAGAAGATTATAGTGTAGATATTCCTTGTCACTCGGGAGGTAAATTGGTTACGGCAGTAGTAGAAATTGATGGCTATGATCAGCATTCGTCCCCTAATCCAAACTGGAACTTTGCATTTATGGAGAGTAATTTAAGAATTACCGTTGATGACATATTAAAAGCAATATACACCGGTTTGGAGGACTTTGCCCATGGAGGTTATTTTTGGGATCTTAAAAAAAATACGAACGAGGCAAATAACCCCATGAGCGGTGGGCCATTAGGTATGGATTTGGATAAAAGCAGTTGGTGTAACATATTTAGATTTTTTGGATTGAGTAGTATACCTTTTTCGAAAAATATAAATATAACAGTAGGACATGGATATAATGGAGGAGAAAACGGAAATAACTTAAAAGTAAATTATAAATTAAGAGGATTATACTACGAAAAGTGAGATTTCTACACTTTTCTCCCGCATTTTTCCTTCGGAAGCCTGATATTTTTTGGATTTGACAAAATGCATAGTTAGTTGCATACTATAATTATATGCAAGATATACACCTAAATGTAAGAGTTCACTCTTCTTGACAAAACCATATCGAACCCT
>CAZFNL010000009.1:0-11637 GCA_964520615.1 uncultured Gammaproteobacteria bacterium
AAAAAAGGTTGTAAAACTTCAAAAACCAATATTTATATTCCTTATACTGTTGTATTTGTGTACCATAATTCCTTCCCATTTTGCTCAACAGACTCAGGAGGTTCTCATCTCTCACACGGGAAATGCTTTTTATTATATTCCAAGCGATGCTTATGATGCCTATATAAAGACGATGGAGCTGACAGCCAAAAATGACATAATTCTTGTCCAGTGGCCTTTTAACGAATCCTTTCCGGCTTTGACCGGCAGGAAGTCATTTTTCGGCTATAATCTCTATACGATAAATTCAGCCCAAAAAGAAAAGGATATTTTTGCTTTTTTTGACGGAAAAATGAGCCCGACGGAAGTGAAAAATATGCTTCTCGGATATAAAATAGATTATATACTGGGGTATCCGTGGATTGCCAAAATCGATTCTTATCCGTTTCTGAAGAAAGTATTCCAGAATGATATATTGGCGTTATATAAAGTGAAAATATGAAAAATAAGAAAAGAATAATTCTCTTGGTAATCACGGTTTTGATACTTGTACCCCTTGTTATTCCGGTATTTACCCCTTATGTATTGGGTACGGCAGACGGCCTGGCGCATAAATTCAGGCTGGTTTCCTTTGAACACTCGTTGAAAGAAGGGTACTTGCGTCCCCGCTGGCTGGGAGATCAGGCACTGGGTTTTGGTTCTCCGATTTTTATATTCAATTATCTGTTGCCTTACTACAGTATCGCGGCTTTGAACGCTTTTGGACTGACGGTAAACCTGTCAACACAGGTTTTTATTGCTGCAACAATTCTTTTATCCTTTGTCTTTATGTTCCTTTTGGGCAGAAAGCTGTGGGGGACAAATACTGGGTTGGTTGCAGGAGGTGTATATGCCTGGGCGCCTTACCACCTTCTGACAGTTTTCCTTTATGAGGGATGGGGAGAATTTGCCGCTTTTGTTTTCCCGCCACTGCTTTTATTTCTGATACTAAAAATCAGAGATTTGGGTGAGAAGAGCGATATATACCCATCTTACTCAGGTTTGCAAATTTTGAATGCAGCAAAGCTGATTAGAAGGGTATATACTGATTCAAACCTGAGTTTGAGAAGTATAAAAGCAGAAAGAATCAGGAATAAACCTGAAAAAGCAAAGAAACTGTTTATAATTTATTTAGTTCTGACTGTTTTTTCCTGGTTTCTTTTTATTCTGACTCATAACGTATCTGCGCTCTTATTCTCGCCCCTATTGCTTTTGCTTTCCTTTGTAACTGCAGATTTTCGGCTGTCAAAGAAGTTTCTCCTGACAGTTTATGCTTTCATTTCGACAGTTTTCCTGAGCGCATTTTTCTGGTTGCCGGCGGTTTCCATGGATAACCTGACTGCATATCCGCAGCTTATGGCAAAAGAGATGGAGATCCGGGGATCGTACTTTAAGTCTTTCTATACGCTTTTATCCGTGGCTTTTTCTACTATAAGGAGTGGATCTGTAGGGTATTACGATTTTACCGTCGGTCTGCCGATAATAATTGTTTTCGTTGCCGGATTGATGTTTATTATCAGATATTTGGTGAAGTTGTTTAAAACATCAAAATTTCAAATGCCAAAGATAGCCAATGAGTTGGTCAAAGCAGTGACGGGGAGAGAAAAATTAGTGATTTGGCTGTTTATAATTTTATTTGGTTCTCTTTATTTATCCAACCATGCGTCAAATCTGCTTTGGGATATACCTTTTTTCCGTCTTATTGTCTATCCTTTCCGCTTCCTTTTCCCAGCCACTTTTGCCGGAAGCCTCCTGGCCGGATGGATTGGCCGCAAAAATAACCTTATTGCTTTTACATTTATACTTTTGGCTATAGTTGCCGGAAGACCCTATACCAATCCCGCAATAGACAAATTTCCTTTTGCCGACAGCTATTTCCAAAAGGTGCAGACCGTTTTCCATCCTCCCGGCACTTTGAAAAACATGGCAACAAGGGAATTTCTGCCTCAAGGAGCCGATCTTTCGTTCCTGCAAAATACGCAGGATGAGTATTTGGCCTCTGGGAAACTGCCGTCAAAATTTGTCTTTACAGAAGGTTCGGGAAAAGTGTTGACGGAGGATTTGTCAGCTGAAAAGATGCAGGCTACCGTGGTGTCTTTAGGTCAAAGCCAGCTGACAGTGAACACTTTTTATTTCCCTGACTGGAGGGCGTATATTGACAGAAAACAAGCGGTGCTTGACCGGGACCAATATGGGCGGATGAGAGTGTGGCTACCCGCTGGCAGGCATGATGTTTTGTTTGTTTTTGGCGTAAGCAATATTGAGAAGGCTGGAGATATCATCTCAATACTTGGTGCCATCTTTTTAGCCGGTTCAGTTTATTATATATCGAAGTTAAGAAGAATAAATTAATCAACGTCACCCGTCATAAAAAAATAGATGGAAATTCTCATCGTGGGTTTTATTATTCTACTTTTTCTTTTCCTCAACGGCCTGCCGTTTATTTTCGGCATCCTTAATACCCCCAAGGGAAGCCAGTTTCTGGGTACCGTCCACTGGCCGCCGGATTATTTTTATTATCTGTCCCAGTTTTTTCAGGGAAAGAGCGACTGGTTTTCCTCTTTTGACCTTTATACCGGCGATTTCAGATCAAAGACATTTGTGGGATGGGTGGGCGTCTTTTTGGGCCATGTATTTCAGCTATTGGGAATAGATAGTGTAGCCGCTTACCAGCTTTCAATTGTCCTTTTTGCGACCATCCTTCTTATATTATCTTATCTTCTCATAAGAGAAATCTTTCCCGGCTCAGCTCTAAAAAGGGCCGCGGCTTTTTTATTTTTTGTCGCAGGAAACGCTTTTCCAAAGATTGTTGAGTCAGGAGGCAAACTATCTTTTTCCTATTTTGACTACTGGTACAATACAGGCCTTCCTTTTAACCGTCTGGGCGGGGTGCCGCACCATTTTATTGCCCGGGCAGGCATTACACTGGCGATACTTTTGGCCATTTGGTGGTGGAAGAGGTTGGGAAAAGACAGGTTAAGCAAAGAAATTGTTTTTGCTTATATTGCCGTATTTCTTCTTGACGGATTTGTCCTAGCTGGTGTGGAGCCGGTACAGTGGGGGATAACATGGGGTGTTTTGGGAATGATTGCAACACTTATGATCTTAAACAAAGTCATGTCAAAAAGCGTTATCCCTGACTTGTTTCGGGATCTTACGGGAATGCTGAAACGGGTTCAGCATGACAAGTTTGCCGTTTGGGCTGACTTGAAGGTGTTTATTCCTTCTGTTTTGCTGTTAATCGGAGGATTGCCCATGGCAGTTTATCTGAAGAAGACATTTTCGACACTGCCCTTTATACAACTTGCTCTTTGGGAGAATAGCCAGCAGCTGCACATCAGTTTTATGACTTATCTTTTGGCAAACGGTCCGGTAGTGGCGGCAGCAATTTTGGGAATATTCTTTTTTGTGAGGAGGATGAACCCGGCAAGGTTGACCGCCCTTGTCTTTACACTTTTGACAATATTTTTATTCTTTTCTCCCATTCCGGCACTGGTTTCTGTAGTAAACGTGAGGTTTTTACCTGCCACAACGACGCTTTTCCTATCATGTATGGCAACAGCCGGGATTTTTGCTTTCGCATACAGGTTTGGTAAAGCAAAAAATATCATTTTTCTCTTGCTTACTCTATCAATCATCATCATAATGTTGCCGACTTATTATGTCCAGCTGCGGGACAGGGTAAAGGTGGATCCTTCTTTCGGACTTATTTATCTACCACAAAAGGTACTAGACTCATATCAAAAGGCACAGGTAATTTCCACTCCTTCAGATACTTTTATGGCTGTTTATCCTTTTAATCTGTCACTGCCGGCCATTGCGGGACGGCGCGTCTTTGAAGGACACGCGCTTCTGACAATAAATGACGGTAAAAAAATGGGGGAGGCCAACGATTTTTTTGCGGGGAAGTGGAAAGTCGGGGAGATGGATGATTTTCTTCATAAAAACAGTATAAAATACCTGTTTGTTTATGCTGCGGAAAAAGAATTTGCCAAAATGCCGTTTCTGAAAAAGGTATATGACAACGGCCTGACGGCTATTTATAAAGTATAATGATTATACGGTTAACGGGTCCTGCCGTTTGAGCGTTCCAATCTTCGTTTCAGAGCGCTCGCGATATAAGTTTATACGGGTTCATATAGTTTTAGTCGCTCGCTAATTGAAACTTAGCTTGGAAATCCTTCTCAAACGTCACCCGTTAAAATGCTATAAGTTTATTATGGATAGTTGGAAGGAAAGAATCGGAGAACAGCTAGAAAAATTCTTACAGGAATTTGAGAAATGTTGTGTACGATGCAATCGTAAAAGTCAGGATATTGATATCCTTTTTGCCACCAAATATATAAATCCTTCAGAGTTGGCTCAGTTTATCAGAATTGCGTACAAGCGATTGGGAAAGGTTGTAATAATTGGAGAAAACAGGGTCCAGGCGGCTCATGAAAAGCTGGATTATATCAAAACGAATAATCCAGGGTTACTGGAATTGTTCCGGATGGTCATGATAGGCAATCTGCAGAAAAATAAAATAAATAAAGCGATGGAAATTTTTGATGAAATTCATTCGGTAGACAGTCTTAAACTGGCACAATTACTTGATACAAAGCTCCGGGGTAAAAAGATGCGGATTTTTCTGGAGGTAAATGTTTCTGGGGAAATGACAAAACATGGGTTTAACCCTGAAGAGTTGGATAAAGTGATTGTGGGGGTGGGGCAACTGAAGAATTTAGAACTGAGTGGTTTGATGACTATGGCGCCATATGAAGATAATCTTAAAAAGATAAGAGTAACCTTTCGGAAGTTAAGACAGCTGGCAAATACGTATCAATTGAAAACGTCTATGGGGATGAGTCATGACTGGAAAATGGCAGTGGAGGAGGGAAGCGATATGGTAAGGATTGGGTCTTATATATTTAATCATTCGCAGAAAACTCAAGGATAAAACCTTCAGTATAAATTCAATAGATTTTACTCAAGAGGTAACTTCAGGCTTTTGTGTGCAGGATTCCACTATATAGATAAAGAAGAAAGTATTGTATCAAGATTTAATATGGATATAATGGGAAAAAGAATTATACACAAAACTATGATTGAAAGGCTAAATTGGTTGGAGATAAACCTTAATAATTACCAGCATAATTTTAACTCAGTCAGAAAACTTGTCGGGACAAAAGTGAAGATTATGGCAGTAGTAAAAGCCAATGCCTATGGGCACGGGTTGGTCGAAATTGCGCATGAGGCGCAAAAATCGGGAGCTTCATATCTGGGGGTGGTATGCCTGCATGAGGCTAAACTATTAAGGGAATCAGGTAACAGATTGCCTATCCTGATATTCAATTATATCGATCCGGTAAGCGTGAATGATGCGGTGAAAATCGGGGCGTCGCTTACCGTGATGGATGAAAAGGTCCTGACTGCGGTTGACAGGAGCGGCCGGAAACAGAATAAAAGAATAAATATACACGTGAAGATTGACACTGGAATGCATCGGGCAGGGATGTTGCCTGGTGATGCTTTGCGGCTGATACCTTTGGTTGAAAATTATAAAAATGTTTATCTTGAGGGTGTATTCACCCATCTGGCGACATCCGACGAGAAAAGTCTGGATTTTACAAAAGAACAACTTGCGCTTTTTGCGAATTGTATTTCTAAATTAAAAGAAAAGGGTATAAATCCGCCGCTTATACACACAGCAAACAGCGGCGCTGTCTTAAGGCTTCCATCGGCATATTACTATATGGTCAGGCCGGGAATCATTATGTACGGGCTTGCTCCATCTGTAGATTTTAGGCTTCCTTTTCAGCCCAAACCAGTACTTTCTTGGAAATCCATTATTGTCCAGATAAGGCATATAGGAAAAGGGGAAACTGTGGGTTACGGCAGGACTTTCAAAGCGGCAAGAAGGACAATGGTGGGATTGGTACCGGTGGGTTATGCGGACGGCTTAAGAAGAGAGTTAAGTAATAAATGGTACGTTCTGGTCAAAGGAAGAAAAGCTCCGATAATAGGCAGGATATCCATGGATCAGATATCTGTTGACCTCTCACAAATCCCAAGTGTTGAGATAGGAGACGAGGTTGTGATCATAGGCAAACAGGGTAAAGACAGTATTTCAGCGGAAGATATGGCAGCACAATTGAGAACTATAAATTATGAGGTAATTTCCACAATTGGAGAGAGAGTAAGCAGGATTTATTTAAGTCCATTTCGTTGATTTTCAATCGTTTTTCAAAGCCGGTCCGGGTAGCAAAATTAACCCAACGAACTATTAATCTGTTCTGTAGATAGTTACCAGGCTGTTTTGGTAGACGGGTTGGAGGAACGGGTAAAAATCGGTTGGGGGGTGGCCTACTGAGACTTCCTTCTCCTGGATGCTGAAAAAGATGTAGTTTATCCTACCGTTTCTGATAAGCTCTTTTGCTTCCTCCTTTGTCATCTCACCTTTGAAAAAGCGGTCGACTTCCCCGCCTTTCCTGTTGTAGTCGACAGTGTTTGACTGGCCGAAATAGACATAATCCCCGGCATAGGCCGGTATATAATTTCCGGCCGTAATCTCCGCCAGAACCACCGAGTTATGGTTGGTATTATCCCTGAGCCACCTTATGCCGTCCATCCAGGCCTTGAGGGGATACATAGTCTGTGGCGGATAGGGGACGGGAGGAATTGTGGCAATCGCTCTCTGGGTGATAAAATTGGTCTGCCAAGCGAGGCTGACTTTCATCATATACAAATTTTCCAATATATAAAAGATTATAAGGGAACAAACTCCCAGTTTGGTCAGGATGACAATTTCTTCGCCTAGGTTTGATAAGAATTTACCGGATACAATTTGCCACAGCCAATAGAAAAAGTAAGTACCCAAAACACCAAGAGGAATAAATAAGCCGGTCTGGGTAAAACGAAGAGGACTCTGCTCTTTCACGTGCGTAAAGAGGAGTGCAAAAGCAAAAGTGACAATAAGCCAGAATATAAGGGGCTGGAATTTCCTGTCCCTTTTTAAGACGGAGATAACGCAGCCAAAAATGGCAAGGAAAAATACGGGTCCGGTGCCCAGGATGTAGTCGGAAAAGGGTATAAGCATGGGATGGGTCTGGTGGAAAATGATAAGCGACGACCAGGGAACCTGCCGGGTGATTATGAATATGTACAAAAGGGAGATAAAGCTGCCGGCGGAAAAAAAGATAAAGATGAGAGTCTTCCTGATATTCTTCAGGGAGGAGGGAGAAAATTTTTGCAGAGCAGAAATATTTATTCCTGAAGATATATTTTGTATAAGATGCCGGACTGCCGGATCAGTGCGGTACGTCCTCCAAATCCTTACCAGAACCAAAAGCGCCAGAACTCCGAGAAGGGTCATCAGGCTTGGCGGAAAGACAAGGCCGACGGCATTTCCAAGAAGAATATAAAGCAGCAGTTTGTTTTTTGTTATCTGTTCTTTGTGATTTGTTATTTGATATAAAAGAAAGAATGATACCACCTGGCCGAAAAGTATATGAGGGATAAAAGTTATCCTCTGCAGGGCGTCTATATTACTCCACCATTCCATGTACCGGCCCACTTGTGTCGCCCCGCCTCCATCAATATAAAACCTCGGGAAACTGCCGGAGACCAGAATGATAATAAAGGCCGTAACTTGCCAAATAAATGAAGGGAAGAAGTAGCGTACCAGGACCAAAATCATAAGTAGAAGAAGGGGTGAGAGAATAATCCGTCCAAGCTGGTATGCTGAGTTGGGATCCATGTTAATAATCCGTCCCAGCTCTCCCAGGATGACGTAAAATTCCTGTATGAGCGATCCCTGGTGTATCTCACTGGTGTACTTTTCAACGGCCGTGAAGTGGCCTTCTGTGCCTTGCCTGATTTTGGAAAGGTATAAGTTAAAATCCGGCCAGTAAAAGTTGTGTTCCAGTATAAACTCACGGTTTTGATCGGTAAGGTGGTCGGCTTTTGACAATTCAAAGACTGTAGGATAAAAGGAGAAGGACAGGAAAAAGAGTATAAGCAATGCAAAAATGAATTCCTTATACTTGAACATGGGAATATTATACTGTATTATGGTGACGATTTTGTAAGAATTTTCAATATTCAAATACCAATTTTCATAGAATTTTCAATTCCCGGTTTTCAAACATATTGAGTCTGGACATTTTCTGTTTCATTGAAAATTTAAAACTGGAAATTGATTATTTCCATGATATATCTATCCATCGTCATTCCCGCCTATAATGCCCGGAGTACCATTATTCCTCTTCTTGAGTCTATTGCCGTATCAAAAAGGGTGAATTTCAGTGAGATTGAAGTGATTGTGGTTGATGACGGGTCAAAAGATGAAACCGTTGCGGCTGCCTCTTCAATTATGAGTTCTGCCGCTCCCCGTAAAACTCTTCGAGTTTACGGGGCAAGCACGTTTACCCTGAGCCATTCTCTAATCAGTGCGAAGGGTCACCCATTATTTCATATGAAAGTAATAGTATTGAAAAAAAATCAGGGGCCGGCGCATGCCAGAAATGTGGGTGCAAAGTATGCCAAAGGAGAAGTCCTGCTCTTTTTTGATTCTGATGTGGTGGTATATAAAAATACACTATATGAGGTGGTAAGATCGTTCAAATCCGATCCTGATCTTTTTGCCCTGACAGGTGTCTGGGATAAGGTGCAAAAAAGCCGGGATTTCTTTCCAAAATTCAAAGCGCTGAGGGACTGGAGTTACTGGATAAACGAAAGGGATCCGAGAAATTATTACTACCTTTTTTCCACAAGAGTTGCAGCCATAAGACGCGATCTTTTCTACCGCCTGGGAGGGTTTGATGATACTTACAAAGCGGCGCTTGTTGAGGATATTGAGCTGACATACCGGATTGCCAAGCGCCATGCGGTAGTCTTTGACCCAAAAGTGATAGTGGCGCACGAATTTGAAGATTTTGCTACAGTCGCCAAAAAATATTTCTGGCGGTCATACTACTGGAGCAAGATCTACAGGGAGAGGAAAAAATTTGACCCTGTAGCAACGACGGGAAAGGAGGCGCTGACTACCATTTCCGCGGCTCTTCTTGTATTAATGGGAATTTTTTATCTGGCAGTAAGAATGATGAATTATGGATTAAGAATTATGGGAAAGTTTGAGTTAAATTCCTTGATTCTTACTTTATTATTCCTGATTCTTCTTTTGCATCTCTGGGGAGTGCGCAAGTTTCTATGGTTTGCCGCGCGGGAGGAGGGGGTTGTCTTTGCGGTAAAGTCATTTTTTACCGGAATTGCTCTATATATCATGATCCTTTCCGGAGCGGCATTTTCTTTTATAAAAGCGGGATAAATGAGGATTAAGGAGAAATTTTGGGCGGGGGTTGTACCGTAGGTTGATAGTTTGTAGAAGGAGGATTTTGCAAATCAGAAGACTGTGCGCCAACCGGTTTCAATGTCTCAGGGTTTTGAGTAGTGGTTTTGGGTGTAGCGCTTTGTGAAGCGACGCTTGCTGGTAGGAGTCTTATCTGTGCTTCTATTTTTTTGGCATCATCCGAATTTGGGGTGACAAGACTTAGAGCCGTTTGCAGTTCCTGATAACTATCATTGTATTTTTTCCCGTCCGCAAGGGCTATGGCCAGATTATAGTGGGCATTGGCCAGATCAGGTTTCAGTTGTACCGCTTGCCGGAAAAGATTTTCAGCATTTTGCAGATCTCCCAGATTGAGATATATGCCTCCCAGCTCCAGTCTGGACAGGGGATTATACGGATCCAGCTGGAATATCTGCTGATATGTGGATTCTGCCCATTTATCGCTGTCTTTGGCATAATTTATAAGCGAGCTGTATACATTTGCCATATTGTTCCAATCGACCAGATTTGTCTGATAAAGACTAACTGCGATACGGCCCTGGTCTATAGCCTGTTGTACCAATTTCGGGATCTGCTGTTTATCCTGGTCGGTGAGGCTTTTTTTGGCGGAAAGGGAATTGGCAATTGCCAGGTTGGTCTGGGAAAAAGCCACATGATAACGGTCTATATAAGGATTATACTTTATGGCTTCTGCCTGGGAATTGAAAGCATCACTGCCGTTATTGTTGACAAGAGCATCGAGTGATCTTTTGAAATACGCTTCCCCGATATAAGCACGCGTTCCAAAATATCCCACAGCGGCAATAATCGCGGCTGTGGGCAGGAGGATAAATAGCGTGATCCCTTTTATTCCGATCCCGGAAAGGTCAATTTCAGCCAATTTTTCCTTCTTCGCGACAAACGCCAGAAGGATCATAGTGAGAATAAAGACAGACATTCCTGAAGGGAAAAGCATCTGCAGCGTCAGTATAAAGATCAGGTTGACAAGGTAGGAGAAATTGCTGAAAGTTGTGTTGTCTTTACCGTTTTTAGCCGGATGGAGAAGAAAGCGGATTGCCTTAAGAGATATAAAAATATACAAAAATCCGGCCAGAATACCGGATTCCGTTGCCAGTGTAAGAAGGAATGAGGATGACGAGGTAAAGATGATATTCCAGTTGGGAGTTTGGTTAAAAAGAATCGATCTGCCCAGTGAAAATGCCGTCATAAAGTTGGAGGGCCCTATACCCAAAAAGAGAGTGCGGACGTTTTTCATTGTCTCCAAAAATATCATCCAGCCGAAGTCGTAGGGTAGGGAAATGGCTTTCTGGTCTGTAAATAAATGTGTCAGGACAAAAATAACAGTGAAGACTATGATAAGAAGTGATAACCCCATAAGATTAAGTTGAGTCAGGTTTCCCCGCAAATAATCCAGTCCGTTGTAAGAAGTCTCATCCTTTTCTTCCAAATCTTTATTTTTTTTACCGTCATGTTTTTCCGAGCGGGCAATCTTGGTGTAGACTGCGGCTGTCTCTGAATTCTTGAGCGAATACATGAGTCGGGATATTATTTCCGCAAGCAGAAATACTCCAATAGCCGCCAGGAATTCCAGTGTGGGTATGAGAGTGCCGGCAGGAGTGAATTGGCTTCTGGTGAGGATACCCGTATACATGAGGATGGTATAGATGGAGATGAGGACTGCGTCAAAGACTAAAATAGTAAATAATTTGGGTTTAATCCCGTCATCAATTGACGAAACCAGGAAAAGATAAAGGAAGAATCCGCTGATTATGGTAGTGGTAGAAAGAGGTGTAGTCAGGGCAACGACAATATTTGGGGATTGGAAGAGGGTGGAAATAGTGACAATTCCGGCAAGAAGGAATAGAGGAGTGGCAAAATTGCTGCCGGCGATAACAATCTTTTTGGACCTAAGTATGTTGAGGCCGGTAGAAAATAACGCCAGGAGAATAAACGATGCCAAAAGGAACATCTTGTTGTATTCATACGAATCCGGTGTGACAGGAATGAAAAAGAGGGGAAACAGAAAAAAAAATAAAGCGGTAATTGCGGGCAGCATAGTCTTATTATATTGAAAAAAATCCGGTTATCAACTGTTTCTTTATGATATTTTTTACTACCTAATTATTACATGAAGGGTCAAACTTGCACAGGAAATTTGATCCGTCATACCAGCAGCGGCTCCTGGTCTGGCACGATACCCCCACTTCCGGTCCGCCGCAATACGGGCAGGAGCCGCAGCTGTCAAAAGAGCAGGTGGAGCCGGGGGCAAGTGTAGGGGGAGGAATCGGGGG
>CAZFNL010000010.1:0-4712 GCA_964520615.1 uncultured Gammaproteobacteria bacterium
AAACGCGGGTGTCTGCAAAACACTTATGCGCCAGTTCGATTCTGGCACGCGCCTCAAGAGGCGGAGTTAGATATTAGGCAGTTGGGGAAGTTACACTGAGAAATTTCATCAGAAATTTCGAAGTGTTCGATTCCCTTCCGCGCCTCAAATATATGTCAGCTGAACACGGACACAGCCATAGTGGAGAATCAGTAACTGATATTATAAGCACAATTGTATTGTGTATTTTTGGATTGGGGTTTGTACTTGATTCAATCACTGAGGCACTGGAAGAAACGGTTGTCGGCCAAATATCAGCTCACGCAGCAGGACATTAAACATAAAAAGGGTGCGTAGTTCACCGGTAGAACGCTTTCCTGATAAGAAAGAGGCACATGGTCCGACTCCATGCGCACCCACTAAAATCTATTCCCTTTCTACTGAAATCGTACACTCAGTCACCAATGCCGCAATCGCCCCTACCGCAGCCAACACCGGAGCCAGCATTGCCCCAACCACACCAACAGTTAATGGAAATACCACTATTACCTTGCCGCTTTTGTCTTTGATGGTAATCTTGCGGACATTCCCTTCAGCAACCAACTCCTTTATCTTTTTTATCACCTCATCCCCCTTTATCCTGAATTCTTCCGATTTTCTTTTTGTGGACATATTTTCCTCCAAAAAACAATTTATTGACCCGCCGGCAACAACCAACTGCTGGCAGATGCAGACTTTATAAAATACGCCTGCCCATGGGCTAGACCAAAATTATCAGCGCTTCCTCCACATTTATGTGAGAGCCAGAAACTCGTCACATCAGATAACTCCCTCTCATCCACTTCCGATACACTTCCTCCCTGTGCATTTATTGAGGCACAAAGACCTTTAGCGTCTCCTCCTGCAATTGAAAGTAATAGATCATCCGGGATGCTTATAAAACTCCATCCTGAGGGAATTTGGTATTTCAGCAAACCGGTTTTGGCAAATTGCAGATTGCCGGTTTCAATCTGGCGTGGTGCCCCTTTTATACTCACAAGATATCCTTCACCCTCTTTTATTTCGAAATTATTATCGGGAATATTGATGACATGCGTTTCCCATTTGCCCGATTCTTCCTGCCAACGGTTTATGGCAAAGACATCATTACCATTGGTAGTTAACAAATTTAATAGTTTATCTGCTGTATCCCAATTGGTTGGGGGCTTTCCCATCGGTCCGAAAGCTACCCAAACTGTATCTGCCAAATCCGATGCGGTACTTGCGGATGGCATTTTATCAGTCTGCAGTCCGGCTACTTGTGGATTTATCTCTCTGGACTGGTATTCTCCCAAACTTTGGTACTGTGTCTGTTTGAAAAGAAAAACTACACTCAACGTGAGAACAAAAAGAAATGCGACAATCGCGTAAGTAGCAATTCTATGGTGATGGTAATATTTCTCCAGTTCTTCGATAGTGGCAGCCATTGCCTTTTATTTAATCACGAAAGGTGTTTTTGTCAAGATGAAAATTAATTGAAAAAGAGGATATACGCCAATTGCAGAGAGTTATTTTATTGACTATTCGAAATAAATAGTGGGTTCCTCATACAACCTGAACGGCCTTTTTGAAAATAATTTTTCCAACTCCTCATTCTGTTTCTCTATGGAAGAATTCTTTTCAAATATTGACAAAGGCACTTTTACATTTAGACATCTTCTTTTTATAATATGCCGGGATACACCAGCTGGGAATAACTGTTTTCTTCCTACCACATCAACTATCTGGTGCCTGGTAAAAGTTGGAAATACCATCATTAAATCCGTTTCCGGATGTTCGGAAAAAAGCAGTTTTATATCTGCCCAATTTGTATTCACAGGCAAAACGTCTCTCGTAATTTTATTTTTATAATAATCCACCAGACGGTTCAGCTTTTCTACTTTTTCCCACAATTTTCCGTTTGTTGAAATAAGGTATACCTCCTCATCGCTGGTACAAAGAGTACTCAATCTGCCTACTCCTTCTTCTTTTATATACCTGTGGCCTACGTTTTCCGCTTTTCCGGGCCTTACAGAAAAATCCTTATCGTTATCAATATATTTCAGAAAATCATCTTTTTGTCCGCTGAATAGATGCACCCATGAAGATAACTCCACGCTCTCCTGATCATTATAATCTATAATCTGGCAGGCAATACTTGGCAGTTTTAACAGCTTAAAAGCGGAATATCTGTTCATCCCGTCCAGCTGAAGATATTTTTCTCCGGAAAGAGACGCAACAATAATTGGATTGGCTAAAAATTTTTCCTCTTGTAATCGTTTAACCAATGGCCAGGCACGCGATTCGTCAAATTCTTCATGCGGCATGATATCTTCCAATGGCACTATTTGTATATGAAATATATCTGTTTTCATTCTTTTATCATATCAGGCTACCTTATATTTTGGTTTCTTTCCGCCAAGTACTGCCATAGTATCCTCAACCACTGTCATACTGGCTTTGGCCAGGGCTTCCCGAGTAGCCGCTCCTATATGGGGAGTCAATATCACGTTTGGCAGCTTGCGCCATTTGGAGTCAGGCGAGAGCGGCTCAATGGGAAAAACATCCAATATACCGCAAGCAATCTTTTTTCCCTCCAGCATGCCAAATAAAGATTCTTCATCAGTAATTTGTCCGCGGGAAATATTGATAAAAATAGCGGAGGGTTTCATAAGTTCAAATAACTTTCTCCCGATTAATCCTTTTGTCTCCGGCGTTAAGGCTAAATGAACAGACACAATATCTGATTTCTCAAAAATCTCCCCAAGTGTTGCCGTCTGGTAACTCCTGCTGTAAATCAGTGTTTTTGCCCCAAATGCCGAGACCAATCTGTCTACCTTGGTACCTACATATCCATAACCTATTATTCCTATTGTTTGACTGCCCAACTCATGGCCCCAAAGTTCATTTTTTAACCACTCCCCTTTCCTCATGGATTCGATGGCTCGGGGAATTTGCCGCAGGGCTGCAATCATAAGACACACGGTCAATTCCGCAACAGCCATGGAATTGGCGTCCGGCGCGTTTACAACTGTAATTTTTTTCTCCTTGCAGGAGGCAATATCGATATTGTCAAAACCGCTTCCGATTCTGGCTACGACTTTCAATTTAGTGGCTTTCCCAATTACGCTTTGAGTGACTTTTGTCCGGCTGCGCACCAGCAGCCCCTCATAAGCGCCAATTCTCGACAATAGATCATCGGGCATAATGTCAGGGATATAATCAAAATCAAAATTATTTTCTTTGAGGCGTTCTCTTGCGACGGCGTCTGTAGGATCTGCAATAAGGATTTTCATCTCATCTTAAAGAAGTTTTTATAAGAATCGGAGCAGGAAATCAGACGTATTTTTTCACTTCCGGCAACGATTTCTCCAACCCTTCCAAAACCCCATCCAAATCGCGCCTGTCAACATTTCCCATATGCGCCACTCTGATAATTTTTCCTTTTGTTTCCCCCATCCCTCCGGCAATTACCGTATTGTATTTTTCTCTCAGAATGTCAATCCACTGTTTGGCGTCAATCTCATCCGGTACGATAATCGAAGTCAGTGTCGGAGAGGCATGACTGTCGTGGACAAAAAGTTCCAAACCCAATTTCGCGACACCTTCCCTAAAGTAATTCATCAACTCCAGATGTCTTTTATAAATATTTTCGCGGCCCTCCTTTTTCATAAGTTGAAGAGAAGCGTCAAGACCAAAAAGTGCGGGCACTGCTGGAGTAGCAGGAGTTTGGTTTTTGGCGGCAAACTCTTTGAACATAGAGAGATCAAAATAATACCGGGGCATTTTGGCAAATTCATGCCTTTCCCAGGCAAAAGGCGATACGGCAATCATCGAAAGTCCCGGCGGCGCCATCCAGGCCTTTTGTGAAGCACTGACTACCACGTCTATATCCAGATTGTCCATAGGAAGATCAACAGCCCCAAGAGCGCTTATACTATCCACGATAAGAAGTGGCTTGGCAGGATGGGTTTTTACAATAGGAGCAAACGAGGCAATATCATTTAGAACTCCGCTTGATGTCTCATTATGGGTAAAAAGCACTCCTTTGACATCTTTAATTTTCTCTAGGACACTAAATACTTCATCTTTTGACACCGGCTGTCCAGGAGAAAACTGCACCTGTTCCACTGTTGCCCAAAAGCGCCGGGCAACCTCGGCAAAACGGTTACCAAACTCTCCACAAGTAAAAGCGACTATTTTGTCCTCGGGAGAAAAGAAATTGACAATTGCCGCTTCAAGCCCTCCCATTCCGGAGGAAGTCAGAAGGAATATGTCATTTTTTGTCTGGAAAAAATGCTGTAGATTTGCCGTAATTCGGGCTTGCATTTCCTCATATTGGTACCCTCGGTGGTTTATCATTTGTCGGGAAGTTGCTTCCAAAACTTCAGAAGGCAATGGTGTGGGTCCTGGAATGCGCAAATTCGTTTCAGTATGAACCTTCATAAAAATCTTAATGTAATAAGATTAACACTATAACGCGCTTCTTGTCAATGAAAATTTTGGCTATTAATTGGCAAAATTCCCACAAAAAATCCGCCCTTCAAAAAGGACGGATTTTTTATTGGCAATTAAAGATTAACAACCAAAATGTGGTAGGAGAAAGCTTGAACTCGTATTTTTACTTATAAAAAGTTGTAAAAAACACGAAAAAAATAGAAAGGAGGTGATCCATCCCCACCTTCCAGTAGGGATACCTTGTTACGACTTAGTCC
>CAZFNL010000011.1:0-76838 GCA_964520615.1 uncultured Gammaproteobacteria bacterium
ATAGAAGACGGCACACACGACAGTTTGATGCGAGAAAATGGCAAATATGCAAAATTATATACTATTCAGGCAGAGAGATACCTGAGGAAAAATTATGAAATTACCCAGACTTAATAAAATGCTAACGGGTGACGTAAGAGGAAGGGCTCCCGACAGCGCGCAGGAACGAGCACTGACGGGAGGGAAACTTACGGCAGGACCCGTGACATTGATAGAAAATCTACACAATCAAATACAAAATTGTCACCGCTGTCCCTTGTATAAAACCGCAAAACATGCCGTACCCGGTGAAGGAGATAAAAAAGCAAAAATTATGTTTATAGGCGAAGCACCCGGCAGGATTGAGGATGAGACCGGAAGACCTTTTGTCGGCCGGGCAGGCAAATTATTGGACGTACTCCTCCAGTCTATCGGGCTGGAAAGAAAATCAGTATTTATAACAAGTGTTGTAAAACACCGTCCTCCCCAAAACAGGCAGCCGAAAACTCCTGAGATAAAAGCGTGCAGCGTTTTCCTGAAACATCAGATAAGCCTTTTAAATCCCAGACTTATTGTGACACTGGGACGTTTCGGTATGGAGTATTTTTTGCCCGCTGAAAAAATTTCGGAAATTCATGGTAAAATAATAGATAATGTA
The DNA here is from genome assembly GCA_964520615.1 of uncultured Gammaproteobacteria bacterium. Taxonomy (GTDB): domain Bacteria; phylum Patescibacteriota; class Microgenomatia; order 2-02-FULL-39-11; family 2-02-FULL-39-11; genus JAMCUI01. The sequence continues at coordinate 638 of CAZFNL010000011.1, forward strand.
AAAAAAGACGGGCTGACGCTGTCCGTCTTTCCCGTTTACCATCCTGCGGCAGGACTGCGAAGTACCCGTAATAAGAGAAAGTTATTTGAGGATTTTAGGAAATTAAAAAAAATTATAAATGATATTGTTTAACCAACAACAGACAGACAAACGGTCACAACCAGTACCACACCAACTTTCCCACCCCCACAACCACTTCCTCAGGATTATTCCTCTAGGAGGGATAGGTAATGTCACCAAAAACATGTATATCTACGAGTACAGACGCTCGCAGGACGGAGAAATTTCAGACATCCTTATCGTTGACTGCGGAATAGGTTTTCCGGATGAAGCCATGTATGGTATCGACCTGGTCATTCCTGACATTACCTATCTAGGTGACAAGAAAGACAAAATCCGTGCAATAATCCTAACCCATGGACATGAAGACCACATTGCTGCCCTTCCCTATATATTGCCCGATCTCAAAGTACCGGTATACGGCACACGCTTGACGGCAGCCCTAGCTGAGGTAAAACTTCGTGATTTCGGACTGCAAAATCATATAAATACCGCAGATACTTCTCAAATCCTCCATTTCGGCCCGTTTTCTGTTGAATTTGTCCACGTCACCCACTCTATCCCTGATGCCACAAATCTTATTATAAGGACTCCTGTGGGCATCTTTTATCACGGTAGCGATTATAAATTTGACTGGACTCCTATTGACGGACAGCAAACTGAAGTCGGGAAAATTGCCAGAGTTTCATCGGAAGGAATTCTCTGCCTTTTGTCTGATTGCGTCAGAGTGGAATCGCCAGGCTATACATTGCCTGAAAGAATTATTGAGGATACTCTTGAGGAGGAACTGCGTAAATGCCGGGGGAAATTTATTTTCACTACCCAATCTTCAAACATATCAAGAATCCAACAGGCCATAAATGTAGCTGTACGCAACAACCGTAAAATCGCCTTTTTGGGCAGGTCTATCGTGGAAAATGTGGATGTCACGAAAAAACTGCACTACCTGGAATTTCCGGATATTTTTGTGGTCCAGGAAAAGGAATTGAAACGCTATAAACCGTCAGATCTTTTCCTTATTGTTACCGGCAGCCAAGCCCAGCCCAACGCCGCTTTATCAAGGATTGCTGACGGATCACACAAGTTTGTCTCCATAAATCCAGGAGACACAGTCATCTTTTCTGCTGACCCAATCCCGGGTTATGAAAATGCAGTCCACGGACTTATTGATGAGCTTACTGCTAAAGGTGCCAAGGTGGCATATTCAGACATTATGGATGCGCTTCATGTCTCAGGACATGGGGCAGCCAATGATTTAGCTCTTATGATCGGCCTTACCCGGCCAAAATTTATTCTTCCAATAGGAGGAACCATCAGGCAAATGCGCCGATATGCTGATATGGCAAAAGAAATGGGTTACAAGGATAATCAGATCTTACTTCCGGGAGAAGGAGATGTTTTGGAATTTGATGGCACGGGCAATGTCAGGAAAGCGGAAAACATTGATCTGAAAAATGTGATGGTCGACGGTCTGGGAGTAGGAGACGTAGGTAATGTAGTCATACGGGACAGGCAGACGATGGCCAACGAAGGAATAGTTGTTGTAGTGGTGCCGGTGGAACAATCAACCGGACGGGTGACTGCAGAACCTGATATCATTTCCAGAGGTTTTGTCTATATGAAAGAATCCACACGCCTGATTGATGGGGCCAAAAAAGTAGTCACCAATTCGCTCCGTCTCAAAAAAGGACGCATCTTTGATTGGCAATTTGTCAGAAAACAGATAGAGGGCCGTCTTGAGGAATTCCTTTATAAGGAAACACACCGCAGACCTCTTATAATATCAGTTGTAGTTGAAGTATAATTTTTCCATGAAAGTTTTAATAATTAAAAATATCTCCCGTGAGGGTCCGGGAATTCTCCTGCAGCTTCTAGATCAGTATCTTATTAAATATGATCTTACAGATATAAGTAGAAATGAAATAATACCTGATCCAATCAGTTACAATGCAATGTTTGTTTTTGGCGGACCGTCCAGTGCCAACGACACGACACAACGTATGACGGATGAATTGGCCAAAATCAAAACTGCAGTAAATTCCCATATCCCTTATTTTGGCTTTTGCCTGGGGATGCAAACTCTGGTCAAAGCCATTGGAGGGAAAGTGCTGAAAAACCCCATACCGGAAATCGGCTGGAAGGATAACAACGATAAATATTACAGCATTGATCTCACTCCCGCAGGAATGAAAGATGCTTTATTTTCAGGATTGGCTTCACCTCTACCCATTTTCCAACTGCACGGTGAAACTGTTGAGCTTACCTCAAATATGAAGATTTTAGCAACCGGAAAACATTGTAAGACACAAGTGATAAAAGTCGGGGAAAAAGCTTATGGAACTCAGGGACATCCGGAACTGACAGATGAAATGTTTGAGTTATGGCTATCAGAGGATGATGATCTCAAAAAGTTAGACAAATATAAATTAAGAAGTGACTGGCACCGGATAAGAATTGAATATGAAACAAACGGAAAACAACTACTCACTAATTTCCTCAAAATAGCTAACCTGGTAAGTATTTAATTTTTTGTAAAAGTCCGGCCGTCTGGAGTTTTGCAGATTTGAGGACTTGATTGTATAACCGGATATCCCGCCTCGGCACATGAGCCAAAATCTTTTACAATTTCAAGTTTTTCCCTAGGACTTTGAACAAAAAGCAGAATTGTCAAAAGTAAAATTATTGCAATAGCTCCAGCTGCAACAAATATTTTTATTGCTTTCATGCTATCTTATATTATCAGAAAATATCGCTCATACCATATTATACCCGGAGTTTCTGGATATTAAATTCTATAACTTATTCAATCTGACGCTGACAGAACCTCCATTAATACCATGGATTTGTATGGATACTTGATGACCGACAACATTTTCCGGTAAGTCTAAACAGTTTGCATCATGAAGACTCATGAATTTATCTTTATTTGCCCTTGCCATACTTTTTGCCGCCTAAACTTCTTTTTGACCCGGACGTGTCACTAATTTCCAATCTTCCAAACTGCTCACTATTTTCTTCTTCTGAACACAAAATATATCAATTTTAACCAAATGAACTGTCCCCACCTCCATAAGAGGCCGTCTGTCTCTCTCCCATCTCATTTTATAAACCAAAGAGTTTTTAACATTTAGCCGTAAATAGTAATCCAGATAAAGTTATTTTTCCAGTAGAGATTATTTTAGGAAGGACAAGACATGTTTAACATTTCCTTTATTTTTCCAATCGATCGCTTAGGATTATTGGAATCAAATAGGATTGTACTCCAACCCAAACTTTCTGCAACTTCCACATTTATTTTTAGATCATCAATAAACAATATCTCCCAATGATTCACTTTTGCCTTTTTCCGTGCGTGTTCGTAGATTGCACGTTCGGGTTTGATTATTCCTATCTGACATGACTGGATTACCTCCGCGTAAGGCAGTTTTGGCACGAGTCCCTTTTCCAGTGAAAACTCGTATGTACCTTGGTGGATGTTTGTCAAAAGGCCAACCGGGATCTTTCTTATCAGATTTTTTACAAAGACGTGTGTTTCTAAAATTGGCGAGAAACAGTTGAAAACAAAAGATTGTATATCGTCATTTTCATATTTCTCAAAATGCAAATCACTGGCTACTTTACCCCATATTTCCTGTACACTAATCAACCCTCTGCAGGAAATCTCATCGTACTTGGCAAAACTTTCTGAAACTTCCTTTTCACTGTGTTGATATTTCCTGGCGACCTCCCCCAATGCTTTTCTCCATGAAAACATCACTCCGCCTATATCAAAATAGACAAATTTGATTTTGGAATTCATAACGAGATACCATTATACAATTTTCAGAAAAGTTTCCCAAAATTATCTGAAAGCGATAAGAAATCCAAAACCTATAAAAACGAGCCCTATTAAAAGATTAACGGATAATGCCTCTCCCAAGATGAAAAAAGACGCAACCGCCCCAAAAAGAGGAATAAGCACCCAGAAAGTATTTATTTGCCAGATGGGAAGATAATTGAATGACTGTATGAGAAGAAAATATCCAAAGGCATTTATTATACCTGCCAAAGCCAGAATTAAAATGGCGTTTTTATTATCAAAAACATTCTGGTAAGAACGGCTTACTATAAAAAAAGGCAAAACGCTCAACCACAAAACTGCAATCTGTACAATCATTGTAGCAAATGAGTTTAGCCCAGCTTTTTTCAGAAGAGGATTCACAACTCCATAAGCGGCCATTGAAACAACCATTAATGTAACACCTAATACAGTCTTACTCATTTAAGTATCTCCAGTTTCTCATCTAATAAAAGATATTTCAATAATAATCTACAAAGAACTGATACCGTTTACCTATCTGTTATAATGTATTTGTGGCTACTGACAATAAAAATATTAAAAACAAACTGACAAAAGAACAGTATAACATCTGTTTTCTCAAAGGTACGGAGCCTCCATTTTCCGGAAAATATGTGGATAATCACGACAAAGGTATGTACGAATGCGTTTCCTGCAGACTGCCTCTTTTTTCCTCAACTGCCAAATTCGATTCGGGTACCGGCTGGCCCAGCTTCTGGGAAGAAGTAAACGAAGGCAATCTGAGATTGGAAAGGGACAACTCTTTGGGGGAAAATCGAACAGAGGTATGCTGCAGCCGATGTGGGGCTCATCTGGGACATGTCTTTTTTGATGGCCCCATGCCCACAGGAAAAAGATTTTGCATCAATTCTCTAGCTCTTGGATTCAAACCAGATATAAAATAACCGTCAATCTCCTCCCGCTTATTGCCCTTAATTATCAGTCTATTTGAAAGGCGTCACATCACAATTATTGTTTGACTCATTACAACCAATCTTTATCCAATCATAAAATACTCTTGGATCTCCTTCTATGGCGTAGATTACTTTATCCACATCACTGGTACCGGCATGTTTTATAGTTTCATTTGATTCGGCCAAAAATTCATTACTTTGGCAGGAAGATGACGCTGTAGGAATAATATTTCTGATATCATTTAAATTGACAAAGGCCGTCATATTTTTTATCGTTATGCTTTTCAGTATATTTGCCGTGTCACTTGAGAATATTGACGTGAAGCCATGGCTCTTCTCCTTGTCTGTCGGACCTTTATACAATTCTTCAAGCGATGTCTTTACTACGTCATAAGTAGGAATGATTTTTCTGTCTGCCGGATAGACCAAACTACAATTATGGTTACCATATGGAGATAAATTCCTATTGGCATAAAAGACTGTAACTTTATCGGATGATATTCTTTTCTGTCTAGTCACAGAATTGCAATCAATACTGTTTATCCTCCAGCTTGTTCCAGAGATTCTCAATCCTACAGGAAACATCTCTTCCTCACTTCCAAAAGTTTCTATTAAGCTCACATTAGCACTAGTATCTGAACGTGAGGAAAGTTTTGTACTTATATCTTCTGGTTTTTTATCAGAACAATAAAAGGGGTCATACGGGAAAGAGGTAGATGGCGGTGAAACAGCAGATGCGATTTTAAGCTTTAGCTCCTCGCTTAAATAATTGCTGTCCTTATATGAAGTCTGGTCGTTCTGCTTCATATACCAATTATAAAAATTATTTACGGCTTTCTCTGGACTGTCTGAAACAATCACTGATGAGTCTTCCTGCAAACAGTTTTCGGATGGCATAGGTCGGGAAGGATTACCATGTTTTATCCACATTCCATTTTGGCATATCCATGTATCCTCATCGCCTCCCGTCAGAAACCGCAAGGATAGTATTAAACCAGCACCCAACATAATAAGAACAAGAAGAAATAGAAATACCGATAATCCTTTATTTAGAAATTTCATTAACAGTCTGAAGGTTATAACTCGTCCATCAGGGAAAAATGTATTTTAACACCTTTTTTCCCGTAATTCTATTTATTAGGTATAAGATAAGTCATCCTGACGGCTCCAGCGTCAGGAATGTGTAATGAAAGCTATTATGGTAACCTTCGCTTTTTGCCACAATTTTGGCAAAACGTGAATAGTCGGGGAAAAAAGTGTCAGCAGTCGGATATCTACCCTGCACTACTGTCAGATAAAGCCTATCCACCAGGTTTATCGTTTGTTTATAAATCTGTCCTCCTCCAATAATAAAAATTTCTTTGCTACCGGTCTCTTTTGCTGTTTGCAATGCCGCCTCGACTGAACTTACCACTAGACATTGAGCTAATTTAAGAGAAATATCTCGGGAGACAACAATATTTATACGGTTGGGTAAAGGCCGGCCGATTGACTGATAAGTGGTTCGGCCCATAATGACCGGATGATATCTAGTCAATTCCTTAAACCTTTTTAAGTCATCAGGTATGTGCCAAAGCAGTTTGTTTTCTCGTCCCAATTCCCTATTTTCACCTATAGCTGCAATAATACCGACAATCTGGCTTTTAACATTTTTCATTCCTTATCCATGATTCTTACTTCTTAATTCATAATTCATAATTAAAATCCTCCTACCACCGTTATCTCTCCTTTTATCGGCGGGTAAGGATCATACCCTTCAACGCTGAAGTGTTCAAAACGGAAATCATCTATCTTCCTAATTGAAGGATCAACTTTCATGACAGGAAAATGTCTGGGAGTGCGACTCAGTTGTTCTTTCACTTGGTCGAAATGGTTTTCATAAATATGTGCATCCCCAAATGTATGAATAAATTCTCCAGGTTTATATCCCGTCACCTGAGCCAACATTAGAGTAAGCAGGGCATAACTTGCAATGTTAAAAGGCACTCCTAAAAACATGTCGGCGCTACGTTGGTAAAGAAGAAGAGAAAGTTTGTCACCGGTAATATTTATATGGTACATCGTGTGGCAGGGAGCAATTACCATGGATGCGGAGTGGCTGCCGGACATTTCATAAATACAGCCTGCATTCCAGGCAGAGATGACATAGTGTTTCTTTTGTGGATATTTTTTTATCTTCTCTATTGCCCACCCCAACTGATCAACTGTCTTTTTGCCACCGGCTGGCCAGCGTCTCCACTGTACACCATAGACCGGCCCCAACTCTCCCCACTTAGCCAAGAATTTTTTATCTGACTGAATTTTTTGCAGAAACTCATCATAAGCCAATTTTTGCACCTTACCCTCATCAGTCGCCCACTGATATTTTTTATAAGCCCATTCATCCCAAATATGGACATTATTTTCCACCAGGTATTTTATATTTGAAGAACCGGAGAGAAACCAGATAAGTTCGTGAATTATTCCTCTAATGAATACTTTTTTTGTCGTCAAAAGAGGAAATCCTTTAGACAGGTCAAATCTTATCTGTCGTCCAAAAACGCTTTTTAGCTTGACACCTGTGGAATGGCTTATTTTCCATTGCCCGTTATCCAAAATATCAGCAAGCAAGTTAAGATATTGGTATTCTGGATGGGATTTATCTTTTTGCGCCATAGACAATTCTCTTTTTATTATTTAACTCCAATATTTTAGTTTACTCCGAAGCGATAGTAAAGTAGAAAATTACCAATATAGAATAATAAAAGCGAAGCATGTGAAAATTTTTGAAAATCGCATACGGAACGCTTATTCCAACTGAATATGTAGATAGTGATATGTAATTATATTCAATAATACACTTATTACAACGCACTGACAGAATTTCCCATCCTTGCGGACTAGAAAATTTTCATTGCGAGCTTTTAGAAAGTTAAGTGAAAATCGCTATATAATATAAATGATGGCAAAAAAGAAAAACTGGTCAGGATATGTCATTAAACACAGCTTTGCTCTGGATCTTGAAGAAGGAGTCTTTACATGGGATGACCCCAAACGAATTGCGCTTTCGCTTAAACAAAGCGCCGAAAACAGCCTGCGCCGCAAAACTACACCATTTCAGTCAGCCATGTCCATGCTGAATTTCTATATCAACCGTGCCGGTAAGAAATTGCCGGAGGAAAAAAGGGCAATTTTAGAAAAGGCAAAAATAGAACTCAGGAAAGCATTCAAGAAATAATATCCTCCTTGTCATATTAAGAATGACGCGTCAAGAGTCCTTTTTCTTTTACTATTATGTACATGCGGTAAAAGAAAACGACAGCAACGACAATATAGATAAGATTTAACCCTAACGCCCAAACAAATTCATTCCATAAAAATGTCTTATGAAGGATGGCACCGCGCATCCCTTCAAAAACATGTGAAACCGGGAAGATAAAAGCGATTTCCTTTACAGTATCCGGCAGGATTGATACAGGATACCAGACTGCCGCAAGCGGGGTAAAAAGCCAGGGCATACTCCAGGCAAAATCCTCGACTTTAGTCCCGTATCTCAAAATAAGCGCTGAAGTTATGATACCTATTGACCAGCCGAATATGACAAGGTTGCTAAAAAAGGCCCAGAGAGAAATCCCGAGAGTAAAAAGATTGAATGAGTAGAAAAGCATGGCGACAAATGACGCAGTCAAAAGGGTAGCAACAATTTTTATCAAGCCAAGAAACAATGTAGCTACCAGAAACTCCGAAGGCCGCAAGGGGGAGGCAAAAAGATTGGGCAGATTGCGTGACCAGATATCATCAAGAAGTGAGACCGATATAGACTTTGAAGTATTATTGAAAATACTCCAAAGAATCATTCCTGACAAAAACAGGCTGGCAAAAAAAGGAAATCCGCTAGTCGTCTGGTTAAGATACACACTTACAAAACCCCAGATAACTACATCCATTGCCGGCCAATAAAAAATTTCAGTCAATTTACCCAATTCCCTTTTTATTAGGTAAAAATATCTCCACAATAATGCAATTACTCTATAGAATTTCATGCACACCTCCTGCAATTTTCAAAAACACTTCTTCAAGATCAGGCTCTTCCTTTTCTATTTTCAGTATATTTTTAGTCACTTCTGTCGGGTTACCCTTTGCAATAATTTTTCCTTTATGCAAAAGGACAAGATAATCACACATCTTTTCCAATTCAGCCATATTATGAGAGGTATATATTATTGTCAAACTGCGTTCCTTCTGTATACTTTTCAAAATTTTCCTTGTCTTATCGGCAATATAAGGATCAAGACTTGCAGTTGGCTCATCAAGAAAAAGCACTTCAGGATCGTTTATCAGTGACTTGCATAAATTTAATCTTGTTGCCTCACCCGAAGAAAGATTATTTACTCTCTGGTTTCTCAATTCCCATATCTCAAATCTTTCCATTAGTTCCCTTATCTTTTCTTTCAGAGAAGAAACATGATAAAGCTTGGCAAAGACCATGAGGTTTTCCCAGGCAGACAGCCTCCAATCCATATTGGTATAGCTGCTGGAAAAATTTATTTTCTGCAGTATCTCCTCAGTGTGTCCGGAAAAATCCAAACCGAAGATTCTGATGGAACCGGACGAGGGAGTAATGAGGTTTAACAGCATTCTTATAGTTGTCGTCTTACCTGCACCATTTGGACCCAGTAGTCCCATAATTTCACCTTCTTTTATAACAAACGATAATCTATCAACAGCGGTAAATCCGCCGGCTCGCCCATCGAATTTTTTAGTCAAGTCTTTTACTTCAACGATATTTTCTCCCATGTAAATCCCATTTTAACTTATGATTCTACGCTTCACAATGAAAAAGCACTTGACATTGCGCTGATAATACTATAGGATATTAATACCTTTATCTTTTTTTAATGAAGATAATCCTGATATAATAAGCTAGAACTTATATCAAAATGAGTTGATTGTGAGTTATAGCTTTCATAGGATTAAAACCTAGGTTTTGATATCAGTTTTACTACTGCCTATGGCAAGAAGATATAGAAGAAAAAAATTTCCAAAATTCAAACTCAAAGCACAGTCTGTCTTTACCATATTCACTATTCTTTTTATTGGTGCAGCTGCACTTACCACAATCTCCTTTTTTCAGTCCGGTACCAAATTGGGTCTCGTCCGCAATCTTCTTATAGATAAATTAGGTTGGGGCGGCATGCTACTTCCGGTTGTTCTGGTAACATTCTCCTTCCTTTTTATGAAACTGAAATTATCCTTTACCCGCCCAAATGTTTCTCTTGGGGTTTTGTTAAGCTATATCTGTCTTTTGGCACTTACCCGCGCGGGAAGTGTCGGTACGCAAATTTGGGAAAATTTTGCAGCGCTTGTCTCAGGTATTGGTGCATTCATTATACTTTTTGGAATGTTATGCATAGGGCTTATTGTACTTTTCAACACCTCAATAGATGAAATAGCAAAAACAATCAGTGAAATTGCAAAAAGCTTAAATAAAATGCTAGGTACCCTCCCAATATTTAATATGTCCTTCAAAAAATCAAAACCGCTTTTTGTGGAAAAATTACCCATCAAACCCCCTATTGACTATAAAAGAGAAGAACAAAAACCTGTCTCCTCCCAAAAGCCTAGTGGGCCAAACAACAAGCAAGTTGCTTCCTCAGTTTCAACCATCAATGGACAATCTCTCAACGCTACAAGCGGTTTACCGACAGACATTATTGCCAACGTCCCAGGCAGTCAAAATGTCTGGGAATATCCGCCTCTCTCACTTTTATCTTCTTCATTCGGGCAAAAAGCAGACCGGGGGGATATGAAACACAATGCCAGCACAATTGAGAAAACACTGGAAAGCTTTGGCATATCAGCAAAAGTGGTAGAAGTAAATATGGGTCCGGCAGTCACGCAGTATGCTCTTGAGATTGCCATGGGTACCAAACTTTCCAAAATTACCGCACTATCAAACGACCTGGCTTTGGCTCTTGCTGCCCCCACAGGACAAATAAGGATTGACGCACCTATTCCCGGCAGAAGTCTGGTAGGCATTGAAATTCCCAATAAATCGCTTGAGTTTGTTACACTACGGCATATGCTCTCTTCTGAAAACCTGAAAAGAAGTAAAGAGAAGCTTTTGGTTGCTTTGGGTCTTGATGTATCAGGTAATCCAGTTGCGGCAAATATTGCCAAAATGCCCCATGTTCTTATTGCCGGGACAACAGGCAGCGGAAAATCAGTCCTCATAAATACATGGATTTCATCACTTCTTTTTAGGACTAATCCGTCAGAAGTAAGACTCATACTAGTCGACCCCAAAAGAGTAGAACTCATTGGTTATAACGGTATCCCCCATCTTCTGACTCCCGTGATTGTAGAGCCTGATAAGATCCTTTCAGCCCTCAAATGGGCCATGGGAGAGATGGATAAACGTTATAAGACTTTTTCTGAAGTGGGTGTGCGTAACATTGACGGCTTCAACGAACTGGCGGGTTTTCAGTCATTGCCTTATATAGTCATATTTATAGACGAATTGGCAGACCTTATGTCTTATGCCCCAGTTGAGGTAGAAGATTCCATCTGCCGTCTAGCTCAGATGGCAAGAGCCACAGGAATTCATCTTGTTGTCGCCACACAAAGGCCTTCTGTTGATGTTATTACAGGACTTATAAAAGCCAATATCCCTTCCAGAATTGCTTTTAACGTATCATCCATGATTGATTCAAGAGTCATCCTGGACGTACCCGGAGCAGAGAAACTACTTGGACGCGGTGACATGCTCTATATCCCGCCTGAACAAGCCAAAGCCACCCGCATACAAGGCACTTATATCTCAGAACAGGAAGTACGCCAACTTGTAAATTTTCTTAAAAGTAAAAACATACCAGTACAATACACAGAAGAAGTTACCTCCATGCCACAGACCTGGAAAAAATCTTCTGGAAGTGGAGCGGGTAGCATGGCAACTGGGGAAGACGATGGGAAGGATGCAATGTTCCAGGAAGCTATACAAATAGTCTGCCAATATGATAAGGCTTCGGCTTCCCTCCTGCAAAGAAAATTAAAGATCGGGTATGCCAGAGCCGCAAGGATACTAGACCAGCTGGAAGAGGAAGGAATTGTCGGACCGGGAGAAGGTTCTAAACCCAGAGACGTCCTCATGCACAACGCAGAAGAGTATTTAGCATCACATACCAATCCAACAGCTTCTTCCGAACAACAAACATTGTAGTGTATAGATACTTATGCGCACAGTCGGAGACATTCTCAAAAAAGCCAGACTGGAAAAGAAACTGGAATTTGAAGAAATCGAAAAACATTTGAAGATTAGGGGGAAATACCTCCAGGCTCTCGAAGAAAACAATTGGAACCAGTTGCCGTCTCTTCCTTATATCAAAGGATTCTTGCGCAACTACAGTTCTTACCTGGATCTGAAACCTGATGAGATGTTAGCAATTTTCCGCAGGCAATTCACCCAACAACAAAAATCAGGTCTCCTTCCTAATGGATTATCTCAACCCTTGAATGAACCGCTAATAAAACTGACTCCCCATATAATTGTAACAGGTATAATTATTTCCTTTCTTCTACTTTTCTTCGGTTATCTGGCTTTCCAATACAATTCTTATACCAGCCCCCCCAACCTGACTATCACAAAACCACAAGAGGGAGAGGTAATAAAATCAGACAAGGTGCAAGTCACTGGCCAAACAGACACCGACGCTGTCGTTTCAGTCAACGGCCAGAAGATTGCAGTTCTTGCAGGCGGCAATTTCTCAACCACCCTTATACTTGTCCCGGGAGTAAACACTATCACGATAGATTCAACAAGCAAATATGGTAAAAAAAAGACTTTAACCAGAACGGTACAAATCTCAGAAAATTAGCATTCAGCCAAACAGCACAAAGAGCGGCAGGAGATATGATCCAAGAAAGTAAATTCTCCATCAAAACTGATACCTTTTGTACGGTTGACTGTAATGATATCTAAATATTAAAATGTTATAACCTATTTAATACACCTGCCTATGATTGATCCGACACAAATACTTCTTTTTTCAGTAGTCATCATACTCACAGCCATTGTTGTTCTAATAGGTTGGCAAATCTTTTCTATCCTCTCTGAAATTAGGAAAATGCTTTCAAAAGTAAACATGATGGTTGATGGTGCAGTTTCCATTTCCGGCAACATCGGCAAATCATTCAAGGATCTGAGCGGATTTTCTGAGGGAGTAAAAACGGTATTGGGTTTTTTAAAGATATTCAAAAGGAAAGGGAAAAAAGATGAGTGACGACAAAAATGGTGGAAATTTTTGGCTGGGTTTTTTCCTTGGTGGTCTTATAGGCGGCTTTATCATATTCATGCTTGGTACAAAAGAGGGAAAAAAGAAACTGGAAAAGTTACTGGACCAGGCTGAAGTCTATGAGGAGGAAATTGAGGAGAAAGTGTCCAATCTCCAGAAACAGGGAGAAAAACTTCTGGCTGAAACGGAAGATATAAAGGAAAAAGTGGTGAAGAAGATGGCTGATAAGAAGGAAATCGTCTCTGATTCATTTACTGATAAAATGGACCAGACTCTAAGTAAAATTGAGGAAGTGCAAAAGAAGGGTATGGCCCTCACTCAGGATATCAGGCACCGTTATTTCAAGAAGAACGGAAAAACCCTCAACACCTGATTTATCCATCCCGCATTATAGCGAAAATAGATATTTCTATACGCCAAGAAGAAAATTCAGCTCCTGATTTTATCTACCCTACATTCTTTTATCGCCCTATCCATTACGGAAAGCATTTCATTTATAATCTCTTCCGCTTCAGAAAGTGCCAGTGCCCTTAAGTTATGCTGAAAATAATGGAACACCTGATTCCTGCCTCTTTTCCAAACATTCCATAATTCATCGGCCAACTCCCTATCACCACACTTTCTTACTATTTTGTCATATGCTGACCACCGGCGCAGCTGTCTTTCCAATTGAGGATTTAATGCCCTGCCAATTCTGAAATGATCACTACCATATTCCTTGGCGCTTATAAATCCGCTATCAAGAAAAAACTTCTTGAGGAATCCTTCGTAGGCTTTAGCAAAAGGAAAAACCAAATAGGAATAATCGGTTATGTTCTCATCGGGATGTTCTTTTAGATCATTTAGAAGGTATATTCCTTCGTCAATCAGTCCTTTTTGCCCATCCGAAAGATATTTCCATAAAAATGAGCTTTTGTCAATTGCAAACATGTGATAGAAAGTATTCTAATTTTACCATCTTTTCAAAGATTGCATAATTGCTCTTTCCACTGATTCTTTTCCGGATGCATACTTTCTCTTGAATCTAATTTTTTTGTTTTTTAGATTGGCAATATTTGGAGGAATAGTAATGCTGGGAAAAAGAATGGTAATTTTTTTTAGGATCTTGAACTCATCTTCTTTTGATCCAAAGCCTGATAATGCCTTATAGACATCTTTGGCAAACTTTGCCCAATGCGCGGTGGAACAAATTACTACCGGCTTAGGAGAGCCGTATTTATTCTGATACCTTTCTGCTACTGCTTGGGCTACTGCAGTATGCGGATCAAGAAGATAATTTGTTTCATTGTATGTCTTTTTTATTGTTGCTAAACAATCTTTATTTGATACCCAATCGGCAAAGAAATTTTCTTTTAATCTACGCAGTGTCTCACTGTCCACTTTGAAAAAATTGTTATTTTTCAATTGACTCATCCAAAAATTCACCTTTTCAACATCATAAGTCAACTCATATAACAACCGCTCCAAATTACTACCCACTAGTATACTCATAGCTGGAGAGGGGGTTTTTACCAATTTTCTTTTTCTGATGTCATACACGCCTGTTTTCAGAAATTCACTATAGACATTATTTTCATTATTTGCACAGATAAGCCTGCCAACGGGCAATCCCATAATCTTGGCATAATAGGCGGCCAGAATATTGCCGAAATTCCCCGTAGGAACTGCAATATCTATCCTCTCCCCAAAACTTATCCTTTTCTCGTTAACCAAATCCAGATAACTTTTTACATGATAAACAATCTGAGGAAATAGCCTTCCCCAATTTATGGAATTGGCAGAAGAAAGTAAGACATTTTTCTCCAACAGCAGTTTTTCATTAAATTCCTTATCATTGAATAATTCCTTTACACTTTTTTGTACATCGTCAAAATTACCTTGAATTCCGTATACAGCAACATTTTTCCCTTTCTGCGTGATCATGGATAATTCCTGCAAACTTGATACTCCTTTATAGGGATAAAAGACCACAATTGATATCCCCTCCTTATTGGCATATCCTTCAAGAGCCGCTTTTCCCGTATCTCCTGAGGTGGCTACAACAATCAGGTAGTTTGGCTGTCTTAACCCTTTCTTTAACCGATGTATTTTTTCTTTTTTCTGGCTTTCGGTAAACAAATGAGTGGTAAACTGCAAAGCAATATCCTTAAACGCCAAAGTGGGACCATGCCAAAGTTCTAAAAGATATTGATTATCCCTAAGTTTAATTAAGGGAGTAATCCTCGTATCGTCAAAATTATCTGAATAGGCGCGATAAATCAGCTTTTTTAACAAATCATGATCAAAATCAGTCTTGAACAAATCACAAACAGAAAGACACGTATCCTGATAGGAACCATTTAATAAAGGCTTTAACTTTTTTAATGAAAAATGTGGCAATCTCTCAGGTACAAAAAGTCCTCCATCTCCTGCAATTCCTTTTAGTATCGTTTCAGAAAATGTGTATATTTTTTTGTCACCTCTTGTACTATGGTAGGAGATCATAATTCAATCAATTTTACTTCAGAACCTGTATTGGTAACATCAAGAACCAGAGTACTGCCTGAGATATTACCTTCTGCCGCCGCTTCAACCATATTTCTGGCGATAGCCTTAAAACGATGTCCTGCAAGAGCAATTATTGATGATCCGCCTCCTGAAAGTGCCGCTCCATAAGCTCCTTCAGAAAGTGCCGCAGCAATAATCCGCGGCATAAGAGGGAACACTTTTGTCCTTGCCGGCTGGTGAATCCTGTCTTCCATCGCAGTCCCAAGAAGGTGATAATTCCCTGACTGGAGTGCAGCCAGAAAAAGTGCTACACGCCCAGTGTTAAACACCACATCGTTTTTGTGATAGTGTGTCGGCATCAGTTTTCTGCCCGTTATAGTATCCATGGCAAAATCGGGCACAAAATAAACCGCCTTCAAATCCTGAGGGAAAGGTATTTTTATGTATGTAAGTTTTGCATCTTTTTTTGATGTAACAATGACCAGCCCTCCAAAAAGTGCCGGCGTCACGTTATCCGGATGCTTTCCGCGTTCAAGCTCAACTGCCATTGGCAGAAGTTCTTCAAAGGAAAAATGGTTATGCAAAAATGCGTTTGCTGCAAGAAGCCCGCCTACTACCGCTGTTGCACTGCTGCCGAATCCCCTTCCCTGAGGTATCCCAAGATTCATCTCAATCCTCACTTGAGGAGTTACCTCTTTCAGTTTCTCAAATGGATAGATAAAAGACTGGTAAAAAAGGTTTTCTTTATTTTTAGGCAAACTGTTTAATCCTTTTATAACAATTCCAAAATTTTGCGCTTCTTCAACCAAAAACTCATTATGAAGCCCAACAGCCAGACCAAAAATATCAAAACCCGGACCCAGATTTGCGGACGTTGCCGGTACTTTTATTTTTACTTTCATATTCAATGAGACTAGAAAAATTCAAACAACTAACGACTGAATAGAATTTTTCGTAAGTCGAATTAATCCCGAGCGCTAGCGAGAGATTTCAATGATAACTAATTCTTAATAAACTGTTAACTTCACGTTATTTCAAACCGATAGATATCCTTTTTTATAAAGAAGTTCCGCGATAAGAACTGCACCCCCCGCTGCTCCTCGTATGGTGTTGTGAGAAAGTGATACAAATTTCCAGTCAAAAAATGGATCTTCCCTGAATCTGCCACATGAGACAGTCATTCCTTTTCCCAAGTCTCTATCAAAATTTGTCTGGGGACGATCATCCTCGGAAAAATATTTTATGAACTGTTTGGGAGAAGATGGTAAATCCATTTCGGAAAGAGGATTGTCAAAATTATGTATTGCTTCAACTATTTCCCCAAAAGTCGGCTTATTTTCAAACTTCACCGATACGGATGCCATATGTCCGTCAGTTACCGGTACTCTTATGCATGTTGCTGATATCTGCAAATTCTCTGCTTCTTTAATCCTGCCTTCCACCAAATCTCCAAGTATCTTTTGTGGTTCTCTTTCTGTTTTTTCCTCTTCGCCGCTTATAAAAGGGATAACATTATCTACCATTTCCGGCCAGTCCGCAAAAGTTTTTCCGCCTCCTGAGATTGCCTGAAGAGTGGTTACCTCTACCAGTTTGGGCTTGAATTTCCGCAGAACATACAACACAGGTACATAAGATTGGAGGGAGCAATTGGGTTTTACGACAATAAAACCTTTCGACCAACCCCTGTTTTTTCTCTGCGATTCGATTAACCTAAGATGGTCTGGGTTTATTTCCGGAATCACCATAGGTATGTCTGATGCAAAACGGTTGCTAGAGTTGTTTGAAACTACCGCTATTCCCTCTTCTGCATATCTTTCTTCAATCCGCTTAACCCTGTCTTTATCTACATTCAAAGCGGAAAATACCAAATTGACACTTTTGGCAATTTTTTCAAAATCACCTTCAACGTCATAGATACTCATCTTCTTTACCGTTTCTGGCATATCCGTATTCAATTTCCATCGCCTCTCAATAGCCTGCCCGTAAGTCATACCGGCGGAGCGGGCTGAGGCTGCCAGACATACAACCTCAAACCACGGATGGTTATGGAGCATGCTGACAAATCGCTGTCCCACCATGCCTGTCGCGCCCAAAATTCCTACCCTCACTTTATGCACAACTCTTCCTTTTGCTTTCATAAATTACGAATGATAAATAAACTTTGCAGCTTCCAGGACGTCGGCTAGAACCCCTTCTGCTGTCACGCTGACACCCGCACCGGGACCTTTCACAACTAGTGGATTTTTATCATATCTTTTTGTTTTAAAAACTATAATATTGTCTGGTCCTTTCAAATTTCCCACGTCACCATTTTTTTCTACTTCCTCCATACCGATGGTACAGGAATTTACCGTGACGCTTGCCACATACCTTAAAGTCATTGATCTTTCCCCAGCCATATAAATTTTCTTTTTGTATTCATCATCAAACCGACCAATTGTTTCCATAAATTTATCTACAGTCAGTCCATCCATATTCCGGGGATATAAACTTTCAATTTTAATATCCTCTATTTCAATCCTCCTGCCCAAAAGTCTGGCAAGAATTAACGCTTTCCTTGCTACATCCATTCCAGAAAGGTCATCTCTGGGATCCGGTTCTGTAAAACCTTTTTCTTTGGCCTGTTCTACTGCTTGAGAAAATAACATCCCTTCCTCCAGATGGAAGAATATGTATCCGAGTGTACCGCTGAAACAACCTTTTATCTCAGAAATACTGTCACCGGTATCGATAAAATTATTTAATGTAGAAATAACCGGTAAAGCCGCTCCGACTGTCGTCTCAAAAAATAATTTTCTTCCAAAATATTCCTCCAATCGGTCAAATTGCTTTTGACTCTGCGTAAATGGCTTTTTGTTGGATGTGACTACATATCCGCCATTGCTGAGGGTTAACATAAACAATTCGAGTGTCTTATCAGATGCCGTCGTATCAATCAGGATAAACGGATCAACAACTACTTTTAACGCCTTTTTTACATCTACTCCGGAGGATGTTTTTGGGAAACTTTTTATCTTATTTTCAGATAAGCCCTCCGCATCAAAAACACCTCCTTTTGAACCGAACATACCGCAATAATTCAAAAATATCCCATACTTCCTTTTCCAAGAAGGATTTACTTCCTCTATCTCCCTGATAAGTTCTTTTCCTACATTACCGATACCCAAATGAATGATGTTAATCTTGTGCACTTGTTACTCCTTTCCAGATTTTTGTTCCTGCAAATTCCGGCCTGAACGTATTTTTTACCCAGACGGTAATTTCTTTTTCGGCTACCGGCTTCAGAGCTTGAGGATGCAGCACTTTTGCCCCTTTTTGAGCCATATCCAAAGCATCAACATAAGAAATCTCGGCAATAAATTTCGCGTTACTACCCTTTTTGGGATCGCCGTTAAATAACCCATCCACTTCTTTCCATAAAACCACTTCGGAAGCATCCAAGGCATATGCAAGAATTGTAGCGGTATAATCTGATCCTCCTCTGCCCAACGTTACGACCTTTCCTTCTCTTGTACCCCCATAAAATCCTGTCACAACAGGAGTTACGCCTTTGAAAATGAGTTTGTAAATCAGCTGTTCCGTCATTTCCCGTGTCTCCTCAAAATTGACTTTGTAATTGCCGCTCTCATTCGACATAAGTATCAGCTTCCCACTATCTACTTCCCGTGCTCTCACTTTTATGTGTTGCAGTACGGCTGAAAGCAGAATGCAACTGAGCCTTTCCCCAAACGAAACCACATAATCATAACCGCAATCTGCAAGTCCCTTCTTAAAAGTCAGACAAGTGATAAGTCTTCCGAAAAGTCTGACTAATTTTTCGTGGGTTTCTTCATACATTTCCCTTCTCAATTTCAGACCAACCAGTGTTTCAAGATGCAATGTGTAAAGATTGTTTAGCCCTTCATAGGCATCAGCATACCGGCCATCCTTATAAAAATTGTAGACATCTATCAAAGTATCGGTGACACCACCCATTGCAGAAACCACAACCACCACATGACCACCTGAAGAGTGGTTTTTTATGATATCCGCAACTCTTAATATATTTTGTGCTGACCCGACGGATGATCCGCCAAATTTCATGATTTTCATTTCAGATTCCCCTTTTAGATCCTTATGCGCTTATTAATTTGTGTTGTCTTTAGTCCACACTTCACAAGAAATTGAATACAAAATAATGACCAGATTAATTCATCTTTATCATATTTGATTTGTGAACTGACCAACAAAAAAGACCTCCTTTTAGGAGGTCTCGTCAATTACTTATTATATTCCTACTACGAAACCTCCTTCAAAGAAGGACCAATAGTAGTAGTGACAATAATAAGGCTTTTTACTTTTAACATATTTTAATTTGAGCTATTCTAACGCAATCTTTTGCATATTGTCAAGAGGTATTATTGTTATTTCACCGTCCTATAAGCCTAAACCCTTTTGGCAGTCACAATCAGCCTTTTGCTGTCGGCAAAACCGGTACATGTATAAAGCGTTAAAACCTCATCTCTTGTCGGAGCAATTACTTCAGTTTGAGATGGTAACACCTCCTGAATATTATTTATCTTATATTGATACCATTTATCGCTAGTAAAGACATAAATATCTTCTCCATTTTTAACATTTTTAAGAGGTAAGAACATGCCTTGCCTGGCATGGGCGAAGATGACTTGGTTACCCTTTTCTCCCGGGTAACCCGAACCCTGCCCCCAACCAGCGCCGCTCGGGAATACTTCCCAATAGCCATCTATCACTTTTGCTTCCTTCACGGGCAGATCTATATCAACACTTGGAATAAGTACCCGCATGGGAGCTTCCTGATTCTTCTTTATTTGTGTTGAAAGAAGCAATTTGTCCACCTTCACTGGTTCCTGGGAAAAAGAGGATACTTCTCCGTTTTGTGGCACAGTAACTGTATTTGCGCTATTGTTTGACGAGTTTGAACTTGCGGGAGTACCGGAAAGATAAAATCCAAAGCCAATAAAAAGGATCCCCCCGGCAAGAAGATATAAACGGATTTTTTTCTTCTCGTTTTTGAGGATCCTTTTTAACGTGATCTCTTTATGTCTATTTCTATTTTTGACCTTACGTAAAGTAGAAGACATAGCACTCCAGCAAGAAGTATTATATCAGATATGGAGAGCTCTGAACCTCCTGTATACGAAAGTCCCAATACCTGCGGGCCTCCAATTCTTACTCCAGTGCTTGTTCCACCACCTCCACCGCCACCCGAACTTTCGCTAACTGATGGCGACCATCCGCAATATGGACCGTAATACGATTTCCCCGGCGCGCAAGGATCTTCTGTAGAACTACTGCTTGTGGAAGACGCTTGTGTAGCAGTAGGACTTGATGGAGTCACATTTGGTCCACCTCCTGACGTCGGTGTCGGCTGACCTTGTGGCGGGCTAGTTGGAAGAGGAGGCACTGTTACCGTCCTCTCTAAAGAAGGAGAAGTCGGTCTTGCTGCAGGCCTCTGCCACCAATCTGCCAAAACACTGCCGTTTAGCATCACACTTAGAATAAATACTATTCCAAATAAACTGATGACCGATACTAATTTTTTCATTTATTCACCTCCTTTCCTTTTTATAATAAAAATTAATATTTGCTTTTATAAAAGCACTTCAAGAAGCGCATTCACATACTTTCCCAGGTGAAACCTCTTCCTTCTTCTTATAAGTATCAGGAAAAATGCTAGTGGAACAACTGACAACCATGATTCATTTACATTCAACCTTGCTCCTCCCAAAAGCATCCCGGCAAAACTTGTTTCTGTAGCCTTGGCAAAAGCCGGAGACACGAAACTGCCGCGAAGCATTCTGTTTTGGCCGTTGTTTTGGCCCAATATGTAGGTCTGCGGATCCTGTTGTAAATATTCCTGTGCTTGGTTTGCCAGTTGATATTTTTGGTTTGCGACATTTGCAGTTGCCAGATAGTAACTCGACGGGTAATAATATCGGGCCTGCTGAACCTGCTGTTGTGTCTGGAGGCCGCTTGTATCTGTCGGATAATAGTATGAGTAATAAGTATGTGAGTAATTTTGGCTATCAGCTGTTTGTTTTGTTGCGGTCACACCGCCTATATTGGTATCTGCGGTATCAAATGACGGTAAAGGATCCAAGGTCGGTGTAGGAGATATTGCGCTTTGTGAATTATTACTGCTCCCTGTTGTACCTGAGTTAATTGTGTCTCCACTTCCGGCTTCAGCCGTCTGATTATAGTTTTGTCCTGGTGTCACCACATTCCCCAGGAAATTACCAAACACATTCACCAGAAGTACGGCAAAATTCTTGGCGGTTACATTTGTGTTAACCAGATTAACCAGATTTAGTCCAACCTGAGCATTACCCGTCTGTATTTGTCCTTCTCCGGTATTGTCCTGGGCTTTATTGTTACCGGTATCGGCATTTGCAGTAATATTGTTTACAATACTAGCACTATTGTTATTGGATAAAGAAGTATCTGACGTACTATTATAGGTAGAGTTATTTGTTGAAAGTGCTCCTGTCCCGCTACTGCCTACATCCGTAGTATACGTACCAGACCCTCCACCTCCTGTTTGTTGCACAGGTAAACCGTTTGAAGCAGATGTCGCTCCCCACGGAGCTCCCATTATATAACCCACCCATTTACCCATATCGTTTACTATGACAAGCCATACAGTTCCACCCTCATCCACTGCGTTCGTATTGGCTACTGTACTATTGCTCACTTGCGTGTTGGAATTTCCCGTAGTTACGCTTCCTCCACCGGTATTTATGGAGGCTGAGTTGTTTCCAGTATTGGCGGTAGCGTTTACTGTACTTGTGATATCAGCGGTATTATTATTGGTTAAGTTTGTCGAATCTGAAGTGTTGGATGTGGCATTATTTGTTGACAGCGCACCAGTAGTATTGTTGGTCACATTTGTACCCGCGCTTGTTGTGTTTGAAGCTGTAACATTTCCGGTGGAATTTCCAGTACTCCATGGCAAAACAATATTTCCCGCCAAAGTCCCATAAATATTTACTACACCCATCAGCCAATTACTGACGTTTAAATTGGAGTTAACCATGTTTATAATGTTGCCAAGAGCTGTAGCATTTCCGGTCTGGATAGTACCGTTACCCGTGTTGTATGACGCACTGTTTTGACCGGTAACTGCCTGCAAATTTATATCATTTACCAGTTGAGCGTCATTTCCGTTGGCTTCTTTGACTGAAAAGGAATTATTTGCTGGCGCATCATTGGATGAACCTGCTCCCGTCACTGAATTTTTGGATACTGTAGGAGAGGCACTTGAGAATCCGCTGCCTGCACTTGGATCGCCAGTCTGGAAGACTATATCACCTGTCTGAGTACCATACACATTGTAAGTAGAGAAACCTCCCACTCCTGAGATATTACTGTTTAGTTTATTTAAGAGATTTACTGCAGATTGGGTATTCCCAGTTGATACCTGGCCGTTTAGAGTATTAAGGTCAGCATAATTGAAACCTGTATTTGTAGCGGCATCAATCTTATTTTGGATATCAGCCAAATTTTTATTCAATACCTGCTGCCAGTTGGAATTTGTTTCTGAAGCGCTATTTGTGGATAACGCGCCAGTTCCGACATTCGCCGGATCGCTAACGCTACCGTTTGTGCCAGTGTCACCTGTAGGACCTGTCGGACCGTTTGTACTTGAGGCGCCCAAAACATTATTCGTGTTTGTTGTACCTGTACCATCTGTGGAACTGCTGCCTGTCGGTTGAGAACCGGAAGTACCTGATGGGCCGGTAGAACCCGATGGGCCAGAAGGATTTGTAGCGGGCGGATCACTACTGGTCGGTGCGGGAGCAGTTGTTGGAGATACGGAAGAATTGGTAGGCTGCGGAGCGCTGGTGGGTGCCGGTGCGCTCGTTGGCGCGGAAGCACTAGGTGGTGAAGTCGGGGCCGGTGCGCTGGGCGGACTGGTTGGTGCAGGAGCTGAAGCTGGAGACTGCGCACTCTGGCCGTATACCACCGGAACCCATACCAAATTCCCTCCGGTAAATACCAGGCTTAAAATAAGTATAAAACTGATAATTTTGTTTCTAAATTTTGACATTTTAAACTACTGTGTTAATCAATGTCATCCTGAATTTATTTCAGGATCTCTGAAAATTCCTGAGGGAACTTACAGATTGGACCTTACTGGATGCTGAAACAAGTTCAGCATGACAGATATGTACAGTTCGGGATGACTTTGTTAAAAACTTAAATTTTTTTATTACGTCTTTCCCGGTGGGAACCCCTTTTCCTAGGATGGATTCCCACCGAGGAAAAAACGTCTTTTCTTATTGGATGACTGTCAAAGAATCATTTAGATGGTTTGAGATAGTCTTCCAAAGATCTGACAATCCTGCCCATACTGAGCCTCCGCCTGTATTGTAGTTGGAAGCATTTGATCCTGTGTCAGCAACGTCATTATCAGTGTTGGTGACGTTAGAGTTGTTCGGATTGTTTACTGTTGTTCCGAAACTATTTAACAGGGTTGTACGATTGTCAGAAAAAGGTCCGGTGACGCCGTTACTACCATCGTTGGCGAAGCCGCCCATGGCCATCTGGATGGTTGTAGTACTTATGTTACCTTCATTATTCATTCCTACTCCAGCAGATGATCCGCCGGTTCCGATACCTCCTCCAAGTGTATTGTAGGAAGCACCGTTATTGCCGGAACGTGACACGACAGCTACATTATTACCCAAATTCAAATAATTAGGATTGTTTACTGTTGCGTTTGCCGAGTTTACAACATCAACATAATCAGTTGAAAATGGTCCTGTAGTATCGTTGGCAACGGAATTACCGCCTGCACCTCCTGCTCCCGCAGTTATACCTGTGGCACTGTCATTTAAGTGATTCTGAAGCATGACATTTGCCTGGGTAGATCCTGTTTGGACATTTGCCGGCCCGGTGTTGTAATTAGCATTGTTGTTTCCTGAATCAGATGTCGTGTTCACGTTGTTGCGAACATCAGCCTGATTGCTGTTTACAACATTTACGCGCTGACTGTTTGTTATGGTGACTCTATTGTCAGAACTTGGTCCGGTAATGTTATTGGAACCTGAGTTATTGGCTGCGGACGGTCCACCGTTTACAGTAGTAGTGTTTATATTACCGACTGTATTCAAAGTGGCATTCAATGTCGCATTTCCTGTCGTAATATTGCCTCCCAATGTATTGTAGGAAGCGCTATTGTGACCGGTGTTTGATACTGCTGAGACGTTGTTTGTCAAATTAAGATTGTTTGTATTTGTCACATTGACGTCACTGGTATTGGTTATATTGCAGTAATCATGCGAAAGAGGTCCGGTTGTGCCGTTGCTGCAGTTGTTGCCTGCTGCCATTGCCGGAATAACTGCTCCGATTAAAAGAGCAATTGATCCTGCTATAGTTGCAAATTTTTTCATTATTCTATTCACCTCCTTCCGTCTTATGATGTATCAAGACTGTCTGCCCTCTGCCTGCCTAGGATTAAGCTAAGTTTTCAGTCTTGCCGCTCTCGCGGGTAAAATTTTTTCATAATGTCAGTAAGCTTTTAAGTTACCGCTGTCAAATTCCAAATAAAAAGAGGTAAGTCATCCCGAAA
The DNA here is from genome assembly GCA_964520615.1 of uncultured Gammaproteobacteria bacterium. Classification (GTDB taxonomy): domain Bacteria; phylum Patescibacteriota; class Microgenomatia; order 2-02-FULL-39-11; family 2-02-FULL-39-11; genus JAMCUI01. The sequence continues at coordinate 25,796 of CAZFNL010000011.1, forward strand.
TTTTCGGGTATTCTTACCTCCGTTGGCGGTCGGTATTTTTTATTTTAGATATCTTTGATATTGTGATTTGTCTTTTTTATATTTCTTTCAGTAATCTGTGTCACTTTGAAATCCTGTACATAAATTTCCACAGAACCAAAACCGCGCACATTTTTCAGCGCCTGCTTTATTTCTTCAACCAAGTCGCGAGTAACTTTCTTTGTCGAATAGTCCACCATTTCAATTTTGGGGCAGTTAACAGGCAAATAATGGCAGTTATGAGGCAGAAATCAGGAAGGAAAATTTACAGGAATTGTTTCCTTCTTACCATCCAACTCACCTACAAATAATTTGAAATTTCGCACGTTGTCCGGTACTACAAATCCGACTCTATCCAGCTTGGTGGAAATTGCGGCAATAGGCACCAGGTTATTGTGCAAATCAGGCGCAAATTTATTGCCGTCATCATTGTTATATGTAAGCCTGATGAGGTCTCCTGGGAAAACATTCAGGGACGAAGTGGTATCGTTCTTGTATTCCAAATTCAATATGAGGAAAAGCTTTTGGTTTGTGGCTGTGTAAGTTTTATTATTTACCATCACCTGGTTTGTCTTTTCGGTTGAAGCAATAGTAAATGTAATTTTATTTTTAGTGGGCTTACCCTGGTTATCCAAAGCAGTGAAATCAAAACTTTTGTTTATCTGGGCACTGATGCTTTTGGCAGCTTTGGTTGTGCCTTCAGACCGGGTACGCATAGCATTGATATTTACCGCAAAGATGGCAAAGATCAAAACAACAACACCGACCACCAGTTTTTTATGCTCTTTTGCAAATTCCCGAATTTTTTTCATCCAATTTTGTGTTTTAGGCATAATCTTAATACGGATAAAATTTCCGTCTGGCCTTTAATAGATTGAGCGGTAATCAATTTTAATTGGACAGTTTTTGGCAGGGGAAAGTATGAATCCTTCCAACTTTGTGGCAGCTAAGGCAGAGTAAAAAGATGTTATACTGCCCGTCCTGACTTGTCAAGATGACAACACCGTAACAAAATATATCAGACTATAACTCTACTCTGATAAAATTGTGCTTTTACGCGACAAAAAAACCTAAAGTATAGTATATGAAAAATATCAAGAGCAAGACGAGTGAAAAGAAAACATAAATTATTTCCCAAAATCTAGCTGGTCTTAGCCTACCCATAGACATAAATATTGGGAAAAATATGAGGGCATAGCGGGAAACACCATTGAGTATATATCCCCGGTACTGAAAGAAATAGAAGACAAGAAAAAAGACCAAAAGAAAAATCCAGTCTTCCCTCCTGATTTTCCTGCAGGAAACATAAAGATAAGCTATAGCACCGGCTGTTATGACAAAATCCAAATCGTTGGGAAGGTTCAGGGGACTCACCAGCAATATTTTTGCCTGCGACAGCAGCGGATCCCAGGGAAGAGGCAGCGTCACTTTCCAGGCGGAATTGACTCTAAGGGCAACAAGAGAAACACCGGTCATCGCGTCCTGAAACCCGGCTATGAGAAAAAATGACAGCGGGATAAGAATTAAGGAAAGCAAAGCCGGAATTTTATTTTTTATCTTTTTGCTTTTCCAGAAAATATAAGCTAAAGGCGCCAAAAGCACACCTCCATATGGTTTAGTCACTGTGGCAAAGATGGCAAATAATGTTGCTGTAAACGGCCTGTCTTTTTTAGCAAATATGAGGCAAGCCAGGACAAAAGAAATAAAAAGAGACTCTGCATACGGGACAAGCAGGAAAAACGCGGCCGGAAAGATAGCATATGCCGCAAGCAACCTCACCGCGATTTTCCCGTCATTCTCCATCAAAGTAAAATAATAAAATAAGAAAAATGCTAAGGCGGAAAGAAATGTATTTAGGAAAAAAGCTGCTACCGGAAATGTTGCCGGACTTACCAACGTCAGTAATTTTACTGCCCAAGGATACAGAGGGAAAAACTTGGCCGTCAATGGTTCACCTCTATAATTAGTCCTCGCCACTTCCTCATACCAGAGAGCGTCAAAGCGGTGAAGCGGTTGGACAATATAATACCAGGAATCATTTCTATCGACGGGAATATTGCGCACCAAATCCATCTGAGCGGTAGTTAGCGGAATTTTGGGAAATATGGAAAAAAGGGAAAAACCGGCAAACAAAAGCAAGAGGCGCAGAAACAGTGTGAAAATTATTGAGAGGATAATGCCTGTTTTTATATTTTTCCTATCCGTTTTCATCAACGAAAATATAAATGTATTTGCCGCAAACGTCAAGAGCTCTCCTAAAAGGAGAGCTCTTAAACTGAAATATTCAGTAAACTGCTCACTATATCATTGAGATATCGTAATAGATGAACTGTTTACATTATTGCTCACTCCTACATTTACCAAAGCATCTCCGGTTCCCACTCCTCCACCGACTGTATTCAGGTTTGCCTGATTATTACCTGTATTTACGGTTGTGTTCACGTTATTGGTAACGAAAGCAGTGTTGGTTAACATAAAACCAACCCTCTTATTTACATTTACGGTGACGTTATTGGTGGAACCGTAACCGGTAATGGAGTTTCCGCTGCCGGTCAATGATGTATCCAAAACAGCTGTCTGGTTTACGTTTAGGCCGACATTGTTTACTGTATTGGCTACAGGATTGATATTTGCCGTAGCGTTTCCAGTGAGAACTCCGCCCAGACTCGCGTCTGAATTCTGGTTATTCTGGTTTCCGCCGGTATTTGTGTTGGTAGTTACATTGTTGGTAACATTCCCATTATTACCCAGCATAAACCTTACAATCCTTTTTGCCTTTATGGTGCAATAGTTAGAACTATAAGCACCTGTCGGACCGTTTCCACAATCCACAGCCAGTGCCGGTGCTACTGTCAAAAGCAGCATTCCTGCTCCAATGGCCATTCCCAATATATTTTTTTTCATAAATCTTTTCACCTCCTTTCTTTATTGATTTTCTTACTGCACAAAAATAACACTCTCCTCCCTCGGTCTATAAGAGACCTCGGGATTCGAGTGTTTTCCTTTGAGCAGAAGGCAGACTATGATACATAGGGCAGCAAGTTAAGACTCGGGCAGCGATATTTTCCGACTAAAAAACTACACCGGGCAGGTGTCGAAAGACAAATGGAAACAAAAAAGCAATCCTTTACAGGGATTGCTTCCGTTTGCGGTCGGCAAACTCTACTTCCACTGTAAAATAATTTTTTCTATTTTGTCAATACCCAAGTTTTTAGCTAAGTTTAGAGATAATATAATACATTTATATATCTGAAAACAATATGGGAAATGACATGATTTTATCGAGATCTGTTTTGAAGGATATGTTGCTAATTGCAATTTCAAGTGCAAGAAGTATATAATATCAATCAAGATAGTAAAATCATGCGGGGACAAGTATCTGGAGATTGCAAAATCGAAGGTGAAGCCGCCCAGCAAGTCCCGAAATATATTGAGGGAGAAGATGCGGAAAGAAACCCTTCTTCAAACGGAAGGATAAGTAGAATCCGACGGGTATGCCCGTGACAGCTGGAATAAGTAGTTGTTAGTAAGTAGTCAGGAAACATATTCAATAATTAACCAATAACTAACAACTAAAGTAAGGTGGTACCGTGACGATCTCACCCTTTGACAAAGGTGGGATTTTTTTGTGAGAGTAGAAGATACAAAGTGAGTCGTACTCTCACGTATGGTGAGGAGAGAAGCGACGAATCCATTTTGTAGGTTAGTTAATGAATATTTTACCAGAGACTGATGTTATAAATGTTACAATTCAATTAAATAAACATATGACTCACACTGATTTGCGCAAAAAATTCATCAGGTTTTTTACTTCATCTCCACGCAATCACAAGGAAATTCCTTCTGCCCCCCTTGTCCCGGAGAATGATCCGACAGTCCTTTTTATCACAGCCGGCATGCATCCCCTGGTTCCCTATCTTATGGGAGAAACCCATCCACTGGGACGGAGACTGGTAGATGTGCAAAAATCCATGCGTACTGACGACATCGAGGAAGTAGGAGACCTGCGCCACTTTACTTTTTTTGAAATGTTGGGTAATTGGAGCCTGGGCGATTATTTCAAAAAGGAAGCAATCAGCTGGTCTTTTGAATTTCTGACTTCTCCCAAATGGCTGCATCTTGACCCATCCAAAATTTACATATCTGTATTTGAAGGAGACAGTGATGCGCCCCGCGACGACGAGTCTATCGGTTTCTGGCAAGAGGCTTTTGGAAAAGCAGGCATAGAAGCAAAAGTGGGTAACCCCAGAGACGATGTGACACTGGGAGGCAGGATATTTCCCTATCCCAAAAGCAAGAACTGGTGGGGACCGGCAGGCACCACCGGACCATGCGGTCCTGATACGGAGATGTTTTTTGACACGGGCCTGTCTGTGCATAATCCAGAAATATATGGTCCGGTTTGCCACATCAATTGTGACTGCGGACGTTTTGTAGAAATTTGGAATGACGTCTTCATGCAATATAATAAAAAACCTGACGGAAGTTTTGAACCGCTGCAGCAAAAGAATGTTGATACCGGAATGGGTATGGAGAGGTTAACGGCAATTCTGGAATGGTTTGAAGGGAAAATTCCCGATCCGGACCCTTTTCGGACAGAACTTTTTAACCCAGTGACGGAAACTATAAATAAAGTCTATTTCCAAAAATACGGCGGGGAAAATACTAAATCTCTACGGATTATCGCAGATCACATCCGAGCGGCAGTTTTCATCATTTCAGACGGTGTTGTACCCAGCAATAAGGAAAGAGGTTATGTTCTGCGAAAACTCATTAGGCGCACCGTGAGGCATCTCCAGCTTATTGGAGTTAAAAATCCTTTTATAAGCCCCTTAGCAATGGCTATGATAGAGACCTATAAGTCAGATTATCCTGAATTGTCCCAAAACAAGAAACTCATAAAAGAAACAATGGAACAAGAAGAGACAAAATTCTTGGCTACCCTCAGTCGCGGTCTGAAAGAAATAGAAAAACATTCTATCCTGACCGGAAAAATCGCTTTTGACATATACCAAAGCTATGGTTTTCCCTGGGAGATGACGGCAGAAATTGCCCGCGAGAAAGGCCAACAGATTGATCAGGCACAGTTTGAGTCGGAATTTAAAAAACATCAGGAATTATCACGTACAGCTACAAAAGGCGTATTTAAGGGAGGATTACAGGATCACTCGGAAACCACGACTCGCCTCCATACTGCTACTCACCTTCTCCAGGAAGCTTTACGAGAAGTCCTAGGAGACCACGTCAGGCAAAAAGGCAGCCACATCACAGCTGAGCGTCTGCGTTTTGACTTTTCCCATCCCGCTAAGATGACACCTGAAGAGGTAAAAAAAACCGAGGATCTGGTAAATGCACAAATCAAAAAAAATCTTCCCGTAAGCATAAAAGTAATCGACCTGAAAGAAGCTACAAATGAAGGCGCGCTCACTGTTCCCGGCGTAAATTATCCTGAAAAAGTAAAAGTATATACCATCGGCAATTTTTCCCGAGAAGTCTGTGGAGGACCGCATGTCGACTTTACAGGAAAGATGGGAACGTTTAAGATAATAAAAGAAGAGGCGGCCTCTGCAAACGTTCGCAGAGTCTATGCAATCCTCACTATCTAAATAATGTCCCTAGTCAATAAATTCCTGCAAAAAAAAGTAGAAAAAGAATACTTCATAGTCCTCGGCATTGAAGAACACCGCATCTGTGCTGCCGTGGCTGAAATTGAAGCCGCTATGGTAAGGATAATCGGAACCGGTGAGAGTGAATATGCAACCGTAGGCAGCGAAATAGAAGCCACTGATATTGCCATTTCCACTGCAGAAAAAAGTGTCCCTGAAAATATATTCGTCAAAAAGACAATTTTTGGCGTCCCAGTATCGTTTATGCAAAACGGTGAGATAAAACCTGAATATATGGAAAGGGTACAAAAAATATCCAAAGAACTTGACCTGTCTCCCCAAGGATATATCGAGTATCCCCAGGCAATCTCCAGCTTTTTGGAAGCAAAAGAAGAAACACCTCCTACTCTTCTTCTACTATCCATCGGAAGGAATCATCTTACTCTATCACATCTTCGAGTGGGTAAAGTGGAAAAAAATATTGTTGTCGAAAGGTCTTCATCTTTATCAGAAGACTTCAATAGTATACTTTCCCATTTCGAGTCAGAAATTCTGCCTTCAAAAATAGTCATGTATGACGAAGTAAAAGGACCACTCCTTGAGGACATGAGGGAAGAACTGCTGAATTTTCCCTGGCACAAACAGGCTTCTTTTATGCATACGCCCAAAATAGAAATTATGGAACCAAGCGCTATCACAACAGCCCTGGTTGAGACAGCAGCCAGTAAATTCATCAGAAGCGATCTTAAAGTAATCTCTCAAGATGAGGAAAAATCAGAAAGTACAGCAAACGTCAATTCAAAAGAAGAAACTGAAAAAGAAAATGAGAGTTATACAAGTGAAACTCCTACAGTAAAAAGATTGGTTGAAAAAGAAAACCATAGTGAAGAAGAAGCTTTTGGTTTTGTAAAGAATAAAGACATCAGGAAAACAGAAGAACTGGAAAATATCTCCACTCCTGTCGACCTGAAAACAGAATTGTTTGGCGGGAAATTTGAGGAAGCACAAAAACCCGTCAGGAAATTCATACCCAATACGCCCAATATACCATTGCGCCTTCCACCTATATCCTTGAGCCTGGCGCCAGCACTCGGGGTTTTATTGGCCCTTATACTTATTGTCTTTGTGGGCTATTTTCTTGTCTGGAATTATCCTCAAAGTGACGTCAATCTTATCGTCTATCCTCTCAAGTCTTCCCAGACAATGGGTGTAGTCTTTACCACAGACAATACCCGAACCAACCTAGACAATAACATCATCCTCGCTTCCACCATATCCCAAGAAATTTCCGACCAGAAGACTGTCGAGACTACAGGAAAAACCAAAGTGGGCAATCCGGCAAAAGGTGATGTGACGATATACAACAAAACTCTTGATGCCAAGACTTTCCCAAAAGGTACTGTTTTAACCAACGGATCGCTAAAATTTACACTGGATAATGATACCACTATCGCTTCTGCTTCAGACACAGGGGAAGGGCTGACTTATGGGAAAACCACGACAAGCGTCACAGCCGTTGATATAGGACCAGAAGGTAACCTGGGTGCTGACAGTAATTTTACCATAAAGGACTTCCCAGGAACATCATACTATGCCAAAAATACAAGCAATTTTTCAGGCGGCACCAGCCGGGATGTATCAAGCGTCTCTAAAGAGGATCAGGATAATCTTTTCTCCTCGCTTTCCCAGGATCTTGAAGGTCAGGCGAAGCAAAAAATGCTTCAGCAAATTGGATCTGATGAAAAACTGCTTGACGGATCTATAGAAAATACAGTCGTCTCCCAAAAATTCAGCAACGACGTCAATACAGAAGCCAAAGAATTGACGCTGACGCTTGACATGAAAGTCAATGCGCTTGTTTACAAACAGAAAGACCTGACTACTCTTGCCAAAACTGACCTTTTCCAGCCACCCCAGGGATATACTATCAATAATTCACAAAATCAGATAAAGATCGAACAGGCACAAGTAGAGAAAAACGGGGATACACAGGCGACCGCCGTCATAACAGCCAACTTTATCCCCAAATTTGACACATCACTACTTAAATCGCAAATTGCCGGAAAATCTTTTCAAACCGCCAGCAACACGTTATCAAAAATCAATAATATCGGGGGTATAGAAATTATCAAAGAAAACAACCTTCCTCTATGGGGAAATAGGCTTCCTCTAAACGGGAATAATATCAATATCAATCTCGTCATTCGATAACACATGCCATTGTACTCATATACTAAATCCCATGGTAAATCCCGCGGGAAAAAAATAATCTCTTTCATATCTGCAATACTGATCCTTACCGGACTTGCAGTCGTCGGTTGGACAGTCTATCCTATCGCCACATATGAAATATTTTATGCGCCCAAATTTGAAAATTCTGTAAATCCGGTACCTATGGAAATTGTAAAAAACACGATTGCCGACAACATACCTGCAGTATTGGGAGCCCAAAACGCTGATTACACCAGAGCAAGCGCCTGGTTCCCTAAAGCCAACAATATCAAACTCAGCAATTCCAATACGTCGTATTTTGTTTCTATACCCAAAGTAAATATCCAAAATGCTACAGTCCTTCTGGGTAACGATGATCTTAACAAAAGCCTGGTACAGTTTGCCGGGCCACTACCTGGAAACTATGGCAATCCAGTCATTTTCGGACATTCTACTCTACTCTGGTTTTATAATCCCAAAGATTACCGGACTATCTTTTCTGAATTACCGCAATTAAACATTGGTGACGATATATACATCAGTCTGGAAAACATCAGCTATCATTACAAGGTTTTCCAGATGAAAGTCGTCTGGCCTGACAATCTCTCTGTATTGGATCAGACATATGACGATGAATATCTGACTCTTATCACTTGTGTGCCGCCTGGAACTTTCTATAAACGTCTTGTAGTCAGTGCCAGACTAGTCAGATAATAATATTTCTGAAATATTTTTATAAACACAATAACGACAACAGAGTTGAACTCCGATATAATGATTGGATCAGGACAAATCCATTTACAAGATGACCGCTGTTATATAAGAAACGATATGATACAAAGGGACTCAAATTTGACATTAAGTCGGGAGCAATCCCCTAGATTATTAATTCACTTTTATCAAAAAATATGAAAACACAAAAACAGGCCGAAAACGAGGAATCTATGAAGGCAATAGATGCCATAAAGAAAAAATTGCTGGGAAAAAAACTTTCATACAAGGAAATTTTTTCACTTATGGATGAGGTGGCACACGAAAAGTTGGGACCAGTACTTACTACATACTTTGTAGCCGCAGGATTCAAGGAGGGTTTTTCCAACCAGGAGCTTTTCTATCTTACAAAAGCAATGGCTGATACCGGGACCAAACTGAAATTCAAAGGAATAGTAGCTGATAAACACTCCACTGGCGGGCTGGCAGGAACAAGAACTACCATGATTCTTGTACCAATCATCGCTGCCGCTGGATATAAGATACCCAAAAACTCATCCCGCGCCATCACTACTCCTGCCGGAACCGCCGATACTATGGAAGTATTGGCTCCTGTCACTTTCCACCCGGAAAAGATCCAAAAAATAGTGGAAAAAGTCGGCGGTTGTATCGTCTGGGGAGGACATTTGGGCCTGGCTCCGGCTGATGATGTCATAATTAGAGTCGAGACACCTTTGGCTTTTGAATCTTTTGATAAAATAATTGTTTCCATCATGGCAAAAAAAATTGCTTCAGGAGCAACGCACCTTGTCCTAGATATCCCCGTAGGGTCAACCCTGAAAGTAAAGCATTTTAAGGATGCGGAAATAATTGCCGCCAAATTCCATTTCCTAGCTAAGAAATTTAATATAAAATTGACTGCGGATGTCAATGAAGCTTTGGAACCGGCAGGTCATGCCGTCGGACCTGTGCTTGAAGCCCATGACGTCCTCAAAGTTTTGGAACAAAGACCTGACAGGCCATTTATTCTGGAAGCCAAAGCTCTACGCCTAGCTGGGAAACTACTAGATCTTTGCATGTCTGATCCCAGAGAAAAAAAAGAAAAGCAGACAAACGGCGAAGATCTGGCCAGACAAATTCTCAAAAGCGGCGGCGCCATAAAAAAGATGAGAGAGATCATAAAAGCACAGGGAGGCAATCCTGATATCGGCATTCCCGATCTGAAACTGGGATCAAATAAATATGAATTTCCCAGCCCAAAGCATGGCACCGTCACGTCTTTTAATAATGAGGATTTGACTGTAATCGCTAAAATTCTTGGCTGTCCTTATGACAAAAAAGCTGGCATTTATATTGAGAGACGCATCGATGAAAGAGTAGACAAGAATGATATACTATGTGTGCTCTATTCATCTGACAAATGGAGACTAAGCGAGGCCAAAGAGACACTGAAACAAGTACCTATTTATAAGATTGAGTAAAAAAGAAATGTTATTTTTCCAGTATAGGAATTTTTGATGTTATCTGTGCGATAACTGGTGCAGGAGAAAAAATGTTCAGAAATATTATTTCTCCAGTACAAGCCTGGCTCATGTCACAAGGCCGATGTGTTGGGTGCGGCACTGCTCTGTCGGGAAGCGGTAAAGGGAAAAAGACTGGAGAAGAACAGGAGATAACCTGCAGGAAATGCGGCAGGATATTTTTACGAAACAGAAAAACAGGGCGGTATCGCAGGGCGCCGATTTCTTCTTCACTTAAAAAATGAAACAGAGATTAATTATACTATTTCTGATACTTGTTATCATCGGAATGTCAATCCTTCTTTGGTGGAACCAGGCAATAAAACCCTCTGATCCACAGAATGTACAAAACGCCACCTTCACCATTTCAAGAGGAGAAAATGTCAGGGATATTGCCGAAAGATTGCAAAAAGATAACCTGATAAGGTCATCCGTAGCATTTTTCCTTATAGCAAGGTTCGGAGGCTTGGCACAAAATATCCAGTCTGGTGATTTTAAGTTAAACCCGGCTATGGATCTTTTTACGGTAGCAAATACTTTGACACATGGAACCACAGACGTCAGAATCACTATTCCAGAAGGTTGGCGGGACGAGGAAATATCTCTGGAATTGACCAAAGAACTAAATATACCTGAATCTGAATTTTTGAAAGTGGCCAACGAAGGATTTATGTTCCCTGATACCTATATGCTGCCCAAAAATGCTTCTGCTTCCACAGTCGTTAGACTTATGCAATCAAACTTCCATAAAAAGGTCAAAGGGGATATCATATCGAAAGCACAAGTAAAGGGATTATCATTAAATGACCTTATCACTGTCGCGTCGCTGGTGGAAAGAGAAGCAAAATTACCCAAGGACCGGCCTTTGGTAGCGAGCGTCATATTAAATAGGCTCAAAATAGGTATGAAACTGGATATTGACGCAACAGTCCAATATGCACTGGGTTATCAACCGGCAAACCAGAGCTGGTGGAAAAAAGATTTGACCCAGGAGGATCTGCAAATTGACTCCCCTTACAATACATATCTTAACCCTGGTCTTCCACCAGGCCCGATAGCCAATCCTGGCCTAGCAGCAATAGAAGCGGTGGCCAATGCGCCCCAAACAGATTATCTTTTCTATGTCTCAGATAAAAGCGGGAAACTCCACTTTGCCACTTCCGAAGAAGGACACAACTCCAACATCACAAAATACATAAATAATTGATTTATCACAATTCCAAACTACGCCACAAGATTCTGCATGCATAACTTCTGTATGGCGACCACTTTTTGCTGAATTCTTCCGCTCTTTTTATAGTCACTTCCTCCTCAAGTTTGTATAATTTCTTTATGGCTTTGCGCAAACCCAAATCTCCTGGTGAAAAAATATCTTCTTTTCCAAGAGAGAAAATAAGAAACATTTCAACTGTCCATGAACCTATTCCTTTTATTTTCGTCAGCCTTTGACGAATTTCCATTTCTTTATACTTCCCTATTTTATTCAAATCCAGTCGGCCACTAACTATTTCCTTGGCAACTCCTTTCATAAAATTTATTTTTGAACGAGAGGGACCAGTCTGTCTTATTTTTCCGTCACCCAGTTTTAATAACTTCTCAGCAGTCACCAAGCCTCGGGGGAAAAGTTTACTGAAACGCGCAAATATTGTCGCGCTGGCCTTATCCGATAGTTGTTGGTTTATGATAATTTCGCAAAGATGGGAAAAGTAATCACGGTTTGTGGAGATTTCGGAAAGAGGACGGATTTTTCCTATGACAGAAAAAAGGTCTGGGTCAATTTTCCTAAAATGTTCAATTATTTTTTTATCCATTAACTATCTATTACGATTTTTAGAAAAGGATGGGCGGCGGGCGTCTAGTTTAAACAATCTTTCTCTATTTGGCTAAAACCAGCCTTTCTTTTCCTTGCCTTCCTTATTAAATTGCTGCAGTAATTCTTTTTGCCGTCCGGAAAGCTTTGTGGGAACCAACACCTTTAACCTGACATAGTGGTCTCCCCGTCCGCTACCCCGCACATGAGGTACTCCTTTCCCCCTAAGTCTTATAAGAGTACCGGGCTGTGTCCCCGGTTGCACCTTGAGATTCAACGGCCCATCTATAGTTGGTACGGAAATTACATCACCCAAAGCCGCCTGGCCGAAACTCACCTCTGCATCAGAAATAAGATCATAACCTTCTCTTCTGAATCTTGAATCTTGCTGTACCTCGACTATGATATCATAATCGGAAAAACGGATACGTGTTTCATTGTCTACCCCTGCCGGGATTTTGATTTTTTGGGATTTCCCTTCTATCTCCACTTCTTTCTCCGTACCCTTGACCGCCTCCATAAAATCTATCGTTAACTGGTAAACAGACCGTCTTTTTGTTCTCTGTCTGCCACTAAATGGTGATCCGCCGAAAAACTGTTCAAATATCTCAAAGGGATCGGAAAAACCGCCGAAATCCACTCCCTCAAAGGGAGAACCTCCGCCGTAAGAGCTGTAAGTATAGGTAAAAGGACCGTATCTTCCTGTCTGTTGTCCGCCAAAAGGCCCTTGTCCTGCCGCACCAAAACCGCTTCCAGGAGCAAAAGCCGACTCACCATACTGGTCATACGCCTCTTTCTTCTTGGGATCGGAAAGCACTTCATATGCTTTATTTATTTCCTTGAATTTTTCAGTTGCTTCAGCACTTTTGTTTCTATCTGGATGCCACTCTAAAGCAAGTTTTCTATAGGCACGTTTTATCTCTGCCTCTGAAGCTCCTTTTTGCACGCCCAAAATCTCGTAAAAATTCTTGGCCATAATCTCTTATTTTATCAAAAAAAGCGCTAAACGCGCTTTGAATAAATCTTAATCGTGTTTTAACCTAGAGAATTAATGCATCACGCCACACAACCCAACTAAACCATCTTAAACTTTATATAAAAATTATATTATCTCTTTACACAAATATTTAGTCCGATCTTGCAACTCACAACCAGTAAAACTAACTTACTACTTCTCCTTCCTGGACATCTTCCTTCTTGTCTTTTTTATCCTTTTTCTCTTCCCTTTCCTCTTTGTTATTTCCTGCCTGCTGTTGAGTTTGCTGAGATTGCTGTTGCTGCTGGTACATCGCCTGTCCGATTTTCTGCAGGGAATCGGAAAGATCTTTTGTCTTTGTCTCCAAATCTTCCTTGGTTCCTATCTCAAGAACAGATTTTAATGCCGAAATTTTTTCCTCAACTTCCTTTTTGACATCGGCGGCTACTTTATCGCCTGCATCTTTAAGCGACTTTTCAGCCACATATACCATATTGTCTGCCTTGTTGCGGGCTTCCACTTTGCCTTTTTTGGCCTCATCTTCTGCAGCATGAGCTTCAGCTTCCTTGGTCATTTTTTCAATTTCATCCTTTGAAAGCCCTGTTGAGCCAGTGATTTTGATACTCTGACTCTTGCCTGTTGCTTTATCTTTGGCTGAGACGCTCAATATGCCGTTTGCATCAATGTCAAAAGTGACTTCTACCTGTGGGATACCGCGCGGTGCAGGAGGTATGCCATCAAGTATAAACCGGCCCAATGATTTGTTGTCAGCAGCCATGGGCCTCTCCCCTTGAAGGACATTTATCTCTACAGATGTCTGGTTGTCTGCGGCTGTCGAAAATACCTCTGTTTTTGATGTCGGCACAGTTGTATTTCTAGTTATAAGAGGAGTCAGGACCCCTCCGTACGTCTCCACCCCCAGTGTCAGAGGCGTCACATCCAAAAGTACTACATCCCGCACTTCCCCTGTCAGGACACCTGCCTGTACTGCAGCACCAATTGCTACGACTTCATCTGGATTGACAGTACGATTGGGATCTTTGCCGAAATACTCTTTTACTTTCTCAATGACTTTAGGCATTCTGGTCATTCCGCCAACCAAGACGATCTCATCAATCTTGTCTTTGGTTATCTTGGCATCCTTAAGACAAGATTCAACCGGACCGATAGTATTATCAATCAAATCGCCTACTATTGATTCAAGTTTGGCTCGGGTCAGCTTATGCACAAGGTGTAAAGGTCCCTCCTTTCCCTGTGTTATAAACGGCAAGTTTATCTCTGTTTCCAGACTGCTTGAAAGCTCTATTTTTGCTTTCTCAGCTGCGTCACGCAAACGTTGTAGTGCCTGGGGATCTTTTCTCAAATCCACACTGTTTTCTTTCTTGAATTCATCAGCCAGATATTCAAGGATTTTCTTATCGAAATCGTCTCCTCCCAGGTGGGTATCCCCATTGGTAGCCTTGACTTCATAAACACCTTCACCCAATTCCAAAACTGATATATCAAAAGTTCCTCCGCCCAGATCGTAAACTGCCACAGTATGGGCATGCTTTTTGTCCAAACCGTAAGCAAGTGCAGCAGCTGTAGGCTCATTTAGAATTCTTTTAACTGTCAGACCAGCGATTTCCCCTGCCTGTTTGGTAGCTTGTCTTTGCGAATCATCAAAATATGCTGGAACTGTAATGACTGCTTCATTCACTTTTTCGCCTATATGGTTTTCCGCGTCTGTCTTTATCTTTTGCAGAATCATGGCCGAGATTTCCTGAGGAGTAAAAGTTTTACCATCAACCTCGACAACAGCCATTCCTTCACGGCCGCTTTTTATCGCATACGGAAGCCATTTGATGTCATACTGGACTGACTTATCTGAAAATTTGCGACCCATCAATCTTTTCACTGAAAAGATTGTCGATTTGGGGTTTATCACCATCTGGCGTTTAGCCACGTCCCCGACTATTCTCTTTATGGGATCAACCACCGAAGGGATGACATTTCTCCCTTCAGCGGAATTTATCACTTTAGGGGAACCACCCTCCATAACTGCTACACATGAATTTGTAGTACCCAAATCTATACCGATAATTTTTGCCATATAGCCTCCTTTTATTCAAATAACAATTAACAAATAAAAGACAACAATAATATTTTATTTTACATTTTTGTTTTCTATTATTTGCTCCTTGTTCTCTGTTTTTCTCCCAACTTTGACTTTTGCCACCCTGATAACTTTGTCTCCCAATTTATATCCCGGCAGCAATTCCTCAATCACATTATCATCTTTACCGTCTCCTACCACTTCTACACACTCCATTTCATTGGGATCAAATCTTTTTCCTTTTGTCTCAAGCCTTCTTACGCCCTTTCCAGAAAGCACGTTCCAGAAACTTTTCAATCCCAAAGTCAACCCCTGATCGTTTATATGTTTTTCAGCCTTCTCCAGTACATCTATAACCGGTAGAAATTCTACTATGACACTTTCCAATGCATTTTGCATCATGTCCTGACGCATCTGTGTCACCCTTTTTTCCAAATTCTGGTAATCAGCCAAGGCTCTTAAATACTTAGCTTTCCATTCCTCCGCTTCTTTTTTTATCTTATCGTCTGCCGCGGATGGATGCACACTCAATGGCTGGTTATCAGTCTTCTTATTCATCTCTCAATTTTTGGAAAATTACCAATTTGGAGCAACTTCTTTTATAAGCTGACCCATATACCGCACCATAGGAACAATCCGTGGGTAATTCAACCGGGATGGACCAACCACCCCAATTGCTCCCTGGTGTGAAGGGGAAACAAACCTTATGAAAACCCCACCGCATTGACTAAGTATCCTACTACCTGACGCTTCGCCAAGAAATACAGTCACCGGATCTTCCCCAGACTCCAGACGGGAAAATATATTCCACCAATAGCTGTATTCATCCAATGTGTTTAACAGATGTTTGGTCATATCTATATCAAAAAATTCAGGCATATCAAGAATATTACTGACGCCTGCAGCATAGATATCCCCTTCATCAGTGGCAGCCAGTGACATCGTCTTTGTCTGTTCAGCCAGTTCCCGTGTGGCTTCCCTCAGAAGCTTTTCCATACGGTTGCGGTATTCCCAAATATCCTGCTTGACTTTCACTTCTTCCGCTACAGACAGATCGTGAGGTTTCATAAGATTATTCACATAAAGCTTCAAGGCAACGGGCGTAGGAGTTCTTCCAGCTGAAGTATGAAGCTGTTTCAGATATCCTATCTGGGTAAGCCTGACCATTTCGTTTCTTATCGTGGCCGGAGAAATGCCCAAATTGTACTTTTTATCCAAAGTCTCGGAACCTACCGGTTCGGCGGTATTTATATATTCCTCAATTATGACTTTCAATATTTGTGTCTGCCTATCCGTCAAATCACTCATTTTCAAAAATTAATTTTATAATGTTTTTCCGGTTAGCACTAAGATAACATGACTGCTAAAGTTTGTCAAGTTTAATTATTTGCAGTATATTTTCAACATGATACTATAAAATTAATGCGTAAGAATTTAATTTATATAATTCTGGCAACTATTTCCTTACCTTTAATCATTTTTGCCGGAAACCAGATTGTAGAACTTATCAGCCGTGCGGCTCCCCAACCAGCAAAAATCATTATTGACACCAAAAACAACACTGGAGTCCTAAATCCCTCATGGGAAGCCTTTGCCCAGGGAGGAGAAGAACCACCACCAATGCTCACACGCATAGTGACGCAACTGCGAACATTAAAACCAAGATATGTCAGACTTGACCATATATATGACTCTTATTCCATAGTACAAAAAAACGGCAATAATTTTGTTTATGATTTCTCACGTCTGGACCAAACAGTCAATGATATTCTGGATGCTGGAGCGCTGCCTTTTTTCAGTCTTTCATATATGCCACGCGAGCTTACCGGAACAGATTCCGTCATAGATACACCGGTAAACTGGGATGATTGGAAAAACCTGGTACAAGCAACAGTTGAACACTATAGCGGCAAGAAATTCCGTAATCTCAATAATGTTTATTATGAAGTCTGGAATGAACCTGAGTTGCCACAGTTTGGCAATTGGTCATTGTCTGGCAACAAGGACTACAGAATGCTTTATTATTATGCCCAGGCTGGAGCTGCTTTGGCCCAGGATGTCAATAAATTTTATATTGGCGGACCGGCTGTGGGATCTTATTACCCCAGCTGGGTAAACAGCTTTCTCTCTTATATCAGCCAAAACAACCTACGTCTGGATTTTTACTCCTGGCACAGGTATACAAAAAGACCTTCTGATTACGTCTCAGATATCAAAAACACCAGAAACAAGCTTTCAAATTTTCCCAAATATAAAGATATTCCCCTTATCTTATCAGAATGGGGACTTGACTCCGCCAATAGTGAAATGAATAATTCCGATGCGACAGCCGCATTTACTGTAAATACCATTGCAGAAATCGGAGACAAGGTAGATTTGGCGTTTGCTTTTGAGATAAAGGACGGCCCTCCACCTGGTGGCGGCAAGTGGGGTCTTATCACACATGAAAATGGTAATCCTCCTCTTTCACCCAAACCGCGATTTAGAGCTTTTGAAGCTCTAGCCGATCTGGATAGAGGCAATAAAATCTATATCTCAGGACAAGGTACTTTCGTCAAGGCTATTGCCACCAATGACGCTAACACAATTAGGGTCCTTCTTAGTAATTATGATCTAACCAACAATAATACAGAAAATGTTCCTGTCACTTTCACCGGCCTTTCACCCTCATCCTATAATCTCAAGTACAAATATCCCTTAACACAATCAGATGGAAATTATGAAATCACTTCAACCACTGGCGCAATCACCAAAAACATCCCTATGCCTCCCAATTCCATCGTCTATCTGGAATTATCCCCTGTCTCCCCATTGGCCACTTTTATTCCCGGGGCAAGTGGCAAATCTGAGGATGAAGCATTGGTACTTCAGAAAAATTCCGATCCGCTAGTCTTCAGTTCACCAGAATTTCATCTCTTACCATCCGGAAAAATCAGTTTTTATATAAAACCCCTGTGGGATAAAAATGATACTGACCCCAAAATCATTTTTGAAGCGCCTTTTGCTACCGAAAGCGGGGCTCTGCAGAAAATATTTTTGAGAAAAGAATCTTCCCCTTCATCCTCACAGCTGACGTTTGGTATAGAGAACACATCTTCCTTATCCTCAAATCCAACAATTGTGACGCTACCTGCCTATACTCTTCAAGATGGCAGCTGGCATAGGATTACGGTTGGTTGGGATCCCAATCAAATCTATATGTTTCTTGACGACACTGAAAAAGCACAGCTTCCGGTCACAATCGATATTCGCAATGGCAGAATTGTCACTTTTTATCCGGTAAACGATGCTATTGACAATCTCTCAATTGTGCTTGGCAAAGAGCAGCTTATTGGTAGAACATTTGACGGAAGAGTAGACAGATAAACTTCGGCTCTCTCCTGTATTGGTAAACCAACAGCATATCGTACGGACTTTTGACGGGAAAGTAGACAGATAAATATCAGACGTTTGACTCTTGTACGTTTACAACTTCCTGGGTAGTATCAATCATCACTCCTTTTCTGAATTCCTTAGCCCTCTTTATCATTTTGTAAAAGACGCTGATTTGGGGCACCTCCAGAAACCAGGAAAGGAAAAGGTATACAGACATGCCAGCAAGAGTGGCAATTCCTGTCAGAAATAGAAGATTGATTGTTTTTGTCGTATCAAAGACCAGCTGATCCAAAAGCTTCATGGGGATATACAACACTACTCCTGTTACAATTCCGGAGAGAAATATTTTTATCGCGGGCAGAATAAATTCTACTTTTGCGAAGCTTCCCACTTTTCTATCCAAGAAAAAAGTCAGAAGAATTATCTGGGCAATACTGGCAATGGAAGTAGACAATCCCAAAGACCAAACATCCATATGAAGATGGAGGACAAAGATAAGTGATAATACCGTATTTAAACCAACCGATACCGCTCCTATAACAACAGGAGTTTTTGTATCATGAAGAGCGTAAAATGCCCGGGCTAAAAGCTGTATGAGTGATTGGGCGAAAAGGGAGATGCTGAAATATGCAAGAGTCTTTCCCGTAATGACTGTGCTATTCCAATCAAATAAAGTAGAAGCCCCGAAGACAAGTCTGACCATAGGGATACGTAAAACTATAAGAATTGCCGAAATAGGAATAACCAGAAAAAGAATCTGGTGAAAAGCCGCAAGAAAAGTATTTTTGAATTCATCCATATTCTTCTTGGCATATAAAGATGAAAGGGATGGCAAAGTCGCCTGAGCAATACTGGCACCAAAAAGTCCAATTGGAACCTGTTGCAAATGCTGGGCAAAATTAAAAACCGTAACTGAAGCTGCTCCCAAAAGTGTTGATAGGATTAGATCAACAGTAGCATCAATCTGGGAAACTGCTAATCCCAAAGTTCGGGGCAACATCAGTTTTCCCACCTCGCGGGTACCGGGGTTTGAAAGTGAAAGACTCCAATGATGCTTATATCCAAGTGATAAAACAAGCGGCACCTGTATAACGGTAAACAACACTGCACCAATCACAACTCCAATTACCGGAGCATAAAGGCCTAAAAATGGCGTCAGGAAGATGATACCTAAAATTATTCCTACGTTGTAAACCACAGGCGCTAGTGATGGGATTATAAAATTCCTAAATGACTCTAGAATTCCCGTAAAAAAGTTGCCTATGATAAGCGGAAAAACCTGGGCTAAAATCATGATTTGAGTAAACGAGGCCATGAGCGTTATTTCATGTTCGTCAAACCCTGGAGCCAGCAACATGGAAGTCTGCCGGGCAAAAAATACGACCGGAAGGGAAAAGATTACGAAAATCACCATCCCCACATTTATAAGAGACGCAGCCATTTTGAAGGCTGCTTCCTTTCCCTTATTGTCCAGATGATCGGTAAAAACAGGTATAAAAGCTGTCGCCAGAACCCCCATCACCAGAAGCTCAAAAATCATATTTGGGAGCCTGAATGCGGCATAGTATATGCCTAAATCCGACGGAGTAAACCTTGCCGCCAGAAGTCTGTCTCTAAATAATCCCAGCACTCTTGAAAACGCTACCGTCACCATGATGATTGAGGCGGCAGAAAAAACACTATTTTGCCGGTGTGTTAAAATACGCAGAGTGTGTTTAAATAGCTTGACCATAAGCCCAGTCTTTAGTATACTATTACAACGTCAGTTAATAAATGATTTGAAGATTAGTTCATTGTAATCTCGATTTACTAGTTATTTGACACCATAAATCTATGCCTATCATAAAAAGCGCCAAAAAGAAACTTCGCCAGGATAAAATAAGGACAAAACAAAACTTGCTGGTAAAAAAGGCTGTCAAAGCGGCTATTTCAGTTTTCAAGAAAAAACCGACACCAAAAATGATGGAAAAAGTTTACAGTCTTTTGGATAATGCCGTGAAGAAAAATATATTCCATAAAAACAAATCAGCCAGGCTGAAATCAAACCTTTCCAGACTTTTAGGGAAAAAGCCATCACCGCAAAAGACCCAAGAACCAAAATCGTCTGCCAAAAAAGCCAAAAGCAAAAAATCCTCAAGCTAATTCACATATATTTATCTCCAACCTTTTTTACAAAACGATTTTATAGTGCTGGTTAGAATTCCGTTGTATAATAAATTGAATAATAACGCGGATTCCCAAAAAGGTTTGCCGCGGGTTATTGTAATTGAATAAGACTTAAAACCTATGCCTGCCGCCAAAAAAAAAGTAAACATTAACCTGATTGTAAAAGAAGATATAGATGAGTCATTCTCCGGCCAAGCCTTATCCTGGGCACTCACTTATGGACGTTATATCATAATCATCACCCAAATAGTCGTCTTGTCAGTTTTTTTTCTGCGTTTCAAACTTGACCGCGACCATACCGATTTGAAAGATTCCGTTTCACAAAAACAAGCATTGGTGGAATCAATCTCTGATCTTGAGGGCAATATTAGACAAGTGCAGGCTAAATTAGCTTATATAGGTCAGGTGACGAATAATCAGGATGCTATCCTAAAAGTTATCAGGTTTTTGCAAAACCTGACACCATCTGATACCGTCTACTCGACCCTTTCAATAAACGCTACTAGCCTCAGTCTTAACGCCACATCCGGCAATTTGCGAAGTTTCAACTTTTTCCTACGGCAACTACAACAGGACAATAAACTGACTGAGGTCACCCTGAATGATATCCAGCGACAACCTGACGGAAGAATATCGTTCAAGATTAGTGCAAGTGTTAATTTGAATAAATTCAAGTAAATTGTATATGCTAGAACCTGACGGAAGAATATCGTTCAAGATTAGTGCAAGTGTGAATATAAATAAGTTTAGATAACAAAATTATGGTCAAAAGACCGACATTTTATCATCCTACTTTCGGAGCAGCCTACCAAAGGTTCATGCCCATCATAAAAAGCAAAAAGTCAAAATCATACCTTACGTTAACTTTGACTTTCATATCTCTTTCGATATTCGGGCTTTTTGCCATACGGCCCACTCTTATTACTGCTATTTCTCTTTATAAGGATGTTGGCGACCTACAGGCTCTCAATATCCAATACGAAAATAAGATTGGCAGCCTCATAAGAGCCCAATCATCTTATGAACAGATAAGGGATGACCTACCTCTAATCGATACAGCTATCCCAACAAATACCGATTTCAGCAAGCTTGCCAGATCAATAGAAAATTTTGCAAATAAGGAAAACCTTATCATAAACCAAATGCAAATTGACAATGTCTCAATTTCCCATCTGCCGTCAACCGGAAAGCTGAACAACTACGGATTTAATATGATCGCCACAGGAGATTTTAACTCTATTACTAATTTCCTGACTCATCTTATAAACTGGAGAAGGATAGTAAATATCAACTCTTTAGAACTGTCACACGAAGGAGGCACGCAAAGTGCCAACTTGAGGATGCAAATCAGAGCCACCACTTACTATGAACCGTAAAGAAATTATGATCATGGCTTTAATAATTTTGCTGACTGTAGCAGCATGGATTGTCTTTGGCGTATATCATGCCAAAACAGAGTCCAGCATTTCCCAACAGGATTTGCGTCAAGTTGAGCCGTTGACACCAACTTTTGACAATGACATAATCAAAAAACTTAGAAGCCGAGAGGAATAAATGTATAGAAAGGAAAAACGCATACCTACCATTTTGGCTCTTTTCATACTTTTTGCCGGTATCGGCAGTACTCTCTTTTTTGATAGATCAGCTCACATATTTACCTCCTCAGCCAAAAATCCAATCTTTCCACAAGAGGTACACATAAGCAATATTTCAGAAAATTCTTTTACCGTTTCATGGCTTACTTCCACTCCGGTTACCGCCATAGCAAAAATCACCGGAAATAATATCACACCAATAACTCTTATAGACGACCTTGACAATGACAACATACAAAGACCAAGAACAACCCACTATATTACTTTCAGAAACCTCAATCCAGATACGGCATATACAGTCCAGATATTTGATAACAATACTAACTGTCCAAACAGCATTTACTGCCCGACAATAAAACAGAAAACTGGTACCAAGATCCCAACTGCCCCTTCTCTACCTCCAGCAAAAGGAAAGATTATCGACATTACGGGAAAAGCGGCTGATGGAGCAATTGTCTATCTTACTCTTGGAAAGAGTGCGCTTTTATCCGGCAGAAGTGACAGTTTGGGATTTTGGGTCATACCTCTGAACAACATCAGAAGTCAAGACCTTTTAAGCCGCATAGAAATTGCAGATAGCGATCTACTGCAAATTTCAGCATACGTTGCGCCACAGCAGACAACTTCAGGCGTAGTCGACGTCCTTTCAATAAGACAAAACCTCCAGATACCGGACATGATTGTGGGAAACAATTATAATTTTATTAACCTTATCAGTAAAAGAGATCTGCTGGCCCAAATAAATGACCAGAAAATTCTTGGCGCACAAACAAAAGCAAATAGTGAAAAAATTCCAGGCTCTTTGGTGGGCGCAAGCAGTATTGGTGGTTATAACCTGATTTTTCCCTCTTCAAACGGAGACTACACAAGTGATACACAACCAAGATTTAGAGGGATTGGACCTAAAGGAAAACAAATCTTAGTTACTGTCCG
The DNA here is from genome assembly GCA_964520615.1 of uncultured Gammaproteobacteria bacterium. Lineage (GTDB taxonomy): Bacteria > Patescibacteriota > Microgenomatia > 2-02-FULL-39-11 > 2-02-FULL-39-11 > JAMCUI01. Next base: position 48,812 of record CAZFNL010000011.1, read on the forward strand.
TTCATCACCCCAATCAGCCAAAGTGACTGTGGACCAAAGCGGCAACTGGTATTGGCGGCCGCCTCAGGCGCTTTCTCCTGGAACCCATTACATCAGTATCCAGGGGTATGACGAATATGGCAACCCGGTAAAAATAACAAGGGAATTTATAGTCTTTAAGAGTGGAGAACAAGTCTTGGGGGAAGCAACAGCTTCTGCCACTCTAACTCCTTCTCCCACTTTTACTCCAACTCCAATTCCAACAAATATTCCAACCCCTTTACCTACCAGCACACCAGTGCCAACACCTATAAACTCGCCAATACCCAGCCCGACATCTGCTCCGACAATCGCTTATATTTCACCTACACTTGCACAAAACCCTCCGCGTACCGGATCATACCAGACCACTGTGGCTTTATTAGGAGGAGGTGCAGCTCTTCTTCTTGCAGGCATCAAACTCTTTACTTCTCTATAATCTAGGGGATCATCTTGCAGTTGGTATCCTGCATCTGGCACAAGATAAACTTATGTATCTCGTCAAAATTGCCAGTCCTTGGCGCTAACACCCATTTCCCGTCGTACTGCCAGTCAGGAGGATTTACTAAAAATCCTTTCCTTCTGTTGGGAGCATTTGATAAAATATCGCCTGCATCCAAAACCACTTTTCGCAAAGAACCATCTTTTAGTGTAGCAAAAAACCTTGCCATCTGTATCTTTTCAGACAGATTCATATCGGTGAGGACAGTACTAATGAAAACATTTATTATCTCCACGACCCGACGGGGATCAGTCCAAAACGAAGGCTTCATCACCTTGTCTTTTATTGCCAGTATCACCTTCTGTTGCCTCTGGTCTCTGGCAAAATCAGTTCCCTCCTCCCCTTGCGCATGCCTGCTCCGGACAAATTTTAATGCTGTTGTACCATCCATATGTTGTAGACCGGTGTTAAAACGCACCGTCTCATATCTACAGGCAAATGTCATGTCACCGCCGCAAGCGTCATTTTCTTTGCCGGCAATAGGATACATTGTATCGGTAAAAGCTGTGGACACATTTATATCAACTCCGTCCAAAAGATCAATCAGCCTCTCAAACCCTGAAAAATCAACAAGCACGGCATAATGTACTGGTTGGCCTACCACTTCTTCAATAGCCGACTTTGCCAGTATGAAACCTCCTCCTTTTTCCTTTGCCTCCCCATAGTGATAAGCACTATTTATCTTATCCTTCAGGCTATCAAGCCAAATATCCCTGGGAATTGATACCATAAGTGCATCATGCTTTTTGAAATCAACACTGAGAAACATCATGGTATCGGTCAGATCTGCTCCCTCATGATTACCCCCTCCAATGCCCAAAACAGCAATGTTTGTCCTGCCCTGATATGATTTCAGAGTTGGCGTGGTGTTAAATATGATACTTGAAAAAAGGGATGGTGACAGATTATTGGCCACGGCAAACTGATACGCCGGAAAATATATTTTTATGAGGAATAATGCTGCTGCCAAAATAAAAATAGCCCCCAGTATAGAGGCCTTCAGAACCGGCAGATATTTTTGGATCCTTCTCTTAAAATGATGAAGCATTGGAAACTATGTCAAAGAAACTTTGCGGGTCAAGACTGGAACCACCTGGCAATACTCCATCGATACTTCCAAAAGACAAAAAACTGTTGGCATTTTCTGCTTTGACACTTCCGCCATAAATTACCGATTTTCCTGGATTCTTTTTTTTGATATATTCTGCTACTTCACCTGCTTTTTGCGGGCTCTCAGTCTTGCCAGTACCTATAGCCCAAACCGGCTCATAAGCCACGATATCAGCCTCATTTGGTACTGGAGTTTCCGGCCCTGGAATGCAAAAAACTGTAATTAAACCGGCACTTTTGGCTCTTTTGGCTTTGTCAGAAAGAATATTATCTGTTTCTCCAAATTTTTCTCTTCTCTCCGAGTGACCAATAATGGCATACTGCGCAAACTCTTTTGCCATCCCTGCTGTCACTTCTCCTGTAAATGCTCCTTCAGCAAATGGTGAAATATTCTGCACTCCCAGACCCAAAGGCAAACCATACTTATCCCTCAACTCTTTTGCCAACGGCAGAAGTACAAAAGGGGGACAAATTACTAGTGTCAGGTTTGCGGTAGAGATGGTGTCTTTTTGTCTGGAGTAAATATTGGTAAATTTGGCAAACCAGTCTCGCGTCTCCAGTAGATTCTTATTGGATTTCCAATTGCCGATAATGTATTTCATAAATCAGATTTGAAGAAAGATTATGTTATTATAGTTTATTGTAACATTAGGGATAGATGTCATAAATAGCGCAAATCTCAAATTCATACGCACCTTGTCATCCTCCGGCTTGTCTCGCCCGGCGGCATAGCCTTGCCGAAGTCGGGACCGGAGGACCGAAATATTAATTATATATTTAATGTTTTTATAGTATTTATGCCCAACGACTCACTTTTATCGTCTCTCAACCCCGCTCAAAAAGAAGCGGTTCTAGCTACAAATGGTCCTATCCTTATTCTGGCCGGCGCAGGATCCGGAAAGACCAGAGTACTTACATATAAAGTGGCTTATCTGATTTTGGAAAAAGAAATACCGTCCGGAAACATACTCATGGTAACATTTACCAATAAAGCTGCAGGGGAAATGAAGGATAGAATTACGTCACTTCTGAAAAAATCAGGAGATAAACACGTATCCGATCTGCCGTTTGCCGGCACTTTCCATTCACTCTGCGCCAGGATACTCAGGCATCATGGCCGGGCAATCGGCATCACTCCCGACTTTCTCATCTACGACAGCCAAGACACAAAAGATGCTATAAAGGAAGTTCTTGAGAACTTGGGTTTGGACCAAAAAAGGTTCCATCCTCCAGCTGTAGCAGCTACCATCTCCCAAGCCAAAAACGAACTTATTTCCGCCATTGAGTACCAACAAATCGCCCGAGGTTATTTCCAGGAAAATATCGTTAAAGTTTATATCGGATACCAGAAACTTTTACGTGAAAACAACGCCTTGGACTTTGACGATCTGCTCTTTTTCACCGTAGAGCTTTTCCGAAAAGATAAAGAGACGGCCGGATATTACCAGAATTTATTCAAATATGTCCTTGTTGACGAATACCAGGATACCAACCATGCCCAGTATGAATTGACCCGCCTTTTGTCTAAAAGATGGAAAAATATATGTGTAGTAGGGGATGCTTCCCAAAGCATCTATGCCTGGAGGGGGGCGGATTTCAGAAATATATTGCGCTTCAAGGAAGACTTCCCTTACTGTAAAGTATTTCATCTTGAGCAAAACTACCGCTCCACCCAAACAATACTTTCAGCTGCTTATTCTGTCGTCTCACGGAATAATTCACACCCCATCCTAAAATTATGGACTGAGAAAAATGGCGGCGATCTCATCACTTCATTCCAAGCCAGAAACGAGCAGGAAGAGGCTCTTTTTGTCATAGGAAAAATTACCGAGTCAAAATATAAAAACAGTCATTTGCACTACTCAGACTTTGCCGTACTTTACCGGACCAACGCCCAAAGCCGAGTTCTTGAGGAAGCACTTCTTCATACCGGACTCCCGTATATACTGGTGGGCGGGGTCAGATTTTATGAAAGGAAAGAAATAAAAGATGTTCTCTCATATTTGAGACTTTTGATAAACCCAAAAGACAGCATTTCATACAGGAGAATAGAAAAACTGGGCAAAAAGAAAATGGCAAGGTTTATGGACTTTGCCGGGAATTTCAGAAATGAAATAAAAAAAGACAATCTCTCTTCACTTGAAGTGATGGATAAAACTCTGCAGGAAACGTCCTATCTTGATCTTTACGACAAAAACAATGAAGAAGATCTTTACAGACTGGAAAATATAAAGGAACTTCGCTCTGTTGCTTCCCAATTCCCCAATCTTAATAATTTTCTGGAAAATGTGGCGCTTGTCGAACAGGAATACTTACCGGACCGGCCGGTAGAAAATAACAATAAAAAAGACGCCATAACACTTATGACTCTACATGCTGCTAAAGGTCTGGAATTTCGCAACATATTCATGGTTGGTATGGAAGAAGGCCTTTTCCCGCATGCCAGATCAATAATGGAACCGATGGAACTTGAGGAAGAAAGAAGACTTTGCTATGTTGGTATCACCCGAGCTATGGATAAACTTTACCTTACCTATACATCCAGAAGACTTTATTTTGGCCAAAGATCAGCTAATCCCGTCTCCCGTTTCTTACTGGATATTCCCCAGGAATTGCTACAGCAATCAACGGAACAGGTAATTTAATCTTACTGGCAACTTACTACCTTTTCCAACCCTACGTTGTAAGTGTAATTTTTTCCCTGTGACTGAAGAACTATGATATACCCCGGAGTTATCACCTGGGAATACATTTGGTTTCTTTTAGGACAACCAAGACTCGTGTCGTTCCAATTCTTTTGAGTTATACTGATCACTTGGATATCATTGGCAGACATGTCAAGCTTTTTAGCCAAATCAGCTTTTGCCATACCGGTATAAGTATCCTGCTTCAGGTTGCCTCCATATGGAACAATATCCGCCGGAGTGGGCGTAGGAATTGGAGTTGAGGTTGGTACTGCGCCCAACAATACTTTCGCAGCTGTTATTACACCGCCTCCGGAAACGGCATTCAGAATGACTACTACCACCAAAATTACTCCCGCAATGATCCATTTGGACCTCAATACTGGTTTTGATTTCCTTTTGACCGGTTTTCTTGCTATTTTTGTTTTGGTTTTGGTTTTCATGCTTGAATTTAAGTATATATCACTACCAATTATTCATATAATAACATAAAATAACATTTGTGAAGTGTCCCTTATAAATATATGGATATAAAGTCAGTTTCCGAAAAAGACAGAATTGTATTTGACAAACTGGCCACCCACCCTCTACAGTCATGGGAATGGGGGGAATTTCGCAAAAAAACAGGAATTGACGTAGCAAGACTGGGCAGATTTGACAACGATAAGCTTGTAGAGACAGCTCAGATCACTTTCCATAAACTTCCAACCACAAACTATACCATAGGCTATCTGCCAAAATGCGGCCGAATAAGTACTGAAATGCTTATGAGATTGAGTGCATTGGGTAAAGAAAAAAACTGTATCTTCATCAAATTTGAGCCGAATATCGAAAAAAAAAATTGGAAACTTAACATTGTCGCCTCCCCCCACCCACTTTTTACTAAATACACTTTCCAACTTGATATCTCAAAATCCGAAAAAGAACTTTTGTCTGTTATGCATCCCAAAACCAGATACAACATCAAGGTTGCCCAAAAGCACAGTGTGACCGTGACGGAAGATAACTCAAAGGAGGCTTTTAAGAAGTACCTGGAACTTACTTTTGAAACCACCAGAAGGCAAAAATTCTATGCGCATAATGAGCGTTATCATACTCTCATGTGGGAGACGCTACACCCCTGTGGCATCGCCCATCTTTTGACCGCCAGTTTTGAAGATATGGACCATAAACATATTCTTGTGACGTGGGTTCTTTTTCTTTTCAATAAAGTTATTTATTATCCATACGGCGCCTCAAGCGACAGTTTCCGAAACGTCATGGCCTCAAACCTTATGATGTGGGAAGCAATAAGATGGGGTAAAAAAATGGGCGCAAAGAAATTTGACATGTGGGGCGCACTAGGCCCAAACCCCTCTCCCAATGACTCATGGTATGGATTCCACAGGTTCAAACAGGGATACGGGGCAACACTGGTAGAATTTGCGGGAAGTTTTGATATTGTGATACACCCGGCCGCATATAAAATCTTCAACATTTTGCATGCTGGCAGGGAAATCTTTCTGAAAATAAGAAGCAACTTCCGCAACTAACTGAAAAACAAATTTCCGTCTATGATTACCTACTTTAATATCCGCAGACATATCAATCTGTTTTTGGTTTTGGCTGTTGTTTTTCTCTGCATTGCTACATATATAAATATCCTGCCAAATAAGCTTTTTTTTGACGATGAAGAGTTGATATACAAGAACTACTACGTGCAAAACCTGAAATATCTGCCTCAATACTTTACCCAAAATATGATTGCCGGAGCGGGCAAGATAAGCAATATGTATCGGCCTATCCTTCTTACTTCTTTTGCCGCAGACTACGCAATATGGAAAGATAATCCTATCGGTTTTCACCTGACCAGTATCGTCCTCCATTCTATAAATGCTGTTTTATTTTTTTTTCTGACTTTGAAATTGTTTGGCAACAAATTTATCGCATTTTTTTCCTCTCTTCTTTTTGCGGTACACCCGGCACTTTCTGAAGCGGTCATCTATGCCTCTGGCAGGACCGACCCATTATACGCGTTCTTCATGCTCTGCAGCCTCCTACTCTTTATCTCCTGTCTGGAAAAGAAAAAAAAGGGGTGGGCAAGATATACCGTTTCAATCCTGTTTTTTATTCTGTCGCTTCTGTCAAAGGAAACAGCCATAGTGTTTCCCCTTATTCTTCCGCTCGTTATCCTCGCTTTTCTACATACCAAAAATATTAAAGAGCTAAATGACAAAAAAACACGCCTGGTAAACCTAAAGTTTAACAATCTTAATGTTCTGCTTAAAACAGGTATATTATCTCTACCTTTCTTCACCATCAGTTTTATTTACTTTATTTTGCGGTTAACAATCCTAAACTTTGCTGACACTTTAAATTTTTATCTAAATAATGCGGGTACAACTGGCGCATCTACGGCTTCTTTATACAGCCAAAATCTTCCAGTACGTCTCTACACTTTCTCCAAAGTTTTTTTTGATTATGCCGGTCTTATATTTTTCCCCAACTATCTTGCCATTGCCAGAACTCCCCAAATAATTACAACAATTTTCAATCATTGGGTCATCCTGTTTATTTTTGCCGTCACTATTTTTGTTATCGTCGCCAAACGCAATTGGCCCAAAAACGGCATCATCGCTTTTGCCCTTTTGTGGTTTTTCATCCTTATTTTGCCTGTTTCAGGTATCATCCCTATAAATAATATTGAGTCTGAGCATTATCTTTATCTACCCTCATTATCTTTTTTCGTCATCATCTCCTATTTCGTCTATTTTATATGGCAAAGAGTAAGATCTTCTGAGATAAAAACAGCTTTTGCCATGCTCCTTATTATCATCACTCTACTACTATCCCTGCGGACAGTCGCAAGGACTTTTGATTGGCGGGATCCAGTCACTTTTTACAACATCGCTCTTTCCCAATCTCCCGGCAACCTGCCTATCCAAAACAACTTGGCAATGGCTTATGAGGAAAAAGGGGATATCAGTCTGGCAATTGAGCAGTATAAAAATATTATCGCCGTGGGAGATTTTTATCCCAATATCCACCACAACCTGGCCAATGCTTATGTAAAGCAAGGTGAATATAAGAAGGCCGAAACTGAGTACAAAAAAGCTCTTTCAATGGATCCGAAATTCTACTTCAGTTACTACGGATTACTTGATCTTTACCAAAAAACGGGCAATGCTTCAAAAGCAGCTGAAATGAAATCCGTTATTTATAGACTGCAAAAAGTACAGCAATAAATTATGACTGATATCAGACAATCAAGGTTTTTTGCAAATTTTATGAAGGATTTAGGCTGGAAAACCGAAAAAATAAAAAATTCTTACGTATACCTGCGCCGTTTTCCACTTCTGGGATATTTTGCCAAAGTACCCAAAATCACTCCTCCCCTGCCCCTCACTGAAATAGACGCATTAAGGTTAAAATATAATATCTTTCAGATAATGGTCGCGCCTGACATCCCTACTGACAACAGGCAATATAAAATACTCCTCAGACAACTTGAAGTAAAAAAATTCAAGGTGGATATAAGTCCCTTTAATCCCACCACAGATATTCGATTTGATCTGGCAATTGATGAAAAAGATATTTTTTCCCGTTTTGCTGAGGCAAAAAGGAGAGGTGTAAGACGCGCCATAAAAAACCACATTACGGTAATTGAATCAGATGACTTTGAATCTTTCATAAAGATAAGGAAAAAACAGTACTCACCGGTCGGTTTCCTTGTTGCCCCGGAGATGCGCAAACTCTGGAGAAATTTTTATCCTGCAAATGCCTCTTTGTTATTGGCCTACTCAAATACTGATACTAGCACTCACGATGTCTTTTCCAAGATCCCAAAACAAGTAAAACTTCTAACGGGAAAAAACAAACCGGAACCGGTAGCCGGCATCCTTCTGCTTTTTTATAATAGCGTTGCGTACTACTGGTATGCCTCGGCACTAAAAAAAGGTAAGAGACTATTTGCCCCGACACTTTTGGTCTGGCAAGCGCTCAGAATTTCCCAAAAAAGAGGTTGTAAAGAATTTACATTTGAAGGAATATATGATGAAAGGTTCCCCAAAGCCGCCAAATCATGGAAAGGTTTTACCAAATTTAAGGAAGGTTTCGGCGGGAAAAAAGTAGTTTATATGGAAAACTTTTCCCAAATCACCAATCCAGTTTTTAACCTACTACACTTCGTTATGTAGTTTTAGCCATTTTGTGTCTATATCCGGAAACTGGGCAGAAACTTTATCCATAAGAGCCCGCAGTCCGAAAACTTCAGTCGCATAGTGTCCTCCGGCAATAAGATGGACTCCTGCTTCACGAAATAGCTCCCTGTTCCACTCGTGCACTTCACCGGTGACGTAAAGGTCCACTTTTTCGTCTATCAAATCCTGTATTTCGGATGCTCCGGGAGCACCTTTACCGGACAGTGCCACAACTTTTTTAACCTTTTCCGGCCCAAAATCATAGACGGTAAGGCGTTTACTCAAATAGGGTCTAAGGTTCCCAATGATATTTTCCAGTGTTTGCGGTTTTTCAAAGACTCCCGTCCATCCCCAGGGATATCCATGGAAGAAATATTGCGCTTCCTTTTTTGCGCCAACCGTTTCCAGAATTTGGGCATTGTTTCCCACCTGCGGGTGGGCATCCAGAAGAAAATGGTAACCGAAAAGTGATATGTCGTTTTGCAAAAGATATCCTATCCGGTTTTGGAAAATTTCATCATAGCGGTTTGTCGGCGGCAGATTAAAAGAATGATGTACGACAATTGCGTCACAATTTTCTTTTTGGGCCAGACCAAAAAGTTCCAGTGAAGCTGAAACACCAAAGCCTACTTTTTTCACTTCCTCCCTACCCTTTACCAGAAGACCGTTTGTCATGTACGGATCTATAACTGCAGTATCCATCTTCTTGTCAAAAAGAAGATAACCGTCAAGAAACTTTTGCATTTGTGAGAGATAAATCATAATGTCTATCTGTGAAATAGATTTTCTATTTTTACATCCAGTTTTCCGGCGATTTTCATCAACAGTTTGAGAGAGGGACTCTCCCTGCCTTGCTCTATATATCCCATATACACTCTACTTATTCCCAATCTAGCAGCAAATTCTTCTTGAGTAAAGTCTTTCTGTTTTCTCAACTTTTGAATTTTTTTACCTAATATTTCCAGAGCTCTTGCATTACTTCCCCGCATACAGATAATTTTCTGTGCTGGAAGTCTGATAGTCTACTAAGTATAACTAAGCAATTAGCCTCAAATTACTACTTGAAACTCACGCTAAGAAATACTAAGATTTTTTTAGTAGGCAAACCAATTCTGTAGTAAATTTATGAACAAACATTTGCTTTTATCAGACGGGTTTGTAGTACTGTTTGTAATCGGCTTTTTCTCCTTTGCTCTCTTCTCTTTTCCCACTAAAGTATCTGCCACAGACTATCTCTTCGGCTCAGACGGTACAAATTTCTTCATCAAGCCCAAAGGCAGCAGCAATATCTTCCAGATGGACTCTACCGGCCACATCTCCACCGCTACGATAAATGCCTCAAATATATCTTCAGGACAATTCGGCTCAAACACAGGCGGAGGAAACTATGTTTTTTCCGGCAACGTCGGCATCGGGACGACAGGACCGGTATACAAATTGGATGTGCAAGGTGGAGACATAAATGCTGCAAACAATTTGCGTGAGGGTGGCACTGCCATGTCCAGTAAATATGCCTATGTCGGCGGCGGAAATGCCTCAGGAACCTGGGGAATCAACGTCACAGGCAATGCGGCCACAGTAACAAATGGCATCTACACCACTAATATCGGCAGTTATGCTCCTTCGCTCACCGGAGGCGGAGCGTCAGGAACGTGGGGGATAAATGTTACGGGTAGCGCCGGAAGTGTCGCCTGGGGAAACGTCACCAGCAAACCATATCCTGTCAACGGACAAAGCTGGAACTGGTCGGGACAAGGTGGACAACCAACCTGGCTGTGGGGAAGTAATGACGGTACAAATATGTATGTTTGGAACCCAAGCAACTTCAGTGTCAATTATGCCAACAGCGCAAACAGTGCTACCTATGCCACTTATATCAATGATGACAGTTACAATGCTAAACTTCATTGGTCAGGCCAAGGTGGACAACCAACCTGGCTGTGGGGAAGTAATGACGGACAAAACTTCTATGTCTGGAATCCAAGTAATTTCAACGTGAATAATGCCCTACATTCTGCAACGATGGTTTGGGGCTTTAATGTTGGTCATGGCGTATGGACAACTGCAACTTGTCCTGCGGGACAAACTATTATAAGTGCCAAAAATATTGGTTATGGAAACTGTGACTGGAATCCCGGATGGTGTCACCAGAATTTTTCCGGTTCCAGTGTCAATCAACGTGAAGATTGCAAAGGCGCAACTAGTTGTAGTCAAATATCATGGGGGTGTTCGGGTAATTGCATAAATATAGTCTGTGATTAGTTGTTTCTCAACATTAGGATGCGAAGTAAAATGAAATCGTTGAAATTCTGGATACCAACCTTAGTTGTTATATTTTTTTTAGGAAACTTTTCGTCTAAGGTATTCAAGTTACAAAAAAGATCACGGTTACCTATTTCCCCTAATATTCTCTACTTCACTTCTCCAGTTACTTCGTTTTACGGTAAAGTCGAAAGAGTAAAAGGTAATATTATTACCGTAAGTCAGAAACTGACTATAGAAGAACCAACGCCTGTCTATAACCCAAACCAACCGCATCCTCCCATTCCCACACCGATAAGGCAAATCCTTACTTACGAAATTGAAATTACAAAAGATACTATAATCAGCCGTCCTCCATTAATGATAGATTATCTTTTTATCACCCCAACTCCAATACAACCTCCACGATTTTCTATATCTGACATTCAAGAGGGTCAAACAATAACTGTTTTAACCAACAGTGACCTTCGGATCCTTCAGGGAAACAAAGTTGTCGCCGCATCAATTCAATTGCCAGCAATCAGCAATGCACAAAAGGGAACAATTGCTACGGTTGAAGGAAATATCATTACTATACAAGCTTATACGCCCACATCTCCAAATCCAATTGGGAATGTTGCGCCATTACAAGAACACCAATACTTTATAACTGTAACAAAGAATACAGAAATATCACGACTATCAAAACCATCTTCACCTGAACAACTCTTCTTGTCCGACTTGAAACCCGGAATGCAAATCATTGTCTATACTGATGAAGATGTGACAGTCACCGATCATCTCACCGCTCTTCGCATCGAACCGCTATTCTCAAATCCCACCCCGCTTCCTGAAACTTCATTCTCCCCTCAAGGTACCCTCTCCGCAACATCAAGTGCCCACTACCCAACCGCAAATCCCTAGTGACCGCCAAACCAGGTGACCGTTCAAAGGTAGAAATTTATTTTCTCCCCGCCACCACCACCCGCCCCGCTTGTCGCGGGGTTTTCTTTTTGCTTGCTTGCTGTCTTCCCAGTTTATCACACGCTCAAGGACTGCGGGCAGTTTGCAACTGTCCTCGCAAGTTGTGGTTCCCCTTCGTCCATCGACTTCGCTCAGGATGCTCAGGGTCACCATCAATCCTTGACTTCGTGTGCTGCCCTCCCATCAGCCAAGCAAGCAAAAGAGCTTGCAAATCATGGCAAGGAGGGAGGTGCCCCAAATGGCACAAACGAAACGCTTCACGGCGAAGAAAGACCTCAAGCTCGACTGCGGTCACACGATCAAAACCGGCGAGACCTTCGTCGTGACGAGCATCTACGCGTGCGAGAAAGATGCCGAGTGGCCGCTTGGCGTCCTCCGCGCCGCCTTTGAGAAAGCGCTTGCTAACCTGCTCAAGGAATTGAAGCCGGTGAGCGCCAAGGGCGGAGACGCAGAGCAAGAGTAATCGCTCTGCCTTCAGGGGCTAGGGAGAAATCTCTAGCCCCTATTTTTTTGCTGCGCCTCTCCTTCCTTCCCTCCCATCCGCCCCCTCGTTTCCCCACCACTCTCCCTCCTCATTCATCCGCTCCTCGCTGCCTCTTAATCCCCACCTCTCGTCTACCTCTCTTTAGCTTCGCCATTCGTGCAAATCTCATCACTTCCACCACTGGTAATCTTCATCACCTATCTGTCACACTGATTTCCCTCAGGCACTTTGGGCTGGCAAGTATTCGTAGCGGATTTCAGGCAAAAACGAGCGTGAAATAGGCAAAAGTGCCCTCCGAATACTTGCCAATTTGACCACCGAAAAAGGGTCCCAGGGAAATCAGTGTGTCATTGACTCACACCATGATAAACCTTGACACAGATCCGATGGAAAACCGTCGAGGGACCACAAAAGAAACGTCTCTTTGAATTCTCCCAGGATCGAACTCAATCGAACTCAATCGAACTCATCAGGATGTGATTCTCAACCTGGCATCGCCACGCACCGGCATCTGCGTGCGGAACAACCCTCGGAATTCTCCCCGCTTGTTTTCCTCTGCTCGGCGTCCCGCAACTACGTGCGGTCTCTCTCGCGTTTGTAATCTAAGCTGCAAATTCTTACCGCGAGTCTAACCCATCCAGAAAAAGCGTCAAGGGTAAAGTCGCTTTGCTCCCGGCTTCGCCGCCCTTGACGCTTTTTCTTGACCCGATGGGTTTCTCTCCTCGCGGAATTTGCACCTTAACAAACGCAAAAGCGGATCGACCGCACCCAAGGCGGGACGACAACCCCTCGCAGATCGTCTTGCGGGGCAACAGCATTCCTACGGGAAGAGCGTTCCGCGTCTTAACAAGATGCCGGTGCCAAGAGAAGCCGATGCCACAATCTATCCAACCACGCATCGCCCTTGCGTTCTGCGTGGTCGGTTTTCACTTCACCTGAAAACGGAAAGGCAGTTAGGCACATTGGAAAGTGACTTGCGGACAAGCGCCCTGCAAACCTGCTTGACCAGAAAGTGAGTTCGTTCGTGTGTGTGTTGTTTTTTCTCATCAAGGGGAAGGGTGCGCCCCGAGAAAAGCACCCGGAGGTGAATATGTTCGTTCTGTGGCTACTGCACTTCTACAAACTGCGCTACGACGTGTTTGGAAACGCGCAAGCGTCTGTGAATCCGACCCGCGACGAATTGTTCAGTTTCTACGCGCTTCTTCTCACTCCTCAAGCCGTGATGACGGCGCTGTACGACTCCCAGGCGCGTCACATCTACTACTGAAAAAAAGTTCGGGCTTGCAAGTGATCAGCCGTCACGCGCAAGCCCTAACATCCCAATCCAGTTGAAAGGACATTGAGATGTCTAACGTGATTGTATCACTCATCGACCCATCCGGCAATCCCGATCCGAGCCTGGCGGCATACATGGCGGTGCAGGACTATGCCGCGATCCTCGCCGAGGAACTTGATCCTCGCGACGACCCTCACGCCGAGCACGGAGATTGGCAAACACCCAACGTACATGCTTGCTGCGACGGCAACATCGAAACGCAAATTACAAAGCGGCACGAACCAGGGACACCTTACATGTGTCCACACTGCCAGCAGCCCTACTGCGCTGACTGTGACATCGAGGTGCAGCGATGACCGCCCAGCAGATGAATATGTTTCCCCAAGGTGACGATTTGCCGCTCTTCAGCGGCACGCCCATCAAGGTGAGAATTCAGACCAGTGAGCCGCGCGAAGCCGAGAGCCAAGCGCGGCTTTCAATTTGTCCACTGTGCCAGGACACCGGCAAGGTCATCATTCAGCGCAAGCGAAGCGAGCCAGTGTTTTGCACGTGCGAAGCAGGACAAAGTGCGAAAGCAAAAGCACGGTTGGAACAACTCCCAGACTCCAAGCGTGTTAAGCGTTTACGCGAGATGTACGCCGAGCCAAGGGACGACACTGGACAGGTGCTGCGCGAGGCAATGGTGTGGGACAATCCCAAGGCGCGACTGGCTAGTATCGGTCCGCAAGCGTTGACGCTCATCGAACTCTTGTCCGTGATTCTGGGCACGGAAGGACAGCCCGAGGTGGGGGCAAGAGTGCTTGCAGAGTGCAAGACTATCGCAGGTATTCGTACCCGTTCCATCGCGGAATTGGTGACGAGCACAAAGCTGACACTGACGCGAGCCAAGCGTCTCGCCGCTGCGCTCGAACTGGGACGGCGAGCACTTCAGTGCAGTGAAGAGCGTCCTTACATCAAGTCTCCCGCCGATGCTGCTCAGCTTCTAGCCGAGATGGGCACACTTGACCAGGAGCAGATGCGGGTGCTGGCACTTGACACCAAGAACCGCGTTATAGAGATCGTGACCGTCTATCAAGGAAGCGTGCACACAACAGTCATTCGCGTGTGTGAGCTAATGAAAGCAGCAATCCGCGTCAATGCAACCTCGATCATCGTTGCCCACTGTCATCCCTCCGGCGATCCGACTCCAAGTCCTGAAGACGTGGCGGTCACAACGGAGATTGTCAAAGCGGCAAAAATCCTTGACCTCGACTGTCTCGACCATCTGGTCATCGGCAGTTCGGGCAAGTTCGTCAGCTTGAAGGAAAGGGGGCTTGGATTCTCATGATCACCCAAACTACCCCCGCCCAGCGCGAAGAACGCAAGCGCAAGCTGCAAACCCTCTCACAAGCTGAATATCAGAACTTGCGGAACCTCGTGCACTACATCGTGCCCCAAAAGTTCTGCGACCCCGACGATGCGCTCAGTCACGGTCTTTTGATCGCGATGGAAAAGTACGACGGACACGGCGAACTCAAGACGTACGTCATGCGCTGCGCCTATCTCTACTCGCTGCAGCAGGTCAAAAAGACCCGACTCAATATCACCTTCACCGACCTGCAAAACGAATCGGATTTCGAGGAATATTTGGACGAAGTACTTCCCTACCTCGAAGACCCGCGATACGTCGAAGCCGTCGACGAGTTATTCATTAGGCGCATCCATGAAGTGCTCGACAGCATGAGGAACTGGCGTTTCCGTCACACCACCCAGGAAGCCATCGCTGACGCTCACACGATCCTGGAGCTCTTGCGTGAGAACGCCAACCTGGGAAAAGGGATCGGTGTGGACGAATACGAAGACGGACCGCTCACGGCGTTCAAACGCGGCAAACCCCGTGTCGGACGCCCCATGCACAATACCAAGATCGTCCGCAAGAACATCGTCGATCATCTCACCGACGAGCTGCACACTACCAAGCAGGACATCAGCAGCGCATACAAGGCGCTGCGTCTCAGCACCCGACAGGCGCTCAATGAAGGATGGCTTCCGACATGACCATCTATCTTCTCCACATTCAGCCCTGCTATAAGCACGCACGGCACTACCTGGGCATCACGAAAGATCTCGACGCGCGGTTGCAGCTTCATCGCGAAGGGAGAGCCGCACGACTGACCCAGGTGTGTGTCGAGAGTGGGCGTGTGTTACAACTGGTTCGAACGTGGGAAGGCAGTCGCGACGACGAACGACGATTGAAGAATCAAAAGAACTCGCCACGGCTGTGTCCTCTGTGTAATCCCAAGTTGAAAGGAGTCGAATGCTAGTTGACCAACCAAGTCCGCAACAATACTTGAAGGTTATCTTGTGCGAAGAAATTGGGCTGTCCGAGAAATCGGCAGCCCGTCTCATTCAAGAGTACGGTGAGCTTGCAGTGCAGCGTCACGCGATGTATTGCCTCTGGATGATGAGCCAGGGTAAAGTGCACGTTCCGCCGGCGTGGTTGACCGCATCTTTGAAAGGCGATTGGCGCGCACCGTACGGAATGCCAAGCGATTGGTTGCCGACGGTGCTGCATTTCCGTGTCGACGAGAACACGTTCGTGGAGTTCACGCGTGAGGTGCGTGACGAGAAAAAGGCAACTTGAACACCGAAGCCCCGGAAGCAGCGATGCTTCTGGGGCTATTTTTATTTTGCCACTTTTGCCTCCTCCACTTCTTGGCACACCTCCTATTGACTCCGCAGTTCCCACCTGATAATCTACCTTCATGATTACCAAAAAGGATGTGGAAGAAACAGTCAACACCGGAATCGCCGGATTACGCAAAGAATTCAAGGAAGAAATGTCGTCGATGCGCAAGGCAATCAAAGAGGACATCGAAACCGCAGTAGCCCAGGTCATTGAGACAGTAATGAAGAACTGTGCGATGAAGGAAGACCTGAAAAGCCTTGCAACCAAAGAAGAGTTGCGGGAGTTCAAGGAAGAAGTTCGAGGCGAGTTTAGAGAAGTCAAACGCCAAATCAATAACCTCAAAACAGATACCCCCACCCCGCAGGAACTCGCCGACCACGAAAGAAGAATCAAAAAACTCGAAGGCGCAGTCTTTCCTGCATGAGTGTCAATACACCGTTCCTTATATATGACCATCCAAGTCAAGCCCCGCTTCTGTCCCCACTGCGACTCGCGAGACATCATAAAGAAAGGCACAAGGAAGAACCAATATCGCCTCATCCAGCTTTACTTCTGCAAGTCTTGTCTCAAGTATTTCACAGAGACCGACATCCAGCGCGTGAAGTATCCGCCCAAGGTCATACTACAATCAATTTCCTTGTACAATCTCGGCTACACCCAAGACGAGGTCTGCCGCCTCATCGCCAAGAAACATCGACTTCACATTCCCCGGCGAACGATCTCAGAGTGGCTTGGCCGCTATCGTCCGATCTGTTCTTATTCACGTCTCCGCGCGAAAGGGAAAGAACTCTACTACCCAGAAAAGATCATCGAGATTCATCTTTTCACTCACCGCCAGGTTTATGCTTTCAAGGTTCACCGAGCCAAACTTGACCTCCTTGCTTCGGAGCTTCCACCATCCTTTGTCTTCCGCCTGAAGGAATATCTTTTCAGAATCCCAACGGACAAATTCCCCCACCACATCTTTGAGCCAAAGGAAGAGGAGCAGGAGACTCGCCTGCCCCGGTCATCCCAGACCCGGTTTGAAACATTACCTTTCGTCAAACTGGAAAAACAAAACCGCGCCAATGATTTGGCAGCCCTGGGGCTTGTCCTTGCCAAACGAACGATAGACCGCCACCCCTGCATCCAGGAGTTTATGCTTGTAAATGATTCAACCACCGTCGCCTGTGAAGTTCCCGTCTACCTTACGCATGATGATATTCTTTACTTCAACCGCAAAGGGTTTACCGTACCGCTCCAAAACCAATCAACACCGATTACTGGTCATATTGATTTTGTCCAGATCCGCAACGGTCTGATCCATATCCTCGATTACAAGCCGGACGCCAACAAGATAAATCCGGTGAGCCAACTGACTATCTACGCATTGGGTCTTGCTTCTCGTACCAAACTGCCTTTGAAAACATTCAAGTGTGCCTGGTTCGACGACAAACATTACTTCGAGTTTTTCCCTTTGCACGCCGTATACCCCAGAAAAGCATATCATCCACACCTTGCTAAGAACACCACAAACTCTTAGCTCCCCCATCGCCTTGACAGTGGGGCGTCACGAATGTATCCTAAGATTAACGGGTGTGTCCTCTAATGTCTGGGCAGAAAACCAAACATAATTCTGGACACACCCGTTTTCTTCTTCTGTCCTATTCCATACCAAATAGGGCAGGATAGACCCCCTCTAAACGCCGATTCAGACATAATGGATTGACTTTCCACGCTCATTGTCTTATTATTGAACTGCTTAAGACATGAGCTAATCACCACTTTTGATAGAGGAGGATTTTCACATGATCAAAATACATGTTAGTCCCGGTGAAGAGGTAATGAACGTAGTTTCCATGCACCTCGAGCAGTCAGGCATCCGAGATGGTGCGATGGTGATTATTGGAGCAATAGACGAGTGCTGTATCAGCAATATGCCTAAAAAGGACGCGAAGCAGGATAACCTCGTCGAATACAAAGAGCCATTTGAGATGTCTGGCACTGGAGAAGTGCGAGACGGCAAACCTCATATTCATTGTGTCCTTGGACGTGAAGGCGACGAAACGCTTTCTGGACACCTTCACTGGGCAAAGGTAAAAACTCATTTTGTGAACGTCTTCGTATTTCCGATATGAAGTTCCCGGGTTTTCTGTGCCTCTTAATCATACTTCAGCAAGCCGTGAAAACTGTTGAGCAGGCAGGTTGATCGTCTGCGCTTGCGATCCATTTCAAAATAGGACAAAAAGAAACTCCCTGATGATTGCTCCACCCTTAGGGAGTTGATTTTTTAGGGCAATGTCTTATCCTTGAACGATTTAAGACAAACAGCTCTTGACATTCCCTCTTTTATTTTGATACCATAACCCTTATGGGAATGACAACGGTTAGCTTGAAAATAAGAAATCCTCAAGAACCGGCGAAAATGTATGAGGGAGAATTTCTGGTCGACTCAGGGGCTCAATTCACTGTTCTTCCAGAGAAGGTCTGGAAATCTCTGAAACTTTCTCCACAAAGGGAACAGAAATTTTCTCTCGCCGATGGAACAGTCGTGAGCCGAAAGATAGGCAGTGCCTTTGTCGAGTTCCAAGGGACAGAGACAGCTACGCCAGTTGTCCTTGGGCACGATACCGATAGTTTTCTCCTTGGGGTGATAACTTTGGAGGCATTGGGGTTGACTCTTGATCCTTTTACTCGTCAACTCTACAAAGCCAAACTGATGCTTTGAGCGCGTGCACGAAAGTAATTTCTATAGATGGAGAACGAAAGCCGACACAAAAGACTGCCTACGATCACAAAAACAAGAGCGCTAACCATCAGGAAGCGCAGGCGTTTTGCTAACCGATCATTAACAGAACCTCAGATCCGAACCTTACTTTCATCGTTGGAGAACATCCGCGACGACGCGCTCATACGAGTCGGGCTCTCAGTTGGTCTTCGCGTTTCAGAAGTTGTCAGCATCCGAACCAGTGAAATTGAGTTTGACCGCAGTTTGATCAAGATCTGGGATGAAAAGAAGGACAAATGGCGTCTGGTCATGCCGACGCTAGAAGCCATGAGCGCGATCAAGAAATACATGAACTCTCTTTCCAAGCAACCGCAATACCTTTTTCCCGTGACGACCAAGACTATAGAAAGAATCATTCAGAAATATTCCAAGCTAAGTCTCGGTTTTGTGATTAGCTGGCATTCGCTTAGAACCACATACGTCTCTCGAAGTGTTGAGCTTGAACAGTCTCCCGCGGTCGTCATGTTGAATACCGGCGACAGCCCGGCTACGATATTGAAATATTATACCAAGCTTCCCGAGGTAGTGCTCCGAAGGTTTGTGCAAAACAAGCCAGTGATTCCACAGGAGAGAGTGTAAGACAAAACGGTTAAGAACAATAAACATGGTAAAGAAAAATCTGGACCGAGCCCTCAGAGCGGCAATGCTTCTGGGGCTATTTTTGTTTTGCCGAATTATGTCCCGCAGCAAGTCAATTACCGTTAGGCCATTGCTCACAAGTTAAGCGTTATGTCCATTGAAAACTCCGTCAGAACCAAGCATTCTGGTACAGGAGCGTGGCACTCCTTGCTTCTTCACCGTGCTTGTGACAAGAATTTCGCCTTAACTTGTGACTGATGCCGTTAGGCATCTCTTCTCGTTTCACGACGGAAATAGGTTTTTATTGAGTCGCGTTCTACAAATGGCTTGACTCCAAATGATTGTATACTTGAACTACGACCGACCCACGTGTTAGATAATTGCAAGGCAGACGCGGCAAACAAAGCCGCCTTGCTCGACCCCGAAGCGCCTTTGATCTCCGCAGACTGTGTACTTGGCTGGCTTGGCAAACAGTACAACGCGAAACACAATTCTTGGCATTGGACACCTCAGTTAATTGTCCGATTCCAATCAATCATCCTAGACCTATACAGAAATTAGACTTTGATATATAATAGGTATAGAGTGCGTATCAAGCATATAGAACAAGCGTGCCACCAACTTATTTGGGGGTTACCATGACTGTCTGCATTGCAGCTATTTGTGAAAAGGGAAGAGACATTGTCGTTGCCACAGACAGGATGTTTACATCCCCTTTGAATTTGGAGTTTGAAACAGAAGAGAAGAAAATTGAGAATCTACTTACTTCATGTGTAGCTCTGACGGCGGGGAGCTCCGCCGCCGCGACAGAAGTACTAGATGCGATTCGTTCGAAACTTGCAAATGCGAAGAATGCCTCAATCGCGGAGGTAGCTAATGAGGCTAAGAATGAATATACCCTTTCTAGATCGCGCAAGATCGAAGAGACAATCATACTGCCGACGCTCGGGTCTGATTTTATGGAACAACGCCGCAAAGGAAAAACTTTGCCTGAATATTTGCAAGTGCAAGCCCCGATGTATCAGCAACTAGCAACAGTTGCAAATCAGTATAATATGAACCTAGAAATGATAGTTGCAGGAGTAGACAAGACCGGGGCACACATCTTTGTGGTCACGCATCCTGGAACTTCTTTCTCCTTAGACAAACTGGGTTATGCCGCTGTTGGTAGCGGTGGAATTCACGCTTCAATTTCATTGTCCTTAAGTGCCCAGACAAACCATCGCGGGTTAATTGAAACAATGTATAGCGTCTATGATGCAAAGAAAGCAGCAGAAGTAGCGCCAGGAGTGGGTAATGCGACAGATCTTGCGATTGTTGATACCACAGGCATCTGGCATTGTTCAGCACCTGTCTTCAATGCTCTTGTCAAGACCCATTCGGCTTTGAGTAAGAAAGAAAGTCTAAATCTCGACGAATTGAAAGGGGTTTACGATGTTCAGCGCAAACAATCTGAACCCGCTGCTTAACGCTATGTTTTCAAAAGAACTAGTCACGTTTATTGAAGCCGAACAACTCTGGAATTACAAACAATGGGAGGCTTTGACTGCTTCGCCGTTTCCTATTATTTTGTCCCCATCTGACCAGCCGCCTCCACTCATTCCGCCGGTTACTCAGCCGAAACTTTTTGAAGATGAAGCACAACAAGACGTTTAGATTTCGCTGGTTTTGACCCGAAGTTCAAAGATTCAGTCATTCTTGATTCATACTAATAGAGTGAAGGTATCACGTGCCCTCGACACCCCCTCCAACATACTCGGTTTCATAAATTTTAATTGGTCGTGTCGCTTTGAGCACAGCTTGACGTCTTGTACCTTATGCTCCCTCGTCCCCATTTGATCCCCGGTCGCTCAAATTCTGCTCGGTAGACTGATAGTTAGGTTTGAAGTGCACCCTTTCAGGAATTCGAATTTCTGCTTCGGTTCTGATAGTAAAACCATATCGGCGTCAGCGATCGCCAAATCTTAGAGCTTGTTTAACAATTATGCGTTCTAGCTCTATATTTCGGGACTTTCGGCGCGATAAAGTTTGCTAAATGCCAGGTTGAAATTGCGCCTGAAAAATCGAGCGAAGATCACAATTTGTTAAACAAGCTCTTAGAAGATCAAAAAACTCCTGTACTATTCCAAATAGGACAAAAACAAACTCCGTGAAAAATGCGCTGCTCTCAGGGAGTTGATTTTTTCAATTGCAATGCCTTATCACTCTACTTTCCGCTAAATTGGGATCCAGGGCAATTTGAGATGAACTTCTGTTCCATCGGGCACTTTAGACAGTAGTTTCAGGCTGACCGAACCACTGGACGTAGTGGCTCAATAAGTTAGCGGAAAGTAGAGTTATCATTGAGTGGTATAGGACATGCAAACCAGAACGTCGAGCGTTTTCAATGTCCATCAGTCTTTCCTATGTATTGCAGGCATGTGCTTTTAATTCAAAGCAGATTCAAGGCTTGCCTTAAATTGGTTTTCATCTTCGTTGTTATAGAACGGCACGCCAATTAAGCGATATTTCTTATCTTCATACATTAGAGTTTTGTTTTCAAACGCTCCCGTGATTTCCTTCAAATATTTTTCTTTCCAGCGGTCGTGTTCCTTGAGATGTTTGCCTTTCGGCTCGATGAACATTTGATACGTTAGCAGTGTTCCGCTTTTCTCACGCAGGAATAAAACAAAATCGGGTTGAAATGCTTGCCCGTTGGAAAAGTTGTAAATAGCAAAATGCCCCTCATTACGGACAAGATAAATGCCATCATACTTTGCATTCAACTTGTCCATCTGCCTGTCGAGCATACGCACGAAGGCTTTCTCTTCACTTGTTCCAAAAATCGTTTTGAACGCGAACCAATCTTTGTCAGACACGAAATGCTCAAACTGGACATCGTCTTTACCGCGTTCACTGTTCTTATCAAGTCTCAAAACCTTGTCTTTGAAAACTTCTCGTATCCAATCTCTCCTAAAATCTTTTGAACCTTGATACTCGGTAATCTCCGGGCGGATTTCAGCTTCAATTTGATTGAGCAAGCCGATCATAGCGGCGAGTTTATCAACCTTGTTGTCGTCCAACCCATAGAGATTACCCTGAAAAGTGATCTCCAACCCACCGAGATAATTGCTTGATGCGATAAACTCCTGCATAGATGAGAGGTGAGGAAAATAGCGTTTGAGTGACCCAAACGTAAAGAAAGGATTACGCGCGATGGCAGATTGAACAATGTTGCGCTCCAAGTCCTTTACTTTGACGTCTATTCGGTTTTCGTCTGCAACGACGACTCGTTGACGCCCATTTGCCAACACTGCACTTGCGCCACCGTGACCCGTAGCAATGACATGAACGTAATTCCTTCTCCTGACGCCTAAATCGGCGAGTGAGCGAACGAGCTGGTAATCTTTTGGTTGACGCTCATTGATGTAGATCAATCCGTATTTGTAGAACTGTGTTTTCTTAAAGGACTCTTTGAGCGTCAGATGCCTTTCGGCGACTCTCTCGTCCAACATTCCTTGTTCCACCAGCGCCTGCGTGATTTCAGAGATATAGCGTGAATCGTTGATACTGTGATAGTGCAATTCTTCCAAAACACGTAGCTCGTGTTCAAGGTCGCGGTCGAATTTACGCCGAAAGCGGTCATCGTTTTGTGGTAGGACAAAAGGGAAATAACGAGCGCCGCGTCCAATCAATTGCGCTTCGGAGATGGTGGTTGTGCCAAGTTTTGCTCTGCCGGTATCACGGGCTTCGTAGCAGCGAACAATATCAAACAGGTTCAGCACATCCCATCCTTCGTTGAGTTTCTGGACAGCGAAAATGGCGCGGATACGATTGTTTCTGTCTTCCAGTGTATTGACGAGAATTTGATAGTTTTCTTTTTCGGTTTCGTCGTTTACTGAAAGACAGAAATCTTCTTGAAATTCGTGCCTCAGGCGTGCGACGAGTTGCGTAGTGGTGATGCCTTGAGCGTCGAAAAACGCGAAAGCACGGCGAACCAAATCGAGGTCCGATTTGCGGCGGATGGCCTCGACACTTTTTACTGTGAGGCGTTCAATCAATTGGTGAAATTCGGCTTTGACCTGTTTTGATTGTTCAATTGTGCGCTGGGCTTTGAACAAGACCACCGGCTTGACATTGATGCGATATTTTGCCGCCACCTCTTGCTTGTATTGACTCAAAATCAACGCCTGCAAGATACGTTCGTTTAGGTCAAAGTCTGATTGGACGATGACCACATCCTTGGAAAAACCATCGTTACGGAATTGAACTAGGTCGTAGCGGAAGATGACTCTATTGCGGTACTTGCTCACCATTGCAGGTGTCTCGTAGTCGTGCGTGGCAGTAAATTCAAGCAGAAGGTTATCTTCATTCTGCTCGAAAATTCTCTGCACCGTATTCTCCCAGCTCTCTACAATCTCCAATTCCACTTGCGATTTCGTCTGCACGTTCATGTGATGCGCTTCATCTGCAATTAACACGACCTTGTGCTTGCGAAAATCTTCAAAGGTGATGGTGTTTTCTTTCTCGTTGGTCAGGTCGGAGTGCAGTTTTTGAATCGTGGTAAAGCAAATGTTGATGTCGTTGGAATTGGCCGCTTCAAAATTCTCGACGGGCGTCACACGCACGCGGCGATTGCCGATGACGATTTCCTGATTAAACAGGTACTTGACGGAGGTGGGATTTAGAAAATTGTCTTTGGTCTTTTCGATGATATTGGTGGAATGAACGAAGAAAAGGAAATTGCGATAGCCCCGTTCGTAGAGATATAGAATCAGCCCTGCCATGATTAGCGTCTTACCGCTCCCTGTTGCCATATTAAAGAGCAAGTGCAAGGGGTATGCTTTGCTTGGAAAGTCGTTTTTGTAGCAGTGGAAAAAACGCGCAAAGGCTTCCACTTGATAGGGACGCAGTTCGTATTGGGGATTCAAATTCAATTTTACCGAATCTGGAATCTCTTTTCGCAAGCCGCCGAACTGCGAGAAAGCATCCAAAGACTGATAGAGAAATTGCTCAGGCATTGTACGCCTCTCCGTAGAATGCCTTGTTCAACACCTTGTCTTCCTTGCTAACTTTGAATTGCACATCGTCAATTTCGGAGAGATTCACGTATAACTGATTCTTATCGAGCAACTCCGCGAGCATGTGTTTCTGTTTATCGAGACCGTTGGGTTCTTTGCCAATTGCCTCAAAATCCTTAACTGCTTCTGCCGGCATTTTGGAATTCACGTACCAATTTAAGAATGAACCCTCTGCCATCTCTTGCCAGATTTTAAGCAGTTCGTTGCTGGACTTGGCGGTTTGGATGCGCTCCATAAATGCTTCATTGTATTTCATCAGTTCACAGAAGATGAAATTAGAATCCTTTTCCAGAACCTTTCTCGTTCTTTCAACTGTTACTCTTTCTACATAGTCAAGTTGTTCTACAAGGATGAAGTTACGTCTCCCGCCATTTTGCTTGTTCAAATTGAGGACGGCTTGAGCAGTCGTTCCACTCCCGGCACAAAAATCCAAAATTATAGAGTTCTCATCGGAGCCAAGTCGCAAAATCTTTCCGATCAGATATGTTGGCTTTGGAAAGTTAAACTCATCCGCCAGCCCTAACTGTCGCAACTCCACAGTCCCTTGTTCGCTTATCACCTCAGTTTCAAGCCATATAGACTTTGCTTTGTAAGTTTCTTTTCGATATTTTTCGTAAATGCCGTATTCCGATGTCGTCTTGAGTTTTGCCACGACATCGGACACTCTTGTGCTTTCGTTGCTGTTTTGACTTACTTTATCCTTGCCCCATCGCCAACAACTTTCTCCGCCCACACTATTTAAGGGCAATACTTCAACGTTGTATCTTTTGGACTTTTCAAGCGAAATTGGCAGAAAACCTTCCTGGTCTGGCTTTGTTGGGTCAACATATATCGGATAAAAAAGGTTTGGACGATTAAACCGTCCAAATTTTGGGTTGCGATTTCTTAACTCTCGCAACTCGAAGCCACCCTTATCATCTCTTGTTGGAAATCCTCCGGTTCTATCAAGCTCTTTAACTTCTCCCAGTTCGCTTTTTGCATAAACTATCAAGTATTCATGTGTCTTCGCTATTTCCTTGTAAGTTTGTCCGCGCTTATTTGATTGGACAATAATTTGCGAAATAAAATTCTCGCTTCGGAATATCTCGTCACACAAAATTCTGAGATAAGCCTGCTCGTTATCATCGCACGAGATGAAAATGAAACCATCGTCCTTGAGTAAGTCGCGTGAAATCTCCAGCCGGTTCTTCATAAACGTCAACCACGTTGAATGATTGAAGCTGTCGTTATAACCAAACGAGTCATTCCCTGTGTTATATGGCGGGTCAATGTAAATCAACTTGACCTGTCCTCGAAACTGCTGTTTAAGTGTGTGCAGGGCAAGCAAGTTGTTGCCTTTAATGATGAGATTCTCGCGGATGACGCCGTTTTCATCTCGCTTGAAGCCCCTCACCTTCTCTTTACCTTTCGCTGTATAGCGTGCAAAGTTGGTCAACACTTTTGGATCTAGCAGGCGGTTTATTTCATCTTCCGCCAACACTTCGTTGAAGAAAATCTCCTTACGTTTTTCTTCTTCCTTCGTCTGTCCGCCTTCTAGCACCGTATCCTTGTAAGGCCACGCTAGCGCTACATCCCCCCGCGCGCGCAAATACTTGTCGCCAATCATCAACCCAATGCGATTGCGAAAGCGGGTATATGAGTTATCCAGAAAGTTCTCTTGCGAAACGTAATCAATGAACATATTAGTGTTGAAGATCCAATGCCCTTCGATTTCGTAAAAAAACTTGGCTTTGATCTCCGCTTCCGAAAGGAGTAATTTGACGAGGTCGCGGTCAGTCTTCCAGGCGCGGTCCTGCACGGCAGCGAGGACGAGTTCGCCTTCATCGTCCACGAAACGCGAGTCTGTCTTGAGTAGGTTAATGAGTTTAGTGTGGAAAGACATTGATTACTCCCTTGTTCGCTCTAGGCGTCAACACATAGACGCTCTGGGTGGATTATAAACCATCTTGCTGGAAAAGAGAAACGTTGCAGTTTGTTTATGCAACGATTGCAACGCAATTGACTCTTGACAACTGCTTTGCCCTTTTCTACCATGGAAGAGTGAAGCAGTTTTTTAATGCCGCCGAGATCGCAAAACTTCTGAATGTGGATCGCGCAACAATTACGCGATGGATTGCGAAGGGTCTCTTACCCGCAGAGCGCATCGGTCATTCTCGCTGGCGTATTCCTTTCTCATCGTACGAAAAGTTGGTCAAGCAAAGAAAATGAAAGTAGTCAGTTTTTCTATCTTCAAAGGGGGAACCGGCAAAACCACATCGACTGTGAATACGGCCGCCAGTCTCGTGAAGAAACGGAAACGAGTGCTTCTGGTCGACCTCGATCAGCAGGCTTCTGCCACACGTTATTTAGACCTTGATCCCGAACAGTCTCCCAACCTCTACGATGTCTTCATGGGCGCCAAGTCCGCCGCACTTGCCATTCGCAAGTCCAAGATTGGAGTCGATGTCCTGGCTTCTCACATTTTGATGGCAGCAATTGAAGAAGCCCTGGAACCGGGAGACGAATTGAAACTTGCTCAGCTTCTGACCCCGCTCCGACCCACGTATGATTTCATTTTGATTGATAACCCACCTGGGAAGGCGATGCTTGCTTTCAATGGACTGGCAGCTGCCGACCTGATTCTTATACCCGCGTCGGCGGAACGGATGGCAGTAGACGGTGTGGCGGACCTGATTAATCACGTTCAGCGGATCATGTGGAACAAGTTTGCCTTGACGCACCAGGAATTGCGGATTCTGTTTACCATGTATCGCTCGACCACATCCCACTCCCCTGCTATTGTTGCCAATGCCCAAAAGATATGGCGAGACAACGTGCTCAATGTGAAAATCCCTCATTCAACTGTGTTTGCCAAGTCGTATGATGAGAAGACGCCTATCGGCAAACTAGAGCCAAAGCATCCGGGCGCCATCGCTTACGATGTGCTCGCCGATTGGTTGATCGACTATGAAAAAACCACGCGTTAATGATTTTGATCCCAGGAGCGTTCCCAAACTTGGGTCGTCGATGGACGACCTTCCCGCTATCGAGTCTCCTAAACCAGAGACCGCCAAAAGTCCGGCGGTCTCTTCTTTTCCTGTGAAAGAAACCCAATCAAGTATCAGAACGAACGAAGCAACGTTCGTTCCAACGGTTGAACGTTCGACCGAACGAAGAAAGGTTCGCCATACTTTCGACATCTTGGCGGATCAATTACTGACTCTCAGAGAAATCGCGATAGAACGCGAGAAAATGTTCGGCAAGCGAACTCTTCTGGGAGATTTAGTGCAGGAGGCGCTGGATCTTTTTATCACGAAGGAACGAAACAAGAAATAAACGAACGTTCGAACGAACAACCAACACTCGATAGTCATTTTGCGTTTGAAGAGTCGTTACACACCAATGATAAGTCTATGGAAAATAGCGTGCGAATATTTCGAGAAAACCCGATTGCCTGGTGGGACAAGCCGGTGATGCGGTTTTTGAGAAGGAAGTAT
>CAZFNL010000012.1:0-1634 GCA_964520615.1 uncultured Gammaproteobacteria bacterium
GGATTTTTTTTCGCCGCAATGAAATAGATAAGTGGAAGATAGTTGGGAGCGAAAATATATTGATTATCCGGACTATATTTTTTCGCAGCGTTTCCTATTTCATCAATTATCATTGCGTCTTGTTGGGTAAGCCATATATTAACTTTAGGATTTTTGACAAAGACAGTATTATTGATAAGTGGTGATTGCCATTTATAATATCCGGCGAAAAAAGCGGTATAAAACCCACCAAAAATAAGAAAACTGTAAAAAATAATTATTACATTTCTTGGGAGTTTTGCTTTAATGTGTACAGTAATTAGAGCAATCGGTAATCCTGTGAGAGCGATTAGAGGGGTCAGATGATCGTAATCTGTTGTCGGTCTGATGCCAAGTATATAAAAGATAAGGCAAAAGAATATAATGGACCCCAGAATCTGCACAAAGGTGATAGACTAAGTTGATACAGTCTGATATGGATCACAAAATACGAAGGAATCATCCGGCAGCCTTTAAAGCAAAAGTAGCATTGGAAGCCTTAAAGGAACAAAAAACAATCGCAGAATTATCCAGTATGTATGGAATTCATACAACGCAAATTACCAAATGGAAACGGCAGGCACTGGATATTCTCACGACTGGATTTTCAGAGAAACAAAAGAAGAAGCAAGAAGATGATAGGTCGTTGGTACAGGAATTGTACCAGCAGATAGGCAGGCTGAAAGTCGAAGTAGACTTTCTTAAAAAAAAAGATGGGCATCTTCGGGGAGTAGGAATATACTGACTCCCCGTGAGATAGCATTGCACATTAACAAAACAGCACACGTATTACCGAAAGGTATACAGGCAGAGTTACTGGATATTTCCCGGTCAAGTTTGTATTACGAACCCAAGCCGGTAAAATCAGATGTTCTCACGGTTATGAACAGGCTTGATGAAATATATACCGACCATCCATTTTACGGATCAAGGCGCATGGCAAAAGAGATTGGCATTAACCGGAAACAAGCACAACGTTTGATGCGGGAGATGGGACTTTGGGCACTCTATCCAAAACCAAATTTGTCCAAGCATAATCCGGCGCATAAGGTTTATCCGTACCTTTTAAAAGGCGTTACAGCTGCCTATCCAAATCATATTGTCGGGACAGACATTACGTATATTAAGATGCAGAAAGGATTTTGTTACTTAACAGCTTTTATGGATTGGTTTTCCCGATTTGTCCTGTCTTGGAGGCTGTCCATAACCTTGGAGACAGAATTTTGCTTAGAGGCAGCACAAGATGCAGTCAGTAAATTTGGAGCACCAATAATTGTCAATGAGGATCAAGGCTCACAAAATACCGATCATCTGATGACAAAGTTTTGGGAGAGTCAAGGAACGAAAATCAGTATGGATTCACGGGGCCGGGCACTGGATAATATCTTTACCGAGAGACTTTGGAGGAGTGTTAAATGGGAGGAGGTATACTTAAAAGAATACGTGACTGTTTTGGAAGCAAAAGAAAATATTGGCAATTATTTACAGTTTTACAATTATGAAAGAAAACATCAATCACTTAATTACAAAACACCGGCTGAAATATATTTTGGGAAGGAGGAATAACTTAGTCTAAAAATCAGCCGTTTACTGTGTTGACAATGGGGTCCACCTTA
>CAZFNL010000013.1:0-18293 GCA_964520615.1 uncultured Gammaproteobacteria bacterium
AAAAATGCCGAAAGAAATCCACCGTAGGGATTGGATAGTTTCCATCCGATCAGGAAAGCGAAAATAATTCCCACGGTTCCAAATATTACAGACAGTATTCTTCCGGAGAATTCGGTATACCCCAGGAGTTTGTACACGAATGCATCCGAAAGCACCTGGAGAGGCTGATATCCGGAGCGCTGCAGAGTTTGCATGAACGGTTTTCCATTATTGATGTCGCGTCCCAGACTGGAGATATACGCCTCATCTGCCCAGAACGAATGATTGTCTTTGATTCCTTGTAACCGGAAGAACAAACCTAAAAGAACAATAATGAAAAGAATGATTATTGTAAGCCGAACTTTCATTGAATTATTATACTCGATTTCCTCGTTCTTTATTCATAACCATTGAGTTTTCTCACTTCAGGCGTCAGCGTTTTCAGCTGCCGGAAAAACGCGTCATCGTCTGGTGAAAAATCAGGAAACTTGGGATTGATTCTGGGTATGAGCTTGATTGCGACAACATTGCTTTTTGCGATGATTCGTTTTCCCTGCCAGTAAACCGGTACTTCAACAAAAAAATGCAATAATCCCGTATTCCAATGTAAAGGTACAGTGAATATTATTTTAGTATTGTCTATATAGTCAATCCGAACATTTTCTGTCTGTCGCTGAGCGCCAACAAGAAAAACTGTGGTAGATCTATCGGATCTTGGATCAAATCCGTGGCCATATAATACTACTTTAGTTGAATAGTAAACAATAGATGGTTGAATAATATTAATCTTCGGATTAAGGGAAATTCGAAGCTGTTTTAACTGTTCTGTTTTTACTAATTTGTATACATTTGTAGCTATTTTAACGGTATAAATAGAAGTTACACTAATAAATATAATATATATTGACAAGATTACAGTGAACAAAATTATTCCTATTTTTTTATATATATATTTGGTTATCATTAACGATATTCCAAAAAAAGTCAATAAATCAAGAACGATGGAAAGAAATCCCCAAATGATTAAGGTGATTGAGTAAA
Organism: uncultured Gammaproteobacteria bacterium; assembly: GCA_964520615.1. Lineage (GTDB taxonomy): Bacteria > Patescibacteriota > Microgenomatia > 2-02-FULL-39-11 > 2-02-FULL-39-11 > JAMCUI01. Next base: position 1,021 of record CAZFNL010000013.1, read on the forward strand.
TTAGAATTTGGTAAATTGCTGAGGACCAAACTGTATTTAAAAAAGTATTAAATTCACTTCTTTTAGTAGAAGATTTAAGTTCAGAGATATTAAGAATGATACCAGAAAATAAAAAAACGTACGCCCAGATACTTGCTTCATCGGCTGCTTTAATATTATGAAAAAGCAAAATTATAAGAGATAAAGAAAAGAAAAAAATTACGGCCATGTATGAAACCGAACTGGAAAATCGATTTATTATTGAGTGCCAGATCCAAAGTATTGCTAATATTATAAAAATTATTTCTTCTTGTAAATGTAGAATAAAAACGTCAAATAAAATAGTAAGTAAGAGTATTAAAGTAACTGAAAAATAACGTTTTCTTGACAATATCCATGTCAGTAAGTATAAAAATGGAAAAAAGAAAATAATTATACTAGTACTATTATTAGTATTTGAAGCGAATACTTGAATTTTTATTCCAGTTAATTCTATAAGATTCTTTATGTTTGCAAGCAATAATGATTTTGGGTATTTATATGTTGCTACAATAAGAGGTTCTGCAGAACTGATTCCGACTGCATCATCATGGCTGCCTTTTAATGATTCAAGTTCAACCAGGTACTGTTTATTTTTTGAATCTGGTATAGGAGGAAAACCGAACGGAAAGGACGGAAGGTAATACATTTGAGTAGTATTATATCTAGATTGATAATACCATGAGTTGGAATTTTTTTCTTTGATTTTAAATATGAGAATATCGTTTTTTTTTGGACCGAATGAATTAATATGCAAAATTACAGAACCAAGATAGTTTTCTTTTGCTGTAAAAATAAGATTAAAATTCTTCTTTGGTACTATTTCCTTATTAAAATATGTCAGATCGACAGAATTATCCGGGATAGAAATAATCGTGAAGCCTCGATCAGAATGTATAAAAAAAAATATAGAGAGGCAACAACCCAATATAAAAAACAAGAACAACTGTAACGAGCTTAATTTTTTTATTCGCATGACTATAAAAGATTAAATTCAATAATTATTTTATTTCTTAACTATATGTGAAGAATAAAATTTATAAGCTATTTTAGATATGATGAAAAATAGACATGATGCAACTGCTATCCCGGATATGAATAAACCGATATTATAATCGTTTTGAATATCATAGTTAATTATTAAAGTGGTAAGTTTCGTAGAACCCATATCTTTAGGATTAATATACCACGCATTTGCATAGCCGTTTACTTGCAAGTGAAGGTAGTTGTTAATATATATATTTTGTTTAGTACTTAATTTCCAATTCTTATCATATGTTTCGTCAAATACTAGTAAAAAAGGTTTAGTGAGATCGTTTTTTATTGAAATACGATATTGAGTAGGATTAACTTTATTAACAGTATATGAAGTTGGTGTATTTGTATTATGTGTCTGTAAAGCATGTAAGTGGCAATCATTAAGTGATACGTATACAATATTAAAATTAGGACTAGCTGATGCTTGATTAATATGACTAATTGTAGGATCCTGTAAGCAAACAATTTTATTCGCAATATATATGTGAGGTAAATAATATTCTTCGTTGATCTTATATAACGAAAGATATTTAGTGTCTTTTATAAGTGATATAAATGGCATTTTTCTAAGTTGTTGCTGGATAATTTTGACTTTTAGTTTATTATCGATAGGTAATTTTTCTACTCCAATACCAAAATCAAACACAGAAGGGAAGTCCTTATGTAATAAAATATATTTTATGTTTAATATTCGTAGGGAATTTGTAAGAGATAAAAAATTATTTTCAAAGGACGCCCCCGTCCAGGAATCTTCGTTAGTTAATCTATTCTTATATTGATTAAAAAACCAGTAAGAATCCAAAATTGGCTTATTAAAAAAGTATTTATCTGAATGCGGTCCGGAGTAATAATTATTCCCCCATTTTAATAACAGTCCTGCCCCACTTGGGGCAGGTGGTAAAGCCAGTATTTTAAAATCATTTTTATCTTTTTTTAAATAACCATTTATTATTGAATAATCAGTTGGATAGTTTGTTAACAATATTTTTGATGTAATATTCTTTCTATTCAAAAAAGGTAAACAATACGTAATTACTGCGATTATCAAAGAAAAAAATATTACATATTTGATTTTACGATACGTTTTATTAAACGAAGTTAATAGATCATATATAAATAATCCGAATAATATTGTATATGAAAATAATATATAGAAAGTAAATTTATGATAAACAGCCCGATACATCCCAAAAATCACGTTATGAGTTATTAGATATTGTGTTATTGAACCGAATGGTGGATGTGAACCTTTAGCAAGAAATAACGAGATTACTAATACGATGGCAAAAAATAATTTTAATTTTTTAAATGAATTTATAATTAAGGAAAACATAATAGAAATAGGTAGAAAAAAACCAGCAATAATAAGTAAGGGATTTTGCATTAGAGACAAATAATTAGGGTCCGTTTGCATGGCATAAGATCCAGATAATCTAAACAGATTCAAGAAGGAAGAATATTTACTGTTTACGTTCAACGATGTAAGTAGGCTTGAATTAGCGCTAAAATCTCCATACGGATTTGACCCTAAAGCAAACATAGGTATATATATGAATGCAACGAACAATAGAATTAATACTAACGAAGTAATTAGAAATTTGTAGAAATTTTTATTGCTCACATAAATTTCCTTAATAAAAAAAAGTAAATAGCTCAATATTAATATACAAATCGTGAGTGTATTGGATGGATTTCCTCCAGAAATTATAAGAATTAAGAGAGAAAAACAAACAGTTTTAATAAAATTAGATCGAACTTGAAAATTAGAAATAAATAAATAAAAAGCCCACGGTAACAGCATGAAAGTTAGGTGATAAGACATCAAAGGATATGATGCTATGAATAGCAGATAGTGATTAAATATATATAAAAGACCGGAAACCACAGCTGCAGCATTAACTTGTTGTATTTGAATGCTTCTAAGGTTCTGTTTTATTAGTATTCGAATGAGAAAAAAGATACCTATTCCTCCAACTGAGAAAAATAGTGCATATATTACCCTCTCAACAATAATTGGATTATTTATTATATAAAATAACCACAAAATCAACGTAGACCAAATTAATGTCAACGCGGAAGAAACATTGACTTTTCCCGGAGCTGTATAGCTATCCCACATAAATCGCGCAAGATTAAAAGGTATTCTAGGAAAATTATAGCCAAAGCCATAATCTTCACCAGCAAATGTTTTCTTTATACCTAGAGCAACAATCGTTAATGTGATTGAAGATAAAGTCAGGAAAAAAATATAGATGATGGTGGATTTAGCTTTTATTTTTTGACTTAACATAGAGTAATACCGTTTTTATTGTTGATTTAAGTGATAATTCAGTGTTTATTATTGGGATATTCTGTGATTTAGCGATTAATAAATATAACTTTCTGAAACGGATAAATTCCTCAATTGTGTATTCACTCTTTCGTTTTAGAGCTTCATATTCATTTATATCCAATAAAAAGGTTATATCGGCCTTAGGTACTAATTTTGCGTATAGTTTTCCTAAATTTTCTCCGATTATTCCATAATACATCAATCTAACAATTTTATCATAAGAATAACGGTCTAAAATTAATGAGCTTTTTTCTAATACGTTTGTATATTTTATATGATTAAGCCAATGATCTATTAAAGTAAAAGGACTTAAAAGTGTAAAAAAAATTCTCCATTTTTTAATTTGTTTCTCAGTTAATCCAAAACTCTGTTTTGATATCACATAACCGTGACTATGAATAGTTTTAATTGATATGAATTTAACGAGCTGTTTCGATAATAACTTTGATAATGTTGATTTACCTGTACCATCCATTCCACAGAATGCAATAAGTATATTCTTTTTCATAGCTGAAGCCTATCTTTAATAACATATCTTGCTCCCCACAGTTTATTCCATGCTTTTTTTTCCATAACTGCCTGGAAAAGCGAAAAATACGAGATGCGATAAGGAAAGTTAACTCTGGAATTAGTTTTAAATAGTTCATTATGCAGACGATCTAGCAATTTTCGCGTTCTGTTGAAGGTCTTAATCCATCCATTACATTTTGCCTCATCTTCTAATATCATCCATTGTACTTTTGAAAATTGTGCGTATATATGAAGAGCTTCTCCCAGTCTAAGTTCAGCCTGTTCGAATGGTAAATGCCCCAAACGGATTAGAATGTCCAGGTTGATGTTTGGGACGAAGAAAGTAACTCCATGGAAGCTATATTTATCTATATTGTTCCAGATAAATTTCTTACTGATCTCCGGCGAGTTAGTCCAGGATATTTGATCGTTTATATCGTATGCGATTGGAAGGTGAAGGCTATTAAACTTCATAGCGGTCTTTTTATTTTTAACAATAATATCTAAATCAGAGGTGATATGAGGATAACAGGAAAATGTTTTTATAACTATAAAAGGTATATTATCAAGATTTTTCTTCACAATTTTCAATGAAGCTGCAATGTTGTGTGTATAAGTCTTATATTCGGAGATTAAAGACTCTGGTTCTTTATATGTAATAGCGTAATAATGATCGAGGCGGTTTTTCCCTAAAAATGAATAAAGACCATCATCAATCCTTGCAAATTTTGCTGAAATTTCCAAAGGGTAGATAGAATAACAAAGTTTGAGAAATTTATTTATCTGTTTTAACGGTTCCATAATAATTAATGATTTTAATATATTCATTATCAGAATACATTGATTTGATGGTTTGTTTAGCCTTAATTCCGAGCCTTTTAATCTCAATAGGATGATTCACTAGATGCTGTATTTTTTTACTTATTTCTATTACATTTTCAAAATTATACATCAGACCGTTTCTATTATTCGAAATGATTTCCTCGTTTCCTTTCATGGTAGACGTTATGACACATTTTCCCAATGCCATGGATTCAACGATGGAAAGAGGGGGCCTGACACCCATCCATCTGAACGGAAGCAATATTATTTTGCTTTTTAGAATCATGTTGGTCAGTGTTTCATTATAAAGGGGGCGATATACCTGAACGTTGGCTAATTTTCTGATTTTATTCAGTTCGGTGACACAGTCCTTTTCCCACCGAATCAAGATGGCAAATGATAGTTTTGGCAGTTTTGCAGCTAACGCATACACTAGGTCAAATCCTCTACTCTTGCTTGCGTCACCAAAAAAGAATATATCCGATGTGCTTTTTTTTATTGGATGTGATTTCAAGAAATATTCATTTAGGCCTAAGCGGGAAATTTGTATGTTACTCTCACTAACACCGGCTTCGATTAATTGTTCTTCCAAATATCGTGATGTTACGAAGATGTGTTTTAATCTAAACAAGCAAAAAAGGAATATTTTTTTTTGTATTCCGTTAATACTCGTTAGATCTTCACAAAAACTGAAAATAAGAGCTTTACGGAATATGAGATTAATGAGCCATATATAAATAATAAAAACTCCGCCGTGCACATGAAGAACATTAGGATCTATATCTATTAGATACTTTAATATTTTTGGAGTATTTAATATATAGGTTTTTAAATCGCCCAAACCTTTGATAAGGAATAGATGGAAGTTTTTCGAAGACTCTCTTCTTGCGTTAATATCATTAGAAATGAGATACGCTTCATATCCGTGGTCGGCTGCTTTTTTTGCAAGATTTAAACCCATTTTCGGTTCAGCAGTTATATTGACCAGATGATAGTTTGAAAAGAAAAAACAGATTTTCATATCACAATGGTTTATTGAGCGCTTCTTTGATAATGGATATTATTCGCTTTGATGCTTTGCCGTCACCATAAGGATTTGAATTCGATATCATACTGTGATAAGTAGCCTTATTTGTAAGTAAATTATTTACCGTACTAACAATTTTTTCTTTATTGGTTCCGACCAAATTTGCAACTCCTGTATGTACACCTTCCGGTCGTTCTGTTACATTACGTAATACCAATATTGGTTTCTTCAAAGACGGTGCTTCTTCTTGAATTCCTCCGGAATCGGTAAGTATAAGAAAACTTTTCTTCATAAGAAATACCAAGTCTAGGTATGAAAGTGGCGGTATAAGTAATATATTATTTTGGTTCTTAAGGATAGATTGAACTATTTCTTGAACCCGTGGATTAAGATGTACAGGATAGACAAATGCGAAATTGGCATGTTGTTGTGCAAGTTTTTTAACAGCGTAACAGATAAACATAAGTGGTTTTCCGAAATTTTCTCTACGATGCGCAGTAAGCAAAATGATTTTTTTTCCATGGAGTTTAACCATAAGATCTGGTAAGCGTTTATCAATTTTAGATTTGATCATCTGAAGAGCATCCACAATAGTATTTCCAGTGACGTAAACACGTTTTTTATCAATTCCTTCCCGGATCAGATTATTTCTTGAAAAATTTGTTGGAGTAAAGTGGTAATCTGCAGTATGGCTGATCAATATTCTATTAATTTCCTCAGGGAATGGTTGAAATTTATCGAACGAACGAAGACCAGCTTCAATATGACCAATAGGAATATGTCTGTAATAGGCAGTAAGTGCAGCTAAAAAGGCTGAAGTTGTATCTCCTTGGACGATAATGAAGTCCGGATTTACTTTTTCGTAGAGTTTGTCTAACTTCATGGTGAGTACGGCTGTTAGATTCGCGAGAGTTTGGTTTTTAGTCATGATATCAAGATCATAGTCAGGTTTTATTTTAAAAACATTTAGGATTTGATCAAGCATTTCTCTGTGCTGTGCTGTGACGGCGACAATTGTTCTGAATGATGAATCTTTTAATAATTGTAGTATTACTGGTGCTAATTTTATCGCTTCAGGTCGGGTCCCGAAAACAACAAGTATTTTTTTCATTCTGTATATAGAGTATTAAAGATAGTTAACTCGTAGGATGCAATATTTTTCCAATCATATTTTTTAATAAATCCAATATTTTCAGTAATGAGAGAAGATTGGTCATTATTTAATTGCTTTAATATTGTCTGTGCAAATAAATGGATATTCCCAAGGGGAATCCAACTTACATGATTATTCCAAATATACTTTAATTCTGGCAAATCATATGCAATAATAGGTACTTTTGCCGCCATGGCTTCGCCGACCGCAATTGCCCAATTTTCCTCGTAGCTTGGTAATATAAACAACTTTGATTGTGCTAGTTTAATAAATTTTATTTTTTGATCAAAAATATAACCTGCGAATTCTACACAGTCATTTAATCCTTCGCTAATGATTTTGTTTTTTACGATTTCGGCGTCATTTCCATCGCCACCAATTATTATTACTTTTAAATGAGGCTTACTTTTTACAACTATTTTCAATATTTCTATAAAATCGAAAATTCCTTTCACCGGCTGCACTCTTTTCATAAATACCAAATCATATTTTTTATACTTTATTGGTTCTGTAATTTTTCTGATAAATTTGAAATCAACGCCGCACTTTACCGCATTAACTTTATTCATGTTTAAATGAGCTTGTTTCATTTGTAAAGCGGTTGTTTCTGAAACAGGCAGTAATTTATCAGCAAATATATTTGCTAACCATATGCTTATACGTTCATTGATATAAAAAAGAATTGAGTTAAAAAAGGTTGTTTTTTTCCGTTTCCAAGGAGGAAATGGCGGAAGCCAATGAACTACTGCTACCCATTTTATTTCTTTTGGATTCGATAATTTTAAGCGCAAAGCCGGTAAAATGTCAAATATCGAATCGTTGACGCTGTAGACGACTCCTTCAAAATTTTTTAAGGTATTAGGTTGGCTAAAAATAGTTTGAACTGTTCGTAAAATATATATTTCTCGTTCACTTTTATCGGAGACATTCGGAATTACATGAATTGGTAATTTAATACCAAACCGCTTACAAATTATTTTGGCGCTTTCAGAACTAAGGAGTTCTACATTTTGACCCATTTTTTGCCAATGTTTAGCCAGTTCAAGAAATCGGACGTCTCCTCCACTTAACCCCGGATCTTTACCGATAATTCCGTTTGCAACAATTAAAATCTTATTGTATTTTTTCATTCTAAATTAATTTTTGACAATGCACGATTGAAAATTGTATCCCAACTGTATTTTTTTCTTAATTTTAGAACTTTTTTACGGTATTGCTGTAATATTGTATCATTTGTTAAGAGCTTTATAATAGCTTTAGTAAACTCTTTTTTACTGTAATTGATAGCTATTCCGCATCTTTCTTTCTGAATTTCGTATGCTATTTGTGGCACCTTGGTGATAATTACAGGCAGTCCTACGGAAAAATAATTTTTTACTTTACCCGGATCCGTATATTGAGAGATAGTATCTAGTTGATAGGGAGCTATGGCAACTGCACAATGTGAGAGAAGTTTATATACTTTATTGATGTCTCCAATAAAACCTGCGAATTTTATATTTAGGTGTTTTGTTTTGTTTCTGTATTCCTGTTCCAAATCTCCGCTACCGATAATAAGAGCGGATGCATCCGAAACAGCCTTTTTTATATCTGGAAAGGTATCGATAAGAAGGTCAATCCCGCAGCGTGTCATCAGGTGGCCAACAAAACCTATTTGATATCTGTTTATTTGTGAAAAAGGCACAATCGGTAATAAATCACACCCATCAGAAACTTGTATTTGCTTTTTTCTCCACTCGATCGGATACCCGAGTTTTTCCCGTTCTCTCATCATGGGGTCTATTTTCATCACGTGCGATGAATTCCAGACAATATCGGCGTATTTAACGCATATATAATCGAGTTTTTGAAAAATGAAATTGAAAATGCTGTTATTAAATCTTTTTTCAGACCAGTCAGGCGAAAAATATATGACTTTTTTTACCTTTCCAACAGCCTTTAGCAACGTACCTACAACTGTATTTAATCTGTTTGATCCAACAAACAGATCGTATCTGCTCTTCGTAAACATGACTTTGGCAAATGTATCGATTGTACCCCACAGCCATGTAAAGATATTGCCGAATAACGGATGCTCAATAAACAAGACGTCATATCCCTTTCTTAAACAATACGTATGGAAAGCTTGGGATGTTCCCGGAGAAAAGGAATGAGTTGCTATTACGATTTTCTTATTCATAAAATATCTATATTATAGCTTAGTTGCTTCAAAGAAGAGATATTGACAGAATTTTTTGTTCCACTTAAACAATCTGGTAGTACCATATTTTAAAAAGGGAGTACCAAACCAAAATGGGGTGATTTTAATTTTTTGAAAACCTACACTATGTAATAAAATTTTAAGTTCCTTTGCAACATATTCCCTTACGTGTATCATTTTTCCTAAAACCCGGTCTTCTCCTATACAATATGGATAGATTCTTGGATGGCCAATAAGACGCAGGATAACATTAGTTATCCGTAATCTATTAGGTGTGCCGAAGAAAATTTTTCCTCCCTTTTTAAGAACTCTGTATGCTTCCCGCAACATTTTTTTATCATCCTCAATATGTTCAAGTACATCAAATGAGATCGCCAGATGAAAGAAACTATCTTTATATGGAATTTTGGTTACATTAGCTTTCCTGAAGCTAAAATTTTTATTTTTCTTTTGCACAACGTTCTGTAAATCTATGCCTACAACTTTGTTTTTATACCCGAAAAAAACAGTAGATTGTCCAGTTCCACATCCAAGATCAATAATATTTTTATTTGAATAAAGTCTGCTCTTATTTTCAATATACTCCGAACAGGCTTGTGGTAATGTAATCATATATTTCTAAATACAACAACAATCTGAAACGCGATCGACGGCATGGATGATAATAACTTATCTATTATAGTTAATGGAAAAGGAAGAGATTTTTCAACAATACCGGCAGCTTTAGAGAATTTTAAATTATATTTATCTGCGAATTCAATAAGAGTAGGGAGTGTGAGTAGTCTGATAAATCCTGTTGATTTACCTTTTTTCTGCCGTGAAAACATTTTCCCCAAATCATATCGAGTGGATATTCGGGAATAATACGGAAGATAGCCTAAGGCAAGTGCAATTCTGCTGAGCCAGGCGGCAATATTGGGAAACGTAACTATTGCAATCCCCCTCCTTTTTAATACCCTATTCATTTCCGAAAGAAGATGATCGGCATCGGCGACCAGTTCGATTAGGTTTCCGCAAAATATGAAATCCATGGAATCGGATTGATACGGCAGATTTTTAAGATCAATATCCATTACTATTGCATTTACTCCATTTTTTCTGGCAAGCGCAACAGCTTTTTTAGATATATCAATGCCGCATGGTTTTTTGGCGCCGATAACAGAGGCGAGTTTATTTGTAAAAAAACCATCTCCACATCCGAGATCCAGCATGGACATATATGGTTTATCTGATAATGTGTTCGCCATATCAATAACCTTGGATAGTCTGGGTTCGTTGATGTACGTCTCTGTTTTGGCAAAACCCTGTTGATACACGAGTTTTGTCTTACGGGTATCGGTCATGTATATGTTATAAATGAAGACGGATAAAATTATTGACGGTTTCGGTAACGTATTTCACTTCATTTTTGCTCATATGGGCGCTCATCGGAATACTTACAGTTTCTTCGGCAATACGATTGGATAACTGATAGTTTTTTGCAATCTGGCTGAGCTCCTTATACGCGATTTGCTTATAGTACGGTAATGGATAATAAATCAAGGTTCCTACCCCATGTTTGTTCAGATATTCAATAAATTCATTGCGTTTCTTAACTCTCAATGCAAACACATGCCAGATGTGTTTGTTTCCTTCCCCTACTTCGGGAAGAATAAAACCCGGGTTATGATCGGGATTCAGGTGGGAAAGATAATATGATGCGATTTTTTGGCGCCTTCTATTCCATACATCAAGATATGTAAGTTTAACGCGTAAAATTGCCGCCTGTATTTCATCAAGCCGGGTATTAAATCCTTTCATGAGGTTGTAATATTTGACTTTCGAACCGTAGTTATGAGCGATACGGACGAATTCGGCAACTTTCGGATCATTTGTGGTCACTGCTCCCCCGTCTCCGAATGCTCCAAGGTTTTTTGTAGGATAAAAACTCCATCCCGCTGCGTTGCCTAGGGAACCGGCCTTTTTCCCGTAATGCGTCGCGCCGTGTGCCTGAGCAGCATCTTCGATCAAAATTATGTGATGTTTATTACAGATTTCCTTGATTTTGGAAATATTTGCACACTGTCCGTATAAATGAACCGCCATGACTGCTTTCGTTTTTTTTGTGATTGCTGTGTCTAGCTTTCCGGGGTCAAGGTTATATGTTCCGATATCAGGCTCGACCGCTACAGGGGTTGCGCCGACAAGATTGACGACGAGAACTGTTGCGATATAGGTATTTGCCGGTACAATTACCTCGTCTCCCGGGCCTATATTATATGCTCTCAAAATGAGTTCCAACGCGTCCATGCCGTTTCCTACCCCGACGCAGTATTTTGTTCCGCAGTATTTCGCAAATTCATTTTCAAATAACTCGACATTTTTACCATTAATGTATCGCCCATCGCGCAATACCTGTTTTACTGCATTGTTTATTTCCGTATGTAGTTCCCGATAGGTATTTCCAATATCAAGAAATGGTACCTTCATATTTTTTTGCTCACCGAATAATTTACATTGCCCAATTTTTCTATTGTTTTTTGAATACTCTTTTTAAGATTGCCCTTATAAGAAAAACCGCGCCGCAATGATTTTATGCTTGCAACTTCATATGAAAGCTGGTTCATAATACGGGATTCGACAAATCTGATTTTAAGATCAGGCACATATTGTTTTATGACGTTAACAATATCATATACAGTAGAATTAAGAGTAACGATATTATAAATTTCCCTATCAAAAATACGCTTATTAACCGCATAATTTATTGCTGATATTGCATCGCCCAGGTCACAATACGGTCGCTTTTGATGATATGCGGTTTTCCAGACAGTTATTTCTTTTCCTGTTACCGCCTGAAAAATAAATTTATTAACAGCGGTGTGGAATCGCATACCAATTGAATAGCCGAAAATAGTTCCCAATCGGAATATAACAAAGTTAAGATTCTCAGTATTACCGAGTTTTTTTAAAAACTGTTCTGAGTAGAGTTTTGATTCCGCATACGGACTTTGCGGCCTTAATTCCTTGCATGTTTCGTCTACCAGATTTTTTTGGGAGCCATAGACACTGGTAGTTGAAGGAAATATAAGATTTGTATCGTATTGCGCGCACAATTTTGCAACATATTCTAACCCTTTACGGTTTACCCGATCAACTAGATCCTTTCTTTCTATGCTTGTTTCTGCATCAGTAATTGCAGCAAGATGAATAACCGCATCCGATTCCTTAATTATAGGTCTCATTTCTTCTGATAGGATATCTGTTTCATGAAAGATGTATTTGGGTTTAGTCGGAAGATCAAAAAGTGAACTATAGCGTTGAGTAAAAAGGTTGTCCACTAAGTGAACGGTTTTCAATGATGGAATATGAAAGTTTCGAATCAAAGCTGAACCAATATGTCCGAGCGCGCCTGTTACGCAAATGTTCATATGTTGGTATTATCTAAAATTCGTTTAGTTTTTATTAATCCTTCATTCAAATTATACTGCGGTTCCCATTTAATTTTATAGAAAAGTTTAGCACCGCTGATTACCACGTTATCGATTTCTATTTTTTTTCGCATGTCGGGCCAGGGAATCCTTTTTATTCTTCCTTTCCCAAATACTTTAACAATTTTTTTTGCTATATCGATTATTGAATAATGTTCCCGATGGACTGCGAAATATACGTCATTGAAAATGTCTTTCTTGAATGCGCAGCGATATAACAGGTCGGTTGCGTCTTCAACGAACATAACGTTACGCCTCTGCGGTCCGTTGCCGTAAATAGTGATTTCCTTGTTATGGTACGCAAGATCTATGAAATAATTAATGAATCCGAACTCCGGAGACGCTTTACCGTACGGACCGTACAGGTTTGCAAAACGCAGACTCAATGTTTTTAGTCCGTAGACCTTTCCGTAAATGTAATAATATTTTTCCGCAACACCTTTATTTGCCGAATAGATATCCAACGGTTTTTCCCCATGTTTCTCGTCAACTGTTTCCCCCGTTGCTTTGCCGATAAGAGTGCTGGATGACGTATAGATCAACAGGGTTTTTTTATTAAAGTTCTTTACCGCCTCAAGTACCGTAAGATTGCCCAGGCAGTTGATTTCGGCATCAAATAACGGATCGGATAACGAAAGAGGATGTGAAGTTTGACCGGCACAGTTGAATATAATATCCTGATTTCTTACAACTCTATTCATAATTTTTTGATCTCGAATATCACCTTTGATGAATTTTATTCTAGGGAGTATATCATGCAGGGTATCGAGATTGCTTTTAAGTCGAGGTTCAAGAGAATCGAGAACGACGATGTGATGATTGTCTTTTTCAAGACATTTCCGTATCAGATTGTTACCCAGAAATCCTGCACCACCGAGAATAAGAATATTCATTTCATAAAGTATGCAACTGTTTGGGCAATACCCTTCTGCAAGGATATTTTAGCAGACCAGCCCGTATCTTTCCTGTAATTCATGGGGTCGGCGACAAAATTTCGATATTCTATCTTTGAAGTACTATTGGGAAACGGTGAAAACTGTATGCGTGTTTCCCTTTTTGCGACACGTTTAACGTTCTTTGCAATTAACCTTGCCATGTCAAGGACAGTATGTCCTGTACCGGTTCCCAGAACATAATAATTGCCTTTTGTTTTATTGATGTGCTCGGCCGCTTTAATAAATGCAACTGCTACATCTGATATATACAGGTAGTCTCTCATAAATTTTCCGTTTCCGTAGATTGCAATCGGTTCTCCTTTTAATGCTTTTCTGATCATCATATTTACGATCCCCCTGTCTGGCTTGCTGCTTGCAGGCCCGGGGCCATATATATTGCATAGACGCAGTGTTACGGAACGGTAATTAAGTTGATTGCCGTAGTATTGAAGATATTTTTCAGCGGTGAGTTTGTGAATGTCATATACCGTGATAGGTAAGTCCTTTCTGTTTTCATTTATTTTTCCTTTATCGGTAAATCCGGTTTCCGTTACTGTGCCGGCAAATATAACATCGGGTTTATATCCGTATTTGATAACCGTCGTTATAAGATTGATAACGGGCAGAACATTTATTTGTAGATCAAGTTCAGGCTGATCATTTGAGATTTTCGAGCTTGTCTGGGCGGCAAAATGATACACGATGTCCATATTCTTTAAAATATCACGCCAGATATTTTTGTCCGTAATATCACCTTGAATTATTGAAATATTTTTATGTGCATCAGAAAAATGATGTGGTTTACTATTATATCTCGAAAGCAGAAATAATCTGCAATTTCTTTGAAGAAGAAGCTTTGTTACAGATGATCCTATATATCCATCTGCGCCTGTTATAAGAATATTTTTTTTAGAGAAATAGCCCATTATCTGATAGTTATTTTCGGGAAATAGATGATAAATTTTCCTCCCTGTTTCCGGTATTCCCGTTCTTTTGCCATTATCTCCCCTTTATGATTATATGCAAAAAGCAGGGAATATTTCGGATGGTTTTTAGAGAAGTATTCGTATGATTTCACCGGGATGTGAGAACCGGGTGTAAACAAGCCGATTTTGGTAGGCGTGGTATCTGATATATACGATATAAGCTCGGGTCCGATTTTAGCATAATTCAGGAATGTGGTGCTTTTTGATGTTGCCGCATAGCCAATAACCTCCTGTTTTTTTGCTTTGAGTTTTTTTAAAAGTGCTTTCAGATTCACGCAAATTTTATCAACATTTTTTTTAAACTGCACATATCCTTTTAATGTATGCAGTTTGAGCGCTTTTTCCTTGATGATATATCTGGTGACGGCAGGTTTGATTTTGTTTTTAGTGCCTGTTTTAATATAGTATCTCATCGAGCCTCCATGGACATCCTGATGCTCCATGTTTACCAGTTTAAGGTTGTGCCGTTTTGCCAGATTCGAAACGGAGAGGCCTGAGTAATAATATACATGCTCGTCATAAATTTGGTCGAATGCCGTATTTTTTATTATGTCGTAGATATACGGTTCCTCGAAGAAAAAGTATCCGTCATCGGAAAGCAGCTCCGCGACGCCTTCAAATACTGAGTTAATGTTTTCAATGTGACAAATAACATTTGAGCCACAGATAATATCTGCTTTTCCATACTGTTTTTTAATCCGTTCAGCAGTTTTCTGATTGAAAAAAACAGACTCAACATTAACGCCGAATTTTTTTGAAACTTCAGCTACGTTTTCTGAGGGTTCAATCCCTAAATGTTTAATTCGAGCCGAGGCTAAGTGCTTCAGCATAATACCATCATTTGAACCGATTTCCACCACAAAAGGATTTTTCTTATTTTTTACTAATTTTTTAATATGATTTGCCTGTTGTTTAAAATGTTGTTTCATTGCCTGTGAAGTGGAAGAAAAAAATTGATAATGTTCATGAAACATTTTCTTTGGCGGCACTGTTTCTCCCAGTTGTACCATGTAGCACGAAGGACAAAACTCTACTTTCAAGGTAAACACAAATTCATTCGCAGACGGTTTTTTGACAAATCCATTAGCAATAGGCATTTTGCCGAAAGAGATAATCTGTTGCGTTTTTGCTCCGCAGATTCGACACGGAACTGTAATATTACTGTTCATAAATTTAAGTTTATATAGTATACCTTATTATTTTCATACCGAGGATCTATTTATCGAAACTCGGGTGCCGTTAAGAGCATAATTTCGCTTACAACTACACTGAGCTAAATTTTTTTTAAAAAATAATTTTTTTCCGCATACGCATATATATCCTTGAATTACTGCAGGATTTCCATAGACAAGAGCAAATGAGGGTACGTCCTTAGTTACCACAGCCCCTGCACCGACGAGGGCATATTCACCGACTGTAATTTTAGGCAGAATAGTTGCATTGCCGCCGATTGTGCAGCCTTTTTTAAGCAAGACCCTGTCGCGGATCCAGTCTTTATTTTTGCTTCTGGGAAATCGGTCGTTTGTAAAGACAGCACAAGGACCAATCATTACATCATCTTCTATTGTAATATCGTCCCACAAGTACACACCGCTTTTAATAGTTACGTTATTCCCAATTTTTACCTTGTTTTCTACAAAACAATGATCGCAGATATTTGCGTTGTTACCAATAACTGCCTCGGGTAATATATGAACGAATGCCCAAATGCGACAGCTATTGCCGATATGTTTTGTTTCGACCAGTGCATTCGGGTGAATAAATGTATTTTGCACGTTTTTTCAGATTAATTTATAGCTAAAATCATCTTTTGACGACCACTCCCTGTTTGCATAGTTTATGAGCGCTGCTTTGGAAGAGATGCTTTTGAATGCGTGGGCAATATACGGCCCGATCTTCAGCCTGACATAGTGTTTGCTGGATCCTTCCAGAACAAGCTTTTGCATTTCACCGCTCCGGACGTCTTTAAGTATTACCTGCAGTTTTCCTGTTACGACGCCGAACCATTCCCGCCATTTTTTGTGATAATGGTTCCCCCTGACGACTCCTTTTTTATCAAACGTCACAAAATAAATCTGTCCGAACTCCTTTTCCGGTTTTGCTAGATTTGAGTTTTTCAAAAAAACGACCAATTGTCCCCTCTCGTCGTTATGTTTTTCAAACTGTTCGATTGCATAATCCATATTTTTATTGTCTTGAAACACGCTTTAATGTGTTTACATTATACAAAATTACCTGCAGAAAACTCGCATATGCGGAGATAAAACAATTGATGGGATGGAAAAGCCATAAAATCTCCCTGTCGCGCAGTAAACCGCGGATAGCGTCGATTGTCGGAAATATTATGCTGAATGCATATAGTGGCCACAATTTCATACGTAACCGTTGTGAAGAGGAAAGAGAGCCGAGTCTATGCTGAATGCCATATGATTTGTTTTGCAGTGCATTTAATGTAGCCCAGCGCTGTTTTCTTATGAAATGATCAAGATCTCTTGTCGTGTCGTGATATATTGATACTCCGTGCACGCACGCGATATGTTTTTTTTCGCTGATCAACTGCATAATTGGTTCAATATCGTCGAATTCATCTCTAGATTTCCTTTTAAATAACGACCGAATTGTAAATCCTTGAGCAAATGCAATAAGGGGTTTATCGGGGTTGGATTGGAAGTCATAGATGTCATATAATTCGTTATGTTCAATCGTCTTGTAAATTCGATTGAATGTTCTACTGTTTGATGCGTATTGGTAAACGAAATGGTTGAAAGGATCGGTAAAGAGA
>CAZFNL010000014.1:0-5467 GCA_964520615.1 uncultured Gammaproteobacteria bacterium
CCGCAGACGACAAAAACGAGTGCACAATCGTGCGCGGGTGAAAACGAACCAATTACTGATCAAGTAGCTTTGTGTTGTCCGGGATTACAGGAAGATCCGCTTACGTTAACTTGTCGTTCTGCTGCAAATATTGGTCAACCGTATTCAACACTAGCACCAATTACCGCCACCCCCCAGATATATACCGGAACAAACTGCAACAATCAATTAGATATAACAGGCGCATGCAATCAAGCGTGTTGTACGCAAAATAGCGATTGTGCGGCAAATGGTCCGAATCAAACATGCAGCGTACAAAATGGTTACTGCAAAAGTGGATTATCATGTGCTGCAGTAGCTCAAGGTCAGACTACACCGTTATATGGCCGAATTTGCGGCGGCGCAAGCAATGGTACGTGTGGATGGCAGTTTTGTAACGGCACAACCATACATGATCCGGTAAGGAATATAGATGTTCCGTGCCAGGCTGATGAGAATACCGCACCTGCTCCGATGTGTCAGGGAGATCTGGATTGTGCATCTCAAGTTACCAATAACAGATGTTTTTATCTTACTGATGAGATCGGTTATAATCCTGGTCAGGGATTTGATCATCACGTGAAGTTTTGGAGTCCGCCAGGTGGAGGAGACGGACATATTAATTTATCTCGGAATGGTGCTAGTACTGGAATAGTTCAAACTGCATGGAACAGAGGAGTTCATAATCCCTATGTAGTTGAACCAAACCCAGATCCGAATTATGGAGCAGGTCATAATTTAGGTCCCGGTACCTATACTTTTACCGGCACTGCAGATCATTGTAAGGAAGGAATTGGTTCTGCGAGTGTCAGTTGCACGACCGGTATTAATGCTGATGGATCGGCATTTGTCAGAGGAGCAGGATGTACGGCATTAAATTTTACCAATACGGTTCCGCAAGCAGTTTCTACACCGACTCCAATAGGTAAATCATGTGTTGGTCCCACAACATGCAAAGATCAGTTTTTAGGTTTGACAGATAAAGATAAGGTGCCACTAAAAGTAGGGAACAATGCATCTTTTTGGCACAACAATAATGACGGCAAGGATTATTCTACTTCAGACTGTTCAGGTACGAGTGTAAATTTATTTTCCTTATGTGATGTTACTGCAAGTGGTGTATCTATCCTTTCTTTGTCTTCTGATTGTAAAGGACCTATGTTTTGCAAGGATATTGCGACTGCGGAAGGAAACAAAATTACCTTACCAGATAAAAATTATTATGTTAATCTGTCAGGCGATACCTATTATGACAGTAATTGTAAAGACAAAATAGACATACAATTACAATCGTATTGTGGTGTAGAGACTCCACCAGTAACAGGAAAATGTATTGATTCGAGAACCAGTGCCGTTCAAACGTGTCCGGTCGTGGATACATCGAATCCAAATCTTAAAAAATATATAAACTGTGGCCCTACCGGAATAAGCACTGAGTCATGTCAGACATTTTGCGTTACACAAAATGGTCCTAATGAAATACGTGTAGAATGTTATGCAGGAGAGTTTAATGATAGTAGGATTTTTTGGGGTCCTGCCGATTTTACCGTCAATGTAGTCAACTCTTCAACTTCAACGATAAAACTTAGAAGTCTATATATTCAAACATTTGGTTTAGGAGGATCTGGGAAAGATAAGTTTGATGTAATCAATGTGAATTTAGCACCCGGACAAGTACTTGAAAGAAAGGAGCCGGGCGTTTCCTGTAATGATGAAATTATGCGTGGAGGAAGATCGGTTATTGCTACCTTTACACGCCTCGGGAAAGATACAGATGATACAATAACAATTCCATCTATAGGGTGCGATAGTAGACCTGTTATTACCATTGCCGACTGAATCATATGAATATTATCAAAAAAATAAAGTTGACACAGGGAACAATTATCGTTTCGGTAATAGTCATCAGTTTTTTGTTTGCTCACTACATATCACCGGCGATTTTTATAGGAGAAACACCTCGATATAATCCCCAGTTCATTGCTAAGTTACTAAACTTCCCTAAAAATCTGGCTTTTCTGGTATCCTCTATAAGTAATGCAGTTCCTAATCAATCTCAATCAGGTTCCGTTTCCTTGAAGCAGTTAAATGATATCACATTGCGTACAGTTACAAAAGGTGTTTATGCAGGTGAACTTGGCAAAGTACAATATTATAAAGTATCTTTGAGTCAGATTGATTGGGATCAAATAGAGTTGACTACGAAAAGCGGCAATAAAATAATTTTGCGCTATCCAAAAGGCCAACCGCCGGCTCAAGAGATGTTAAATATTATTAAATCACAATAATTATTGCATTTTAATCAAAGAACTCCTCGAAGCTTTGTTTCGGGGTGAACCTTGTATAATAGAATTATGTCAATGGTAGATAATCTGATACAACAATTAAAAGATATGAAACCGCAGGCGATTATACTTTTTGGTTCGTATGCCTGGGGTAAGCCACATGAGGATAGTGATCTGGATATTCTCATGATAAAAGAAACAACAAAATCATTCAGAGAAAGAATCAGAGAATCCCGCTTCAATCTGAAAACCAGTATGGCGGTTGATTTGATGGTTTTAACGCCGAGTGAGGCAAAAAAATATTCCGAAGACAGTTCATTTCTTAAACAAATAATTAAGGAGGGTAAATTGATTTATGGAAGATTATAGATCCTGGTTGCAAAAGGCCAAAGATGACGTTCGCTGTACAAAAATTGATTCAGAATTTGGTACGATAAGGGAAAAGGCGGCAACGTTGTATCCGTACTATGTTGAAACAAGATATCCCGATCTTGGAGATTTATCGCCATTCACACAAGAACAGGCAAAAGAGGCCTTTGAAGCCGCGACCAAAATCGTTCAATTCGTCGAAAATAAGTTACATTAAAGTAATATGTATCTTGGACCCTTATATATAAACACCAAAGAAATTTTTCTCATCCTTGCCATCATTCTTATTGCGTTGGCGTGGAAATTTGGTTGGACTGTGGCTTGGTTTGACAAGCGGAGCTTATTGGCAATTGTAACATTGATGCTGGTAACCAAAGCGCTGTTGCCGGCCATTCACAATGAAGCGTTTTTCATGCTTGCAATTGTCGCAATTTTTCTTTCCCTGTATCTCACCATATTCCAAATCGTGATTTTTTACATCGTATGTTTTGCCCTGTTACGCTGGTTGAAATTCATCTGACCTCATGAAAGACAATAAACAGAAACAAAAAGGAGAGATTTTAACCATATTAACCCTGGTTACGTTATTGATTATCGGAGCTTCAACGGTTGTTTCTTCAGTCTTTTTGGCAAAAAAATCACCAAGTCAGACGACAAAGACAATGGCCGCTGTATGCGAAACTGAAGATTGTTCCAGGTCTCCGAATGCTACAGTAGAATATAATGCAGATCTAAAAACTCAGGTTATTTCCAATCCTGAACCTCAGAAAACTGAAACCACAACAAAACCCGCAGATAAACAGAGCGACACGTTAAACAACACGGAAATAAAAAAACAAAATATAGAACAGCCAAAAAACAATAATCCGGTCATAACTGCACCAACGTCACCACCTGTGAAACCCGACACTGTTCAACCAACAAAAGATCCGCAAAAACTTTCTCAGGAATTTATCCAGAATCCCGCCGCATGCCTTGTAGATACCAGTGCAGGAGGATGTCGTGATCAGGTAATAAAAGATTACGGAAACATACCGGGCGCCAATGAATCTTCATGGAAATGCGATTCACCCAGCGATCCGAACTGCGATAAATGCGGATATGCGGGATGGAATCCTAATGGATGCGGAGAATTTACTAAGCCTGATTCATCACGCCAAGTTAACCCACAGGGAATTGCGCCTACTGCATGGATTCAAAGAAATGCCGCAGTATGCGGAGGAAACGTAGATAAAGACGGAAATTGTATTACGCCGACTCCAGTCCCTCAAGCAAAGACCGGAACAGACAAATCTTCTGCCACGCCCGCACCTACAAAACCAAATGTTGTTATTACATCTGCACCGGCGGTTGCCGGCACAATATGTTCATATGCCAGCGTAGGTGCTTGTGCAAGTTCTAATTGTCTTTACTGTACCACTCAAGGCTGTACCGGAGGCAGCGCAAAATGTTCTATACCTTTTGCAACAAATACAGTGACAACACATCAAGCAACAAATATTAGAAAATTGTGTTGTCCAACAAGCGGATCGTGCATATCCGTTGCTTTAGAAGCAACATGCCCCAATGGTTTTTCTCCTCAGAAAACAACACCATCAGACAATTCCGGTTCACCCGCATTAGTTGTGCCGACAGTACCGTATAGTTCTAATGTAAAAGCAGTAACAATTGACGCAGGGGCTTATGCCAGGGAGGTGCTGACTGGTTCTATAGGATCAAACACACCCACTCAATCGGTATGGCATGCAACCATAGATGTTTCAACTATGTCAATATGTACTCATACAGACAATGGAAATTATTCTTGTGAAAATCCGGTTGCAAAACAACAACTTGGAAATTCAAGCGTATACTATGTACAGTACAACGTACAACAAACCGGAAAACAGTTAATTTGCGCAAATACAACGGGATTATTTGGAAATTCAACTGGAGAAACGTGTTTTCCTTTAAAATAAAAAACTATGATAGATAAACAAAGCATTATGCCAAAGATAAAATTAGTAGCTATACTTGGAGGAGCATTTATTTTATCAAATATCTTTTCAAGAACAGTTTTTCTTGCAAACACACCGCATATTAATACAGTTTTCTTTGCACAATTAAAGGATAGTCCCAGACAGATGATTGTCGGAACACAAAATTTTATTGCTTCACTTACAGGAAACCCAACCAATCCTGAAGTTAGAACTCTAAAACAATTTTTGCAATTACCGGATACCGCACTAAATACAATTGGATCAGGTGTTTACGCAAAGGAAGATAATTTAAACAATATATATTACATTAGAGTATCGCCTAATTCACAGTACGATGAACGAACAATCATCATGAACGGCAAAACTGTTACAATTAGAGTACCAAAAGGCTCATTAAATCAATAATATGTACCTCGGTCCATTCTATTTCGATATAAAGGAGTTTTTGCTGATTCTCATGACTATTATTGTTGCGGTAGTCATATTTTTTAACCTTGGCATATCGTTTTTCAATCCGGCAGCTCTTCTTACGCTTCTTATTCTGATTCTCATCACAAAAGGACTTTTACCCGCAATTCACAACGAAGCCTTTTTCATTCTCGCTCTTGTGTCAATCTTTTTGACTATGTATCTGCCGATATTCCAGGTGGTTCTGTTCTATTTTCTAAGTTTTTTATTGTTTCGCTTGTTCAAAGTTATTTAACCGCTGTTCTGATTGACAAATTCTTCCCACTTTATTATCATGTAAGAAATGAAACAATTTTTCATTTCTCTTATTGCTGCAGTTTTCTTTTTTCTTTTTGTACCGGTATACGC
>CAZFNL010000015.1:0-1581 GCA_964520615.1 uncultured Gammaproteobacteria bacterium
TTTAACGCCATCAATTGCTTCGATAACTGCTTTTTTAAGTATGTCTAATTCTATTTCAATACTCCCCCATATGGTAAGATGCGGAACAAAGATTGGGGCTTGATATTTACCGCCTAATGTCCGAATAATTTCTGATAAATACTTGAAATCGTCTTTTGCTGGAATAAGCCAAGTTGAAAAACCTAGTTTCATTTTTATATTATTTCGTAATTCATAACACCATTATGGCAATTTCCCTAATAAAGGAATCGGAAATTTATTTTTCAAATAGTTTTTATAAAGCTCGATATGTTCGCCATGGTCAAAAGCTATCTGATCCAATGGTGGTATTTTATCTAAATCAACCCAATTCTGACGGTCTTCCTTTGGTCGGTCGGGATTATCATTAACTGTAATATGACGTAAATTTGCTTTTCCTCCGTCTTCGAAAAAACAGGTAATCATAAGGATTTCAAGATAAATTTATAATCTCATCTTTACCTCAACCCTGCTATCGACAAATTTTTCATTAAACATCTCTACTGGCGCCGGCTTCCAGAATTTCTCCGGTACGGCCCTATACATTCTTAATTTTGATAATCCCTGGAAATCTTTATATTGTTTCATAAATCTTTCGGCACTCACTTTATTAGCGAATTTTGTTCTTATCATTTTTCCGGCATATAAAATCATACCTTTTATTAACTCTGATTTTTTAGTAATTCCATAGGCTTTTGCTTTTATATACACTGCGTCAACGTCATTGCCAACTGCTGTTGAATTAAAGATTGCTAAAGCCACTACTGGATTTTCTCTAATTCTTTTGGAATGAAGCGAATCTTTTGGAGAATACCAGTAAAAGTTATAATCCTTATCGTAAACGTAATATAAATTAGCTATCCACGGATCGCCATTTTTACTTGTTACTGAAATAGTCAAGTAAAGATTTTCTTGAAGAATTTTATCGACTTTCTTTTTTAATGTATTTACCATAATATTTATTTCTTTTATATTTTATTTCCTTCTTTATCCCTTCCGTTTACCCAGTCATATCTTTCGACAAATCTTAGATAAAATCCGAATGGATCTAACATACGAAAATCCAACTTATCAAAACGTTTCATCAAAGGTTCGACTATTTGATCTTTATATTTACTTTCAATGATTGAATAAAGACCTTTTATATCGTCAAGAGGGATAACAATCTCAACCGCGTAACCACGCTTTGTGTTTTCTGGAAATCTTCGAAAATACGTTTGCTCATAAACGTGTTCATTACCGCAGTAAAAATTTAGGATACTATCGCCGTTTCTCATCACCATATACCCTTTTCTTACTTCCGGCTTCTTTTCCCACACAACTTTATAACCTAAATCTCCGTAAAACTTTTTAGTTAATTCAAAATCGGGTACATGAAGTTCAAGTAAAATATCGGAAACTAATTTTTTCATAATTTGCTTTGGCTTTGTTGCATAAAGAATTTTTAACGCATAAAAGTAAATATTCCGGTTAATTTTTGTCTACATTATCTCAAAATCAACTTTGTAACTGTCGGGCATTCCCAGAGTCGTCATTTTATTAACAATCTTACATTTGAGTTTT
>CAZFNL010000016.1:0-1758 GCA_964520615.1 uncultured Gammaproteobacteria bacterium
ATATAGAGAATATATCATAAATTCTATAAATAATAAATTTAATGATATTAATAAAGTTCCAGAAGAAAAATTGTTTGAATATTTATCTGAAATTTTTTACAAAAAACTTAATGCTTCTTATGAATCGAGTGCTTCAATTGGATATTCGATGATGGAAAATAAATTCAATTGCTTATCCTCTTCCATAATTTTTGCTGATATACTAGAAAAAATTGGAAAACCTATTTATACAATACATACTCCAGGACATGTTTTATTAGCTGGAAATAAATATGCATTTGAAACAACAGCAAAAGAATATCAATTTGCAGCATTTCCTTTACTATTTCTCAAAATTCATTATCCAGTACATCAAAAAATGAATCTTAGTGATGGTCTTCTTTCAGGAACTTATTTGAATTTTGCTAATGATTTTGAAATGGAAAAAAAGTATGACAAAGCAATAGAATATTATGATAAAGCATTAAAATTAAATCCAGACAACTTAATAGATGACATCCTCTATGGGCTGAAGCCCATAGTATCCATCGCATTGCAGCGAAGCTACATTGCAAGTTTCATTTGCCCTGAAATATCCTGTCTTCTAATATAGTTTTGTAATGTTGTTTCATCTCTTGGCCCTACACTACCATTGCTGTATCCTGCACTCCAAAAATTTCCTTTTGGATATCGCAATCTGTGGTTTGGAATTTTTCTGAATACAAAATATGATGAATATCCTTTTAATAACTGTACTACATATGAAACTGACATTGTGTTTGGCATTTGAATTTCCATATGCAGATGTGCAAAATCTTCGCCGAATGACAATTCTTTTATTGAAATTTTATATCTCTTTGCAACATCATAAAGTGCTTCTTTTATTGCACTGATTGTTGCATTATTTTTAAACATTTTGTATCTATATTTAGTAACAAAAACAAAATGCTGCATATTATATTGATGTCCATATTCATTTTTCAAAACCTTTTTATTTTTTATATTGCTTACACTAATCATATTATCACGTTTCTGGCAGTTATTGTGGCGCGCGAAATTTGCGCTACGCTGCCATTAACAAATATATCGAAGAGAAATTAGAAATAGTTATTGAATTGCAGTGTGCAATTCATTCACGACTTAAAAAGTCGTGGTATTCTTGCCTTGAAAATAATATATAGTTTTTTAGATATTTAAATCTTTCTAAGAAAATTTGCATTTGCATTGTCATTGTTTTGCTTTGAGAATTTTAAATTTAGCATATAAAGTTCATCTTTTATTGTTTCTATGTTTTCTTTTTCCAATTTGAATTCCTCTACAATATTTTTAGCAAAAATGCAGAATTGTTTTTTGAGATTTTGAGTTTTTAAATCATTTAAATTTAATTCTTTTTCACTTTTCATTACCAGATTATATGCTTTTTCTGCATTTTCTTTTATGATCTTTTCATTAAATTCAAATAATTGTCCAAGAAATGCAATTTTTAAATGGCTATGTGCTTTTTCAATATTGTTTTGCGCTGAATCTATTTTATTACGCTCTAAATTGCATATTTCAAAAATAATATTACCATATTGATCTATTGACTTGTTTCTTGGAACAAATTCATTCCTGTATTTTAAATGCTGCAATGATTTTATTGATTCGGTTAAATAATTATTGATTAATTCTTTTTTTATATTAAAAGTTTCCATTATACCGCTTTTTATTTATAATCTTATTTATAAAGTTTAATTTTAATAGCATTTTTCAAATAATCCAAAATATAATCTATCTGCT
>CAZFNL010000017.1:0-46657 GCA_964520615.1 uncultured Gammaproteobacteria bacterium
AGATACTATTTAATGAGGAATTGGCCGAATACCTGATTTTTTACAATACCAGAAGACCTCATAAATCTCTTGGTCTTAAAAGTCCTATAGATTACATCATTTCACAAGGAGGAATGTCGAATATGTCCGTAGCTTGTACAAAATATTGACGTTTACTTGACCGGATTATAAAATTAGATATATGGGAAATTTTGGAGGTTTTTTCAAGGGGGACAAGAAAAAAGCCAAAAAATCCATCCTTGAAAAGAAAGCTCAAATTCTATCTCAAAAACAATCCTTCGTTTTGCCCAGAGTTGAGATAATAAAAAAGGGCAAAAGTGAGGAATAAACGGACTAGTACTACATTCCTTTGATTTTCATACGTTTCTCAAAGCTGATTTGGGAATTAAAATTTATGGAACAAGCTACTAATCTTTGTTTCATTGGTTTTCTCTTCACCTTTAAAAGCTGGTTCGGATGTCAATTTTATGAAACGAACTACAAACAGATCCGGAAACTTTAAGGTACGAGTTGGCGGGGGTAAGTCATATCCCAGGCAGCGTATTCCAAAGTTGATAATTTGGTGTTTGGCAGTCATACTTTTTCTTTCCGGATTTATCAGTCTAAACAATCTAAACAAATGGGACGGCTCAAACCGTCTGACTGTTGTACTAAACTCCCATCCGATGGCAGTTTTTACGATAGACCCCGTAAAGCGGCAGGCTTATATAGCTGTAATTCCGGAAGAAACAATGCTCTATGTCCCTTATGGTTATGGTGAATATAAAGCCTCATCGGTATATAAACTTGGTGAATTAGACAAGAAACGTCCAGCAGGAGTGCTTTTGGAAAGGAGCGTAGAGAATTCATTTGATATTCTTATAGACGGGTATATTGCCACAAAAGGAGTTTCTTTTCCTTTCCCGATAAAATCCTCAAAGGATATAGCTTCTTATAAAAGTAAATATTTTTCTTTCCTGAAGTTACCTGGTATAGCACTGGGTGTTTTTACCGGGTCAAATAGTTTGGATACAAATCTGACAAAAATGGATTTATTGCGATTATATTTATCCATCGTCAGTCTTCGTAGCGACCAAATAAGATTTGTAAACCTGGGGGACAGGAGCGTTCTGCGCGATGACAAGTTGCCTGACGGTACTTTGGTTAAAGTGATAGATACGGATGTTTTAGCATCAGTCATACAGGATAACTTTCAGGATCAAGCCATCCGTACGGAAAATGTAACATTGGAAATTGTGAACGCTTCGGGACAAAACCAACTGGCTGGTCAATTTGGTAAAATACTGCGGAATCTTGGGGCCAATGTCCTGGTAACTACCACCGCCCCGAATGATGTTTCTTTTGCATGCGTGATATACTTTATAAAAGATAGCCTAAAGACCAGTTATATAGTAACAAAACTCGAAAAAAGGTACGGGTGTAAAATATCAGAGACTAGAGATAGTGCAGATATGAGCAATCAGACAGATATTCAGGTAGTATTAGGTGAGGATTTTGTAAAATAAATGAATAAAAAAATACTATCCCCGCAACTAAGTTGTCAATTATATATTTATATTAACCTTTGTTGATGGCAGTAGCGATTATTACGATATTTGTGGTTTCTCTTATTCTGGCTGTTAGATCTGTTGATAAGGAAATGGCAGCTCCAGACGAAGTCAAGAACCTTAAGATAAATAAAAGAAAAAAGGTGAAAAGCGGTGTAATATTATTTCTGAAGGAGAAAATAATACATTATTCCTCTTCCTGAGCGTCACCCTCTTCATTTTCCGAAGAATTATCATCTTCATCCTCATTGGTTTGTCTTGAGGTGGCGTGGTGGCTGACATAATTTTTTTCAGAAACAAGAGAGATAAAAGTCGGTTGTGAGGCAAAACGTTTTCCTCTTTTTATCTCTCTTATGAAGACAGATATGCTGTTTTTAGTGATATTTTTTATATTCACCTGATAGGTATTGCCGGCTTTTGTAAATCTTATCAGTCTGAAGGCTATATCATCAGGCAAGGCTCCAATATATATATTGTTTGTATCTCTTATTTCCACAGAATGTTTTTTAAGCTTAAATGTGACAGGATCTCCCATATTTAGATTTGAGAGGACTGATGAAGGTGCAATATTACTTAGCGCTACAGTTTTTGTTTTACCCGGTTCTTCAATAAATAGGCTGGGGGAGAGAGGGAATATTTTGTTTTTAGAATTCAGGCCTGACTTGTTTTGCTTGAGCAAATTGTTGATCCTATCAAGATTTTTCTGTGCGATAATGTTGTAGCGGTCAAAACCGAGAATTTTTTTGTATATCCTTTTTGCATCGTCAAATTTCCGTACCTGCACATAGGCAAATGCCATTCTGTTTAGGGCATTTATGTCTTGAGGATTTTCTTTTAATATGTTCCCGTTGAGGGAAATAGCTTCTTCCCATTCGTTTGATAACGCGGCTTGTATTGCTAAGTTAGAAAGGTTTGAATCACTCATAAAGAAGAATGAATAATCTCAAGATTAAAAGGGAAATTATGCCTATTTTGTAAAAAAAGATAACGGTAGTTTAAGTGGCGGCTTGAGAAAAGTCAATAGGCGTTATAAAATAAATTATCCAATTTGCTAATTCCCAATTATCAAATTTTTTATTTAAGTAATATTGGATAGTTAAAATATGTCCGGACATTCCAAGTGGTCAAAGGTCAAGCACCAAAAAGAAGCGACAGATGCCGTAAAAGGTAAAATTTTCACAAAGATAGCCAACGCGATCATTGTGGCTGTAAAGGAGGGTGGAGGGATAACTGATCCTCTGGGTAATTTCAAGTTGCGTCTGATAGTGGAAAAAGCCAGAGGTTTGAATATGCCCAAGGAGAATATAGAAAGGGCAATAGAAAGGGCAGCCGGAGGAGGAGAGGGGGAGGAGATAAACGAAATTGTGTATGAGGCTTTTGGCCCGGCGGGAGTGGGAATAATTATTGAAGCCGCGACAAATAATAAGCAACGGACTGTTTCTGACTTAAAAAATGTTTTGGATAGGGGAGGAGGAGTATTGGCTACAACTGGAGCCGTCTCCCACCTTTTCAAATATGCCGGTCTTATCACAATTCCCAAAACCGGCAATGACAATGGTAAAGTGATGGAGCAGGCAATTGATGCCGGTGCAATTGACATTGACGATACAGGTGAGGATATTGAGGTTTATACAGAACCCAAGGATGTACATAAAATAAAAGAGGCTCTTTCCCAAGCGGGGGTACCCGTATCATCTTTTGAGCTCTATTACCGGCCGGTGACGTCCATTCCGATAAATGACAGCCAAACTGCTCAAAAAGTTTTATCCCTTCTTTCCTCATTGGAAGAGTTGGAAGATGTGCAAAAAGTTTTTGCCAATTTTGATATTCCTGACAATTTACTCCATTGAACTACTTTCATATAAAACCAAAAAAGAAGAAACGTTTTGAGAGGGTTATACCGCATTGGGATCTATTGGACTCCCTTTCCAAAAGACAGAAATTTGCCCTTCAGACACTCATTTTATCGGGAGGTCTTCTTTTGACCCAGCTTGTTTGGGAGGATTACAGATTTTATATGGTCGGGCTTCTTGCTGTTGCGTCGTACATTTTGACTGCCTGGTCTCTTGCCGAAGACATAAGAGGAGCAGAGTGGTTGCTTTTATTTATACTTCCAGTTGTATTTACCGCCTCGGTATCACTTTTTTATTATCTACTGCCAGCACGCTGGATTATCAGGTTGACCATAGCAACTGTTTTTGCAATTGGAACTTATGCTTATCTTCTGGTTGAAAATATATATAACGTAGCCGCTGAGAGATCCATACAACTTTTGCGGGCGGCGCAAAGCATTGGGCTTCTTATTACTCTTATTGTCATGTTTCTTTTGACCAGTATAGTTTTCTCCTTCAGGATGTCGTTTTGGGCAAATATGCTTATATTGTCTCCTTTTGCAGGGCTTTTGTCGCTGCAGTCTATTTGGTCAGTAAACTTAGAATCAAAACTTACAAATGAGGTAATATCATATTCTGTCATTATTGGAATATTAGTAGGGGAATTGGCAATGGCAATTTCTTTCTGGCCGATCCAGATATCTACAGTGTCTCTTCTTGTGGCGTCTGGTTTTTATGCGATGGTAGGCATACTGCAGCAGAAAATCCAGGATAGACTTTTTGTCAACACGGTGCGGGAATATATTTTTGCCTTTATTTTTACCTTCCTGGTGGCTTTTGTTACTACCGCTTGGGGCTGACCGATTTAGTACTTCGCAGAAATCTCCAGGCGTAAACCTGAGAGATGAATACAAATTTTTTCTCTGGAGGAAGCCCCGCGCATAAGGACGGGGAGCTTCACTTTCAAGTTTTAATTTCCAATTTAGAATTAAGAAGTTTTTATTATTAAAAATTTATTCTGAGGAAAGAAATTAAAAAGTGTGGTGGGAATGGGAAAGTAGAGTAGTGATATAGTCTGATATAGTACTGTGGCCTATAGCATCCTATAGTAATGTGGATAACTTTTCACGGATATTAAGGCCTACTTTTCACGGTCTCACTCTTGGAGTGTAAGTGAAAACACAATGGTATATGCCTGATTGAACAAATTAATTACGCATAAAATTGTTAGTTTGGAGCATCATGACGTTCTATACTATCTTTATTATTCTAAATCCCCAAATAATTAGCCTCAATGTGATTATTATGGAGTCTAATAAAGCCCTAAACTACATTATATACCACTTATCTCATATAGAGTTCTAAAGCTTTCCTATCAGCTTCAAAAATATGTATGGAGCATCATTATGCTCTATATCATCGATATTCAAATTATAAATGAAAGTTGTTTTAGCTTCAGAATTATATATTTGGACTATTGTGAAGCTCTAAACTATAGGACTTATTTGTATTCTTATATTAAAGTAACGTATAAAGAACGTATAAAATATTTAGCCTCATAATAAGAGGATTATAGCGTCATAATGCTCTACAGTAATATGGTGTGTAGTAATGGTATCATGGAAGATTAGCCTCAAAAATTATAAATTAGAGCGTTGTTATGCGCTAAATTATATATAATTCCATATAAATAATCAGACAAGTAGAGTATATTAGCCACGAAAATAGTGATTTAAATCTTGATGACGCTCTATTCTGTATTAATATCAGTATAAGATAATAACTTTAGCCTCGAACACAAAGGTTTAGAGCGATATATAAGGCTAAATAGTGTAGAGGAGAAAAAAACCGAAAGCCCCTCTATGGACCAAACATATTTAGTCCGACAAATACAGTTAATTGATTAATTTAACGGCAAACGGTTTATTAATTCGTGGCAGATCTGACCGGTATGAGTCTCTACCTTCCCCGGTATTTATTCTCATTTTTTATGACAACAGTAAAACAGAAAATCTTTCTCCTAAAAAGCCGGGGATATAGATTACTCTATATTGTCGCACAATATATCTTTTGCGACATATTTACGCACGGATCTCCGGAGAAGTGCCAATTTTGCCATATTTGTCTGTTTAGGTTTTAGGATTGATTTTTTGTAAATTAAATTGTTGGGTCGTTTTCTTATTTGTCATTCTCTTTTTCTCTATAAAAGTTATCCGTCAAATTTACGATAGATCCGTCAAAATTTCTATTTATGTAAAATGCCATTTTCTCAAACTAAATAAAACGGTCTTTAACTTTTAGAATTTAAGATGACTAGATATACATCTTAACCAAATTAAAGCCCGCAAAAACGATTATAGAAGGTCAGGAATTAAGGTTAAAATCGGTATTTTGACAATGATTCTGATTTTTCTCTCTTTTAATTTTCTTGACTGGCTTGTTGTGTTTTTGTATTGATGTGACAATCCGAAAATTATTAACCAAATCTAGTGCTTTGTTCTTCGTTATAAAATTTCTGAAACAAGCTACAAAGGATATACAGAGACCGAAATAATTTAGGATTAGACGGATACATAAATTTGACAAATATGTATAGATGTCGCAAAATGTAAGAACATGAAACTGTTTGAGTTAGAAAGGAATTGTTCCATTTGAAACATATGAAGCTATCTGAAGCAATTGACCAGTTTCTGATCTATTTGGAACTTGAACGAAATTGTTCGAGGCTAACAATCAGGAACTACAGGCATTATCTGAACAGATTTCTGCAGTTTGGAGCCTTACAATCCCCTATTATATCAGATACAGACTCAATAAAGGCAGAAACCGTAAGGGATTACAGGTTATTTTTATCCAGATATTCAGATGACCACGGTCTGACTCTCAAACACATTACACAAAATTATCATCTGATTGCACTGAGGGCCTTCTTGAGGTTTCTTATAAGACAGGATAAGCCAACGCTGAACCCTGAAAAGGTAGAGTTGGGAAAGGCGGAGAGCAGATCGCTGAAATTTCTAGATCGGGAGATGGTGGAAAGGCTTTTGAATATGCCCAATATCTCTACACCCCAGGGCATGCGGGATAAAGCCATATTAGAGGTGCTTTTTAGCACTGGACTTCGTGTGAGCGAGCTGACGAGGCTCAACCGTGACTCCATAAATCTTGAAAGAAAAGAGTTTGGCGTGATAGGAAAGGGTGGACGGCCGAGAGTAGTCTTTCTGTCAGATTCAGCAGTCCTGTGGCTTGAGCGCTACTTGAAGGAAAGAGAAGATACGTTTTCGCCTTTATTTATTCGTTATGCGGGCCGGAAGGCTTCACCGGGACGGGAAAATGAGGCGGCAAGACTGACAGTACGTTCAGTCCAAAGGATTGTGGAGAAATATGTCAAAAAAGCCAGGTTACCTGTAAAGATTACTCCGCATGGACTGAGGCATTCATTTGCCACAGATTTATTGTCAGCCGGAGCTGATTTGCGCTCGATCCAGGAGATGCTTGGGCACAAAAATATTTCGACAACCCAGATATATACACATGTCACTAATCCGCAGCTGCGCCAGGTTCATCAAAAATTTCACCGCAAGTAACTTTTCACGTTTGCATATGGTTACCGTAGTGTTTTCGGATACTCATCTGACAAAAAAGTTTGAAAAGGCTAAATTTGATTTTCTTTCCAAACTTATCACTCCTGCCGATAGAGTGATAATAAATGGCGATTTTTGGGATGGGTATATTGTTAGCTTTGATGATTTTATCGAAAGCGGCTGGAAAAAATTATTCCCTTTATTAAAATCCCGGGAAACTATTTATATTTTTGGCAACCATGACCGGGAAAGCCTGTCTGATAAAAGTTTGAATCTTTTTTCGGTCAGCCAGCGGTACATATATAAAATGAAAGAAGGGGGTAAAATCCTGCATATAGAGCACGATTGCCGGATAGCTCCAGCTGCTGACGACAGGTATTTTTGGTTGCCTCATGGCAGGATAGTGACGGCTGTTTATCAGCTTTTGCGGGAAAGGATACCGTTGGCCATATTGGGTAAGCCGCTGCTAAATTATTATAAAAGCCAGAATAACCGTATGAAAAAATGGTTAAATAGCAACCTTTCAGAAAATACTATTTTGGTATGTGGACACAGCCACCTGGCTGAGCTTGATTTAAGGGAGAGATATATAAATACAGGTTTTATTCGTTGGGGTTATGGCCAATACTTAAAGATTGATAACGGGAAAATGGAGCTTATTGATAAGAGATATTAAAATCTTCTATAATTTACACGCTTTAACTAGATTTTCAAAGAGACAGGCTACGTTTACAGGTCCTACACCTCCTGGAACTGGTGTGTAAAAGGCGGATCTTTGGGCGATTTCAGCTTCATCATAATCAGATCGCAGTTTGTTATCCTCAGGGTGCAGCCCGACTCCAATCAGAATGGTTTTATTTGTTATCATATCATGTCGCACAATGTTGGACTTCCCTACACAGCTTACGATAATTTCCGAGGCAAGGCACGCCCTTTTTAAGTCAGTTGTTTTACTATGAGCTATAGTTACAGACAAATTATTTTTCATCAAATAATTTGCTATAGGTTTACCACCAGTCTCTCCCCTACCGATGACCAGTATCTTCTTTTTTGAAAGCCAACCGGAAAAGCTTTCATTTTTATTATTTTTTATATTGCCAAATATATCATGTAATATATACATTATGGCTAGGGCTATTGGCGGTTGGAATAAGGAATTTTTGTGAAAGCCGTCAACATCTTTTTGCGGTGTTACGGCCTTATCAAGTTTTATATTGTCTACGGTTATTGGTAGAGGCCTTTGGATTATGATGCCGTGGACTGACCGATCTTGGTTCAAGCGATCAATTTCTGAAAAAAGCTTATTTTGCGCCAGATTGTCAGGAAAGGATATTACAGATACTTTTACCCCAATATCGGCACCGGTTATTTGTTTTTGCCGGACGTAAGCAAGCGAACTTTTGTCCTGTCCGACAATAATTACCGCAAGATGGGGAGAAATATTTTGAGAGAGGAGAATATTTACCTGCTTCTTCAGGCCGTTTTTTATTTCGTAGGCGATTTTTCTGCCGTCAATTTTCATTTATTTCAGAAGGACATGTGGTTTGTACAACAGTGTCATTTTTATCCATTTTGATACTTATTGGACTGACATTGGCATTTTAAGACAAACAGGTTGCTCCCGCCACAGAGTCATTTTTATCTGTGGAAAATCGCATCAGAATGACCCCTTGGGTAGCGCGGGACAATTTTGGTACGGAAATTATTGGAAGTTTGACTACTTGTCCCTTGTGTGAAGTCAGAACCAGATTTTGACAGTCGGCAGGTATAAGCTGTGCGCAGGCCACTTTGCCTGTTTTGGGTGTAACCTGGGCTACTTTGACCCCCTGCCCACCCCTGTGCTGCATGGGAAATCCAGATGTGGGTGTCTTTTTGCCTATACCTTTTTCCATTATTGTAAGGAAATCAAGTGACTTGCTGTTTGGGCCTATTATCTCCATGCCGATGACGTAATCTTCACTACCTATAAGTATTCCTCTTACACCCATTGTGTCACGTCCGGTGGGGCGTACTTCTTTTTCAGAAAATTTGATGGATTTGCCTTCGTGCGAGACCATAAGTACGCTATCCTCTCCTGTAGATAGTTTAGCCCATGTCAATTCATCACCTGACTCAAGTTTGATAGCTATAAGTCCGCTTCGTCTTATGTTTTCATATTCTTTGAGCTTTGATTTCTTTACGGTTCCTTTTTTTGTGGCCATGGTGATATATGAATATTTTTTGCTTTCTTCACCTTTGAGCGCATAGGAAAGGACGGATGTCACAAGCTCGTTTTGGTCGATATTGATGAGGTTTACTATGGCTTGGCCTTTGCTTATCCTTGTGCCTTCAGGCAGATCCCAGACACGTAGCTGGTAGACTTTGCCTTTATTGGTAAAGAAAAGGATGTTATCGTGCGTAAAAGCGGAAAGCAAATGCTGTATGCTGTCCTCCTCTTTGGTTGTAATTCCTATGACACCTTTTCCGCCTCTTGCCTGAAGCTTAAATGATGAGGGTGATTGTCTTTTGACATAACCGGTTTTAGTGATGACAATAACAGTTTCCTCATTTGGTATAAGCTGCTCGTCTGAGAACTCTCCGACTTTTGACTTGTAAACTCTGGTTTGTCTCTCGTCGCCATATTTTTCTTTCAGTTTCAGGAGTTCGTCTTTTATCACTACCAGAATTTTTTCAGGATGGGAAAGAAGGTCTGTGAGATAAGCTATTGTTTCCCTTATCATTGAGAGCTCATCCTCAATTTTCTGTCGCTCAAGTGCTGCCAGGCGTTTCAGTTGCATATCCAAAATCGCTTGTGCCTGGATATCACTGAGCGAAAATTTGGACATAAGTTTTGTCTTTGCGTCCTCTACATCTTTAGCTCGTTTTATGATCTCTATTACTTCATCAATATGGTCTACGGCAATTTTTAAGCCTTCCAGAATATGTTCGCGGGCTTTAGCCTCCCGGAGCTCAAACTCACTGCGGCGTTTTATGACCTGGTGGCGGTGTTTTATGTATTCTTCTACGATCATTTTAAGGGTCAGGGTTTGGGGTGTACCGTCAACGAGGGCTACCATATTTACAGGGAAGCTTGATTGCATCTCAGTGTGTTTGAAAAGATTATTGAGGACTTTTTTGGGTACGGCATCACGTTTGAGTTCCACGACTACCCTTATACCATGTCTATCTGATTCATCTCGGAGGTCCGATATGCCTTCAATTTTTTTGTCTTTGACCAGTTGGGCAATTTTGGCTATCAGCATGGCTTTGTTTACCTGATAAGGTATTTCAGTTACTATTATGGCTGATTTGCCGTTGCCTATTTCTTCAATTTCGGCTTTGGCACGCATGATGATTTTGCCCCGCCCGGTGGCATAAGCATTTTTTATTTCCTCCATGTCATAAATTGCGGCACCTGTAGGAAAGTCCGGTCCGTTTATGAATTGCATTAACTCGTCCAAAGTCACATCGGTTTTCAGAATTGTTTGTACTGTGGGTTGTTTTTCTTCACTTTTTTTCTTAGCAGGCGAAGATTGGTCCGTTGAGGCCAATTGCGTGTTGTCGGGTGTTTCTTCCTCTTTTTTTACAAACTTGCTTTTTCCAAGGGAATAAACTATGGCATCAACAATCTCTGAGAGATTATGGGGAGGTATTTTGGTAGCCATGCCTACTGCTATTCCGTCTGAACCCATAAGGAGAAGATTTGGCAGTTTGGCCGGCAACCAATCCGGTTCCTTAAGAGTTCCGTCAAAATTATCGGAAAATTTTACCGTCTCTTTTTCAATATCAAGAAGCATTTCCTCGGCAATTTTGGCTAGTTTTACTTCCGTATAACGCATGGCTGCCGGTGGATCTCCGTCCACTGAGCCAAAATTACCCTGACCTTTGATAAGGGGATAGCGCATGGAAAATTCCTGTGCCAGACGTACTAAAGCGTCATACACCGGCATATCTCCGTGAGGATGGTATTTTCCCAACACTTCTCCTACTACTTTGGCGGATTTGGTGTTTTTACCGGAGAAATGGAGTCCCATCTGATGCATGGCATAAAGTATACGCCTGTGTACGGGTTTTAGGCCGTCACGCACATCTGGCAAAGCACGCGAGACTATGACGCTCATGGCGTAGTCCAGGTAGCTGCGCTTCATCTCAAGAGTTATCTCCGAGTGCTGTAATTTGCCTATGTCATTCATATTAATTTGCCAAGTTTTTTATAGATTTACTGTTTCCGACAGTCTTTTTACAAATATTACTATTTTTCATTAAATTTACCATTTACTTTTAATGAGTGGAAAACTCTTCAATCGGTTACTTCTGAAGGCATTCTTGCGCGTAAACCTTAATGTATAAATCCTGCGATAAGGAGAACCACAATATTTGCCACTTTAATCATTGGATTAATGGCAGGTCCTGAACTTTTTAATGAATAAAGCCTGCTATCAGTAACGCAACTATGTTTGCTACCTTTATCATCGGGTTTATAGCGGGACCGGCGGTATCTTTATAAGGGTCTCCTACCGTATCGCCAGTGACCGCAGCCTGGTGGGCCGGACTGCCTTTCCCGCCAAAATGGCCTTCTTCTATATATTTTTTGGCATTGTCCCAGGCAGCCCCGCCAGTCGTCATGGAGATTGCTACAAAAAGGCCAGTAACAATTATTCCTACAAGAAACCCTCCCAATGCATAAGGACCAAGGATAAACCCTACTATTATGGGAGTAACTACAGGAAGACATGCTGGTAATATCATCTCTTTTAATGCTGATTTTGTGACTATATCTACAGCTACCCCATATTGTGGTTTGGCTTTACCTTGCATTATCCCTTTGATTTCCTTAAACTGCCGTCTCACTTCTATCACAACCGCTTCAGCAGCTTTCCCGACCGCTTCCATCGCTAGGGCGCCGAAAAAATAAGGTAAGGCAGCACCTATGAGCAGACCGACAAGTACTTTTGGATCAGAGAGAGAAAAACTGGCTGTCAGCTGCAGTGTGTTTAAGACTGCTGATTTTGACAATTCCTGGGTATAGCTGGCAAAAAGGACTAAAGCTGCAAGGCCGGCAGAGGCAATGGCGTAGGCTTTTGTGACAGCTTTAGTCGTGTTGCCTACAGCATCAAGCGCGTCAGTGACTTCCCTGACTTTTTCCGGCTGGTTTGTCATTTCAGCAATTCCTCCGGCATTGTCAGTAATGGGACCGAAGGCGTCAATGGCGACAATAATTCCGGTAAGAGATAACATGGCAACTGCAGCAACAGCAATTCCAAAAAGATTTGCCAGATAGTAGGCGGAAAGAGTGGCGGCTGATATAAGTAATATTGGCAAAAGTGTGGATTTCATTGATATAGCAAGACCAGCAATTATGTTTGTACCGTGTCCGGTGTTGGCAGCTTGGGCGATTTCTTTTACCGGAGAATAGTTTTTTGATGTGAAATACTCGGTTATTGCTACCATGCCGATAGTCACTATTATTCCAATAAGGCTCGCAAGGTAGAGGTTAAGGCTCGTGTACATGCCGTTTCCTGTCATGATGGTTTTTGTAACAAAATAAAACACAATTGCCGAAAGTATTGCTGTTGTGATAAGGCCTTTATACAGGGCCGGCATAATTTTCCCATTTTTACCGATTTTGACGAAAAAAGTGCCGATAATAGACGTAACTATGGCTGCTGCGCCGACTATAAGGGGAAAAACAAGGGCGTTTGTGAAACCCGGCATCGTAAGCTGTGCCAAAAGCATGGCAGCTGTTGCGGTCACTACATAAGTCTCAAAAAGATCAGCCGCCATTCCGGCGTCATCGCCGACATTGTCTCCTACCAGGTCAGCAATCACGCCTGGGTTTCTTGGGTCGTCCTCCGGGATGCCTTTTTCAATTTTACCGACCATATCTGTCCCGACATCCGCTCCTTTTGTATATATACCTCCACCTAGACGGGCAAAGACCGATATAAGCGACGCTCCGAAACTGAGAGTTACGATTGGTTGTAAATTTACTGTCGAGGGGTTTCCTCCTACGACTATATAAAAAATTATACTTAAAGCAAGGAGTGCCAGACCGGCAACCATTAGTCCTGTTACTGATCCACCCTTGAAAGCAACTTCAAGTGCGTCACTTAGACCGTTTTTGGCCGCCTGGGCTGTTTTTACATTTGCCCGGACTGACACGTTCATGCCGATAAAGCCTGCCATGGCTGAAAAGACGGCTCCAACAGCAAAAGAAACCGCAGGTAGAAGGCCAAGCGTATAAAATAATATAGCAAATATTACCAAGGCTATTGCCGCTACTGTCTTATATTGCCTATTGAGGAATGCTGAGGCGCCTTCGGCTATAGCGTCTGATATATCCTGCATGTCTTTAGTGCCTGAAGGAAGTCTGAAAATTCTTGCGGAAAGAAAAAGACCGTATAACACCGCTAAAAGTCCTCCTCCTGCCGCCATTAATATGTAATTGTTCATATATCCTCCTAATTGATCCGGCTGTTTATAATATATTTACTCTAACTCTAATATAACAAATCCTATATAGTCCTGCTATATATCAAGTGTGACCGACTTGTCTAGTACTTCAACATATCAAGTGTGACCGACTTGTCTAGTACTACTATATATCAAGTGTGGCTGATTTAGCATGTGTTTGTATGAATCTTTTTCGCGGTAACACTTCGTCCCCCATAAGCATGGTAAATACTTCATCAGTTCCTGCTGCATCTTCTATCGCTACTTCTTTGAGTATGCGGTTTTGCGGATTCATGGTTGTTTCCCAAAGCTGTTCGGGATTCATTTCTCCCAGACCCTTATACCTTTGTACCGAGGGCGGTGTCTTTAGATTTTTGTGCTGAGCAAAAATTTTATCTCTTTCCTCATCAGAATAGGCGTAATAAGCATCTTTGCCATATTGTATCTTAAAAAGTGGCGGTTGGGCTATATAAAGGTGATGGTGTTGTATGACATACGGCAGATGCCGGTAAAAAAAAGTCAAAAGAAGCGTTCTTATATGTTCCCCGTCTACGTCCGCATCGGTCATGATAATAATTCTGTGGTATCTTAGTTTCTCAGGGATGAGACTTTCTGATATACCCATGCCAAGGGCAATAACCAAATCCTTTATCTCGGCAAATTCCAATATCCGGTCAAGGCGCGCTCTCTCGGTATTGAGAATTTTTCCTCTCAAAGGCAGTATTGCCTGGAACTTTCTGTCTCTTCCCTGTTTTGCAGTGCCGCCGGCGGAGTTCCCCTCGACAATATAAATCTCTGATTCTTCAGGGTTGCGGCTCTGGCAATCCGCCAGTTTGCCCGGAAGGGAGGCTCCGTCAAGCGCTCCTTTTCGTATAATGGCGTCTTTTGCCGCTTTTGCTGCAAGTCTTGCTTTAGCAGCAAGGAAAACTTTTTCGAGAATGCGCCGGGCATCTGACGGGTTTTCCTCAAAATAGATATCCAGTGCCTCATTTACCGCTGTTTGGACTAAAGGTTGTATCTCTGCATTCCCTAGTTTAGTCTTGGTTTGCCCTTCAAATTGGAGGTTTTGGGATGACATTTTGACAAAGACTACCGCCGTCAACCCTTCCCTTGTGTCTTCCCCTATAATAGAGTCTTCTCCGTTTTTCACCGCGCCGATTTTTTTGGCATAATCGTTTATGCTGCGGGTAAGAGCCATCCTGAAGCCTGTCAGATGTGTCCCACCTTCTGTAGTATTTATGACATTGACAAAACTTTCCACATTTTCGCTGACGCCGTCGTTGTATTGTATGGCAACCTGCATTTCGGCAGAATCTGTGGCTTTTTTGATACTGATGGGGGCGTGGATAATTTGTTTATTGTGGTTGAGGGCTTCCACAAGAGACACTATTCCGCCTTCAAAATAGAAATTGTCGCTTCTTTGGGTTCTTTCATCATAAAGGTGAAAGTACAATTTCGGCACAAGATACGCTCTTTCCTTAACCTGTTTTCTTATAATGTCATAATCACAACTAATGCCATCGCGGAAAATTTCCTTATCGGGAAGAAAGGTTGATATTGTTCCTGAGGAAAAATTATC
This sequence comes from uncultured Gammaproteobacteria bacterium, assembly GCA_964520615.1. GTDB lineage: Bacteria > Patescibacteriota > Microgenomatia > 2-02-FULL-39-11 > 2-02-FULL-39-11 > JAMCUI01. The sequence continues at coordinate 14,975 of CAZFNL010000017.1, forward strand.
AGGCGTTATTATTGGCGGCAAGCTAAATATGTCAGTTTTTTTACCTGTTTTCCAGGCCCCCACCTCTTTTACCGGAGAAAGCGGTTGTCCACGTTTATATTCCTGTTGATAGATTTTTTTATCCCTTACCACATTTACTCTCATTGATTCTGATAAGGCGTTTACCACAGCCGCTCCCACGCCATGCAGACCGCCGGATACCTTATACGCCCGGCTGTCAAATTTTCCTCCGGCGTGAAGTTTGGTCATGACTATTTCCAGGGCAGAAGTCTTATATTTAGGTATTGTGTCAACTGGTATGCCTCTTCCATCATCTACTACAGTGATAGAATCGTCCTTATGGATGGTAATCCATATGTTTTGGGCAAATCCCGCTAAAGCTTCGTCTACTGAATTGTCGACAACCTCCGTGATGCAGTGATGGACGCCTTTAAGGTCGGTAGAACCGATATACATCGCCGGCCGTTTCCTGACGGGTTCCAAACCTTCAAGGACTACAATCTGTTCTCCGGTATAGGAGGATGATGAGGAAGATTTTGAGCTTTTTGTGTCTTTATGTTTTACCACATAAAGATTATAGACAAGAGTAAAAAAATTATCAAGACTGTCCTGATAATCTTACTAAAATTTGGAAATTAAAAATTATTTAGGAAGAGGTGAGAATTCTTGCCGAAGTTATTTATTCGGGAAGCCTAAAAACAGAAGATCCAGTGTGGTTTTATAATTTACATTTCTGTTTATATATTCCCTGGCTGCCAAAACTTTTCTTATAAGAAGTGCCGTATCCGACCGGGAGAGAGGAATTGTGTTGGCATTTTGCTGCATATTATTTTCCAGTGCTGATACTATATTATCCATTAATATAATAGTATCTTCTTTTGATTTTGCCCAAAAAGCAGAAATTATCAGGCGGTCTCCTTCACTTGAGGCAATAACCTGATTTATCATGTCAGAGATTTTTGCAACAGGAGAGTTTTCGTTATCATCTTTAAGCCTGGTTGAAATAATCTGGGAACGGGATATTATGGTTGGCAAAAGTCTATCGGCATTATCTACAGTTAAGAGAAAATAAGTTCCCAAAGGAGGCTCCTCAAGAATTTTCAAAAGCGCATTTTGCGCTTCGGTTGTTGCTTTACCCATGTCGTTTATGATGATAAGTCTATTGCCTCCTGCGTAGGTTTTGACTGTTATAAGTTGGGTGATTTTTCTAACCTGTCCTATCCCAATTGAGGGGTCGGGAAAAATTTGGTGCAAATTGTAATTTGAGACACCCAGTTTACTCACCATGTCGCTAGCTGCCTTTTTTATAAATTTTTTATCAGATGAGACTAAAAGAAATGTTTGCATATTTTCTGTCTCCTACAGCCAGTTTCTCTCTTATCCTGAAATTCAGTTCCAGAGGAAGGTGGTATAGGTATTTGTTCTGTTGACAATTATACTCCAAAATGGAGATAATGAGATAAATATTCTGTTTTAACACTATTTTATAGTGTAGTAAATTTGTTGGATAAATTAAAAATAAACTGCCCATGGATAACAGCCAGCAACTATTAGCGATACTTGTCGAAGAGGGTTTAATTTCCCAAACTATTGCCGATGAGGTGAAATTGAGCGCTCTAAATTCTGGAAAAAACCCTGTTGAAATACTTATTTCTAAAAATCTCGTGGGTGAGGATGCGGTTTTAGAGGCGAAGGCAAAGATTGACCACGTGCCTTTTATTTCCTTATCAGGTAGAGGCATATCTCCTGAGATTCTGACTTTTATCCCTGAGCCTGTGGCGCGAAAATACAAACTGGTTCCCTTTGATCTTGATAAAAAAGCCAACAAGTTAAAAATTGCGATGGTGGATCCTCTTGATTTGCCTCTTATCGAATTTCTGGAGCAAAAATCTGGAAAATCAATAGTATCTTATCTGGCCAAAGAAAGCGAGATTACGCAAAAAATAGAAGAAGTTTATTCGGCCGGCCTTTCCACTGAAGTTTCCGAAGCTCTCAAGGAGACAGCAACTGTAAAGACTATTGATGCAAAACAGTTAGGCCAGATTATAAAGGAAGCACCTATCGCCAAAATAGTGTCTACCATTCTTGAATATGCTGTTCGTAGCAGGGCTTCTGACGTGCACATAGAGCCTCAGGAAACGCGTACCCGGGTGCGTTACCGTATTGACGGTATACTTCATGAAAAATTAGCTCTTCCAAGGTCGGTGCATGAAGCTGTTGTCTCAAGAATAAAAATACTGTCTGCAATGAAGATTGATGAAAGGAGGGTTCCCCAGGATGGGCGTTTTAATTTCAAACTGGGAAGCGATGAGATAGACCTTCGTGTTTCCTCATTGCCTACTGTACACGGAGAGAAGATTGTGATGAGGCTTCTGAAAAAAACTGGCGGTATTCCGGATCTGCCCGAATTGGGATTACATGGCGTATCGCTTAATTATCTAAATAGCGCTATCACCAGACCCCACGGCATAATACTTGTAACCGGTCCTACCGGTTCAGGAAAAACCACAACCTTATATTCGGTTTTGTCAAAGCTGAATACCGAGAAAGTAAATATAGTCACCCTTGAGGATCCGGTGGAGTATGAGATTGTGGGACTAAGCCAGGTGCAGATAAATCCCACAGCCGGACTCACGTTTGCTTCTGGACTGCGTTCTTTCCTGCGTCAAGACCCAAATATAATACTTGTCGGTGAGATCAGGGATAATGAGACAATGAACTTGGCTGTTCAGGCAGCTCTAACAGGACATTTGGTCTTTTCTACACTGCATACCAATAATGCGGCCACATCTATACCAAGACTTTTGGATTTGGGTGCTGAACCATTTTTGGTAGTATCGGTTCTTAATGCTGTTGAAGCCCAAAGAATTACGAGGAAAATTTGTACTGCATGCAAGGAAACCTATAAGCCTACTCCTCAGGTTGTAGCCGATATCAAAAATGTTTTAGGTAAGCTTTATCCACCGGACAATCAGGACCTTGTTTTATATAGGGGGAAGGGTTGTAAGGAGTGTAACAATACCGGTTATTTAGGAAGAATAGGGATTTTTGAAGTAATTATTGTTTCTCCTTTGATAGCAAAGCTTATTATGGAGAGGGCAACTGCAGAAGCGATTGAAAATCAGGCGCGGGAAGAAGGAATGATTACATTAAAACAGGACGGATACCTCAAGGTTTTGGATGGGATTACTACTATAGAAGAGGTTATAAGAGTGGCGGAGGAATAAAAATTATTATGGATATAAGGGAATTATTTGCGGTTACCATTTCTAGAAATGCTTCAGATTTGCATCTTGTGGTAAACCATGTGCCAACTCTGAGAATTCATGGCGAGTTGCATGCACTTATTACTTTCCCCCAGATATCATCTGCGGATATTGAGCAGATGGTCTACAGTCTTCTCAATCCTGCCCAGAAGGAACTTTTAATTGCCAATAGGGAACTTGATTTTTCCTCAGTTTTTGAAACCGATGATAAAAGAGAGTACCGTTTTCGGGGAAATGCTTATTACCAGCGTGATTCCCTTGCTGCAGAGTTCAGGCTTATTCCCTCAAGAGTCGCAACCATAGAAGAACTTCATCTGCCGCAGATTCTGCATGAATTTGTCAAAATGCGCCAAGGATTTATACTTCTTACGGGCGCATCAGGTCAGGGTAAGTCTACTACTCTCGCCTCTATAATTGCTGAAATAAATGTCAGCAGGATGTGCCATATTGTGACAATTGAGGATCCTATTGAGTATGTTTACGCAAAGGGAAAATCAATCATATCCCAAAGGGAAATGTATCAAGACACACATTCCTGGGCTGGAGCACTGAAAAATGTACTTCGTGAAGATCCGGACATAGTCTATGTTGGTGAGATGAGGGATTATGACACTATCTCTTCTGCATTGACTATTGCTGAAACTGGTCATCTTGTTTTCTCGACATTGCATACCAATTCCACTTCCCAGACAATTGACAGGATTATTGACAGTTTTCCGCCCGGCGTGCAGTCACAAGTGAGATTGCAGCTTTCCATGGTGTTGTCAGGTGTTGTTTCACAGAGGCTGGTACCGAGTACTTCCGGGGGAAGGGTACCAGTATGCGAAATACTCTTGGGTACGGCCGGAGTGAAAAATACTATCCGGGAGGGGAAAACTCATCTGATTGACAATATTATTCAGACATCCGCCGAAACAGGAATGATGCTTTTTGAGGAAAATTTGAGGCAACTGGTAGAACAGAATGTTATTTCTCATGATGTCGCACTGGAATATGCCCTGCGGCCTGATAGGTATTTACAATTGATGGAACACTAAATTATGTCACGTTTTTCTTATCAGGTGAAGGATGCCGAAGGCAAGACTCAAAAAGGCGTGGTTGAAGCGGCTACTAACAAACAGGCTCTTTCACTCTTGCATGAAAGAGGTTTTTTTGTCGTTTCTTTGAAGGAAACTTCAAAACCGATCTTAAATCTTTCCACTTCAGGGAATAAGATAAGTTTTAGCGATCTGGTTCACATTACTAGACAGCTGGCGACAATGATTACGGCCGGACTGACGTTGGTTGAAGCCTTAAATATATTGCAACAACAGATGAGTAATCCTTCATCCCTCAAGCTTGTCAGCCAAATTGAAGATGAAGTACAGGGTGGAAAGGCTTTTGCTGATGTATTGGAAAAATATCCTAAAGTTTTCCCACCGATATATATTGCATTAGTAAAAGCAGGAGAAGCCTCAGGTAAGCTGGATGTGATATTGACTAGACTGGCGGATAACCTGGAGAAGTCAAGAGATTTTCAGAGTAAAGTCAGAGGGACACTGATGTATCCTGCTGTAGTCATAACCGGTATGGGTATAGTTACTGTAATAGTGATGACTGTTGTTATACCAAGATTGTCTTCAATGTATATGGAATTTGGAGTAGATTTGCCTCTGCCTACACAAATTCTCATTTTTGTATCAAACCTGATGTTACACAGCTGGTATTTTCTTATTATCGGGATTGTAGTGTTTGTTACCGCGTTTTTGAAATGGAAACAAACCTGGTTGGGTAAACATATACTTGCTGCAGTTTCTCTTAAGATTCCGGTATTTGGAAATTTGGTAAAGGAATCTACTTTAGTTGAGGTGACTAGAACTTTGTCGATGCTTGTTGAGGGAGGTGTCCCCATCCTTCTTGCTCTTAAAATTTCGCAAGACGCCACGGGTAACGTATTATATCAGGAGGCTTTTTCGCTGGCTGCCAAAAAGGTGGAAAAAGGGTTGCCACTATCTGAGCCGTTGTCAGATCCCAGCCTTTTCCCTCCAATATTGCCGCAAATGGTGACTGTAGGTGAACAAACTGGTAAATTGGGTGACGCCTTGTATAAATTATCCTTATATTTTCAGACAGAAGCGGAAAACGGCATACGTTCCTTGACAACCCTTATGGAACCACTTATCATGGTTGTATTGGGCCTTGGAGTGGGTTTTTTAGTAATGGCAGTGCTATTGCCAATATATTCGTTGACCAGCAAGTTTTAGGATCTGGAAGAGTACTGGTTTTTCAGTAATGGCAGTATTGCTGCCTATATATTCATTAACCAGTAGTTCGTTCCGTTAATTTTGCTACCCGGACCGGCTTTGAGAAGCGATTGAAAATCAACGAAATGGAGTACTAGCAAGTTTTAGTTAAAAGAATATTATTGATTCGGATAAAAATCCTTTATTTTTCTGGAGGGGGTGAAAATTGAATTGAAAATTAAAACTGTCCGTTCATCTCTCAGTAAAGGTTTTACGCTTATTGAGCTTCTTATTGTTATAGCTCTTTTAGGGGCTTTAGCCGTAGGACTTCTCGCTACAGTTGACCCATTTGAGCAATTGAAGAAAGGAACAGATACTTCTACCAGAAATACAGCTGAGGAAGTTTATAATTCCGCTATCAGGTATTATTCAGTCAAGAATGTCTGGCCGTGGACGACTGATGTCAATGCTATGGCGCTTTCCAATACGAATATGACGAGTGCTCCAAACGGCTACCTGAACCAGATAATAAGCGCAGGAGAATTGAAACCTGAGTTTATCCAGTTGGCGGGATCGGGTAATTTGAGCAAAATATACATGACGTCTACAGCTGATGTAAACGGAGTCACACAAAATGTAACCGTATGTTTCCTGCCTCAGTCGAAATCTTTCGGAAATGATGCGAACGCAAAATATAATAGTGACGGATCAACAGGAGCAAATTGTCTGTCTGTAACTTCGACAGGAACTGCCTGTTACTGGTGTATTAAATAAGTACTTTTCCCTGTAACCTGCGTGTTGCAGGGGACGGAAATAGGTTGAAGAAGTGGTAAAAGAAAAAAGATATTTTCTCGGGCTACTGAGTATATTTTTTATATGCGGTAGCCTATACTTATATTATCAGTTAAAGACAATCTATGGCGGAGATGCAGGTGATCTGGTCTCCGCCATTGTGACAGCAGGTATCCCCCATCCCCCGGGTTACCCTCTTTATACTTCACTTGGAATTTTAATTCTAAAATTTGTTGCGGGAGGTACTGCCGCATGGAAAGTAGGGTTTTTATCCAGTATTCCGTCTCTTATTTCCCTGCTTTTTCTTTTTGATATTTTTTATATTCTGACGGGAGGATCAGTTTTTATTCCTCTTTTAAGCGTTTTTTCCTATGCCTTTCTTTATCCCATATGGCTCTATAGCGAAGCAGTGGAAGTCTTTGCACTGAACAATTTATTTATAATATTGCTTTTTTGGGCGGCTCTGCGGTTTACAAAAGAAAAAAAGAGCAAATATATCTATCTCTTCTCATTCTTTCTTGGTTTGTCTTTTACCCACCACCAGATAATTATTTTCGTTTTACCTGGCCTTTTATGGCTCTTATTAAAAAACAAAAGACTATTTCGAAAAACTTTACTGATAAAATCTATACTTCTTTTTATCGCGGGCCTTTTACCATACATATATATCCTGCTTCCTTCATTATCTTATTCACCTCTCAACTGGCAAGGTCAGGCAACACCTGCAAACGTAATTGCGCTTGTGAGTCGTGCCGGCTACGGGACATTTAAGGTCGGGTCGTTCGTGATGATGGAGCCTGCGCTTCGAGCTTTAGACGTCTGGGCGGCATTTAATTTTGTCTTTAATGATTTCCGAGTTCTTGGGATAATTTTAATTCTTGCCGGATCTTTCTATTTATTCAGAAAAAAAAGGGATATATTTTTTATGCTCCTTTTTTCGACCATTTCTTATCTCTTTTTTATTTTTTATGCCTCTTTTCCACTTGTGGGGAATTTTCTGGTTGGTACTTTTGAGCGTTTTGTCCAGCCGCTTTATATACTTCTAACTTTTTTTACCGTCTTTGGTTTGTTACAGCTTTATATGTGTATAAAGGTGCTTTTTACCCGTTTGTTTTCCTCAGCCAAGAGTAATACGGTTTTGAGCCTTTTTGTTCTTATGTTTATTATTTATCCGGCAGGTATCTTTCTTATAAATTATCCCAAAATCACTATTCTCAGGGATGATTTTACTGCAGAAAACCTGGCTTATGATATTTTGTCCAGTCTGCCCAAAAATAGTATTTTTATCATTTCCACCGATACTCCCCTTTTCAACACACAGTATATCTATTACACGCAGAAAATACGGCCGGATGTGAAACTTATACATCTGGGGAAATTCGGCACGCCATATTATTTTGACCAGCTGAAAAGGAGTTATCCGGATTTGACCTTGCCTCAAAATTCGGATGACACGGTATTTTTGTTTAAGTCGTTTGTGAAGGACAACTATGGCAAATTTCCCATTTTCAGCAAACTTGCTTTTGGTAATACGGAGGGAGTTTGGATACCCTGGGGTTTAGTTTTCAGGTATTATAAAAAGGGTGATGTTCCAAAAAAAGAATTTATTCATAAAGAGAGCGAGAAACTATGGAGTAGTTATCATGATCCACTTTCAGGCAGCCTTTCCCGTTTCCAAAACCTACTTTTGTCAGATAACCTGTCAATTTATTCTACCGCGCGTCAGGAAACAGGTTTCTGGGAGGCTAAAAATGGATACTCAAATGATGCGGAAAGAAATCTTTTGCGGGCCGAAAGTCTAAATCCGGGTGACAGCGACAGTTATACCATTCTGGCACAGGTATATATAGAGAAAAAGCAGTGTCAGGACGCAAAAAAACAGATTGAGGCGGCAGAAAGGATCTCTCCCGATAGTCCGACGGTTTACTTTCTTATGTCGATAAATTATGCAGTCTGTTTCCAGGATAAGGGTAAGGCTGAGTTTTACCGTAATCTTTATGATGAGAAAACGAGAGGGAAACAAGTAGAACTGAAACAATTATGACCATTGTCGCGTAAGTGGTATATTTGCCCAGCGCAAATGATAATGGTTCATATCTTAAAATTACGGTGTGTTTTCCCATTTCCAAAGGTATTGCGCACTGAGTCAGATTTACTAGTGCTATTGGGACACTTTTTCCGTCCACATATGCCGACCAGCCCGGATAATACGTGTCTGAAATGACAAAGATACCTTTGTTTTCAGTATAAATTTCCCAAATATTTTGATTCTCTTGTGAAGCAATAAGCTTGACATTATTTAAGGTTTCAAGGTTATTGTTTACCGCGAGATATTTATTTTCAATAAGAACAGTTCTGTCTGTTAAAAATTTTTGATCTTCCAAAGCGTTGAAGAACTCATCAAGCGTGGAGACAAATTTGGTCTTGTAAGACATATAAGCATTTGGCAAGGCCGATATATTTTCCCAGATACTGATAGGCCTGATTTTTTTTGCGGGAAATCTGACCGTATCGACAATTTCAGTTTTTATCCCGTCCAGCTGATAAGGAGACAAGATATAACGGATTCCCGCAAGCGATAAAATATTTTTAGCCACAGCGCTAATCGTAGCGATATTATTTTTGGTATTCCATTCCTGGCCTGCAGAAATAAACAATTTCTGCCTTATGGGTACTAAGCCTCCGGTGTTTACATCAAACCCCTTCAGGGAAAAGAGAGAATTATAGTTTGGATAAATATAATTTCTCAGGTAAGAGAAAAGTTTTATATCATCCCAGCCCCGTGCGAGAAAAATTTCATTCCAGGCGATTCTGGATCCGATATCGGCGATTCCTCCCTTTGATTTAGCCTGCAATAATTTTGCGGTTTCCGGAGGACTTGTCCACCAACTAGCCGGTGTTGTCGGCGGATATGAATATGAGAAGCGATATTCATCACCTGCTATTCCCGCTACTACAAAACAAAATAGTAGAAGCGCAATTATAAGCCTGGTTTTATATAAAGCAGATTTTTTATCTGCGCTGCTTATGCTTCTTAAAGTCTTATGCAGCAAAACTGCTACCAGAAAAGCAAGCGAAAAATCAGTCAGGAGGAGAAATTTTGACGGCACACGGAAAAAAGAAAAAGGCGGGAAGGAAAAGATGAAATATAATGGGGAATTTTTTCCCAAAACAAGGAGTAGGGAAAAAAATAACATTGTAGCGGCGATTTTTACCCTTTTATCACTGAAAAATAGCAGGCCGGCAAGGGCCATAGCAAGAGGAATTATTCCTATATATCCCGTATTTTCCCAAAAGACACCCCAATCGTTGCTAAACTGTGGATAAGTACCGTTTGCGGGGTTGCCGAAAAAATATGGCTTGAGAAAGGTGACAAATTCTCTAAAAGAATAAGGGTAGGCTGTAACCGTATTATAATCCAGGCCGGTTTTTCTTGTTGACTGTTTCCAGAGTTCAATTGTCGGGAAAAGCTGAATTGCTGAAAGTAAAAAGGTTAAAAGAAGTGCCGATAAGAATAGCCCCGATTTATATAGGAAATGAAATATAGACGTATTTTTTCTATCAAATATGTTTAACATGAGAAAAATTATTGCTGCCCCAATAAGGGTGATAAATACAATATAAAAATGGCCTGTAAATATCTGTTGTGAAAGCAGGAATGAAGTCAGAATTATCGATTGTAGGCTGCGTTTTTTCTTCCAAAGCCTTACTACGGACCAATAGATAAGAGGGAGCAGGGAGGCTGCCTGGATGAGATCAAAATGGTTTAGGTGGACAGATAAATATCCTGAAAATGTAAAAATTGTGGCGGCAATAATTGAGGCGACTTTTGATAAGTTTAATATCCTGAAGAATAAAAATGAACCGGCAAAAATTAGAACATACGCGAAGAGAAGATTTAGATTATATGCTGTAATAAACGGGAGAAATCTGAAAGAAATCAGATTCGGCAGATAGAAGGTCCCTATTTGTCCTTCCGCAAGGATCGGAAACCCGCCACCAAGATAAGGAGTCCATAAAGGCCAGTTTTTGCTTTTTAGCGATCGAGAAAGGATAAATTTTAGTGGCAGGTTAAGATGTAACACGTCACTTTCGCCAAAATCCGGGATCATGAAGAGTGAGGGATTGGGGAAAAAAAGTCTGAAGAAAAAAAACGAAATCAATAACGCAGGGATGAGCAGAGGAAGGATATTGTGATAAACTAATCCTATGGCAAACTTAAACTTTATAATTCTCTTTTTATCCATAATAGTCACTACTTTTAACAGAGGTTTCTTAAGTTTTGCCGGAATTTTAATTGCCGTCTCCGTTTTATTTCTCCTTTTTATAGTCTATTTTTACAGAAATAAAATCAATAAGGATGAATCAAATTCTGAAACGTTAGCGCTTTATTCTCTTATTGTTTCATATTCATTATTTATGTTTTTTTCGGGCGGAATTTATCAGACGGATTTTATTTCATCTGCCATTCTTCAGTTTTTGCCCCTTTTCATATTCCCCGTCATTTTGTCCTATCTTGTTCCTCAAAATAATATTCAGGCAAAAGACAGGAGATTACGGTATATTTTTCTGCTTTTAGCCGCGCTGGCTTTTAGGATTTTGATAATTATAGCATCTCCATCCCCTACTATTGATGTGTTTACTATATTAAAAGAAGCCCCGATGAAAGTAATTTCAGGCATAAATCCTTACAATACGCACTACTCCCAGGTGTACGCTGGAGTACCCAGTAATTATTTTGCTTACTGGCCGGTATCATTCCTCCTTCAAGTTCCGTTTGTTGCCCTCTTTGGCGATCCCAGATTGCTTTTTGCCATTCTTGAGACAGGCAGTGCCTTGCTGATTTATCTTATTGGCGGGAGAAATATTGTTTCTGAATCATTGTCGTTAATTTATCTATTCAGGCCAAATTCCCTTTTTATTGTCGAGCAGTCATGGCTCGTAGAAATGGAATTCTTCTTTTTGGTTCTTACATTTTTTATTCTTTCGCAAAAGTTTAGCTCCAGGAGAATTGATAAGATGATTTTTGGCGGTTTAATATTCGGGTTGTTGGTTGGAATAAAACCTGTTTATGCTGTGCTTTATCCCTTTTTATTCCCGCTCTTTAAGCAAGTGAAAAAGTTTTTTTTTGCTTCGGTAGCGATCATTTTAATTACGGTTTCTCCATTTTTTATTGCTGACCCGAAAGTTTTCTTTATCCAGACTATCGGCGGATTTTTTTATTCAAACAAGCAAAATTGGTGGATACCATATCCCAGGGCAATGAGTCTGAACGCCTTATACAATGTTTTTTATAACCGGGATATTCCGTTTTTCGTAACGATAATTGTTGTCTTAGCGGTATTGGTTTTTCTGGTAAAAAACTTATATACGGCAATTGTCGGATATAAAAAAAATGACGAAACTTTGTCAGTTGTTTTGTTGTCTGTCGCAATTTTTTATTCGGTTTTTTATATTTTATTCCGCTATACATTCATAAACGAATCCTATTTTGTCACTGATATGATTATTTTATGGATGGCGTCAATTGCGGGAAATAAAAAATTGGTTAGCATGTAAAAATGCTGATAATACTTATTTTTATTGGCGGATTGTTTATCGGATCCTTTTTGAATGTTCTTATAGACCGTTTACCAAAAGGGGAAGACGTAATATCGGGAAGATCTCATTGCGACTTTTGCCGGCATAAATTGGCATGGTATGATCTTGTCCCGGTATTTTCCTTTATTGCTCTTGGCGCAAAATGCAGATATTGCGGTAAAAAAATTTCAAAACAGTATCCGATATCGGAAATCTCCACTGGATTTTTCCTTTCTTTTACGGCTTACGTGCTTTTTTCTCAGATTATTCCAGTAAGCAATTTCCAGCTTTTATATTGGTTGTTGCTCACCGGATGTCTGATTGTGGTTTTTGGTGCGGACCTTAAATACGGGATAATTCCCGATCAGATAGTACTTCTGATGGTGATATCAGGTTTTCTATATATAATTTTTTTTGATACCAACCTGCTCTTAAGCAATTTCTTTTCAGCTTTGGCGGCTTTTTTGATTTTCCTCCTTCTGACTGTTGCGACAAGAGGTAAAGGTATGGGGTTGGGAGACGTGAAGTTTGCTTTTGCCATGGGACTGGTGCTCGGGTTTCCTGCTGTCATCGTGTCTTTTTACCTGGCTTTCTTGACAGGAGCAGTCTTTTCCCTGATACTGGTAATAAAGGGAAAGAAAAAAATGAAAAGTACTATACCTTTTGGTCCTTTTCTTGCGGCAGCCACTTATGTTTCTTTTCTATTCGGATATAGCATATGGAATTTTTCTCTAAAAATGATGGGGTTTTAAGCAGAGTTGGTATTTAACTATCAGTTTTATAAACATGGTTAAAAGAGATAAATTAGAGACGGTTAATGTAAACAGGAGAGAAAAAAATAAATTTTATCTATCTGGTTTTTCACTCCTGGAACTTATTATAGCTATGGCGATTATAGCAATTGTCAGCGGTGCTCTTTGGGGTAATTTCTTCACGTCTATCATAAAAGGCAGGGACGCCCGGCGAAAGCAGGATCTCTCACTTACCGCTAAGTCTCTTGAGATTTATTATAATGATATGAGGTCTTATCCCAACGAAACTCAGTTTCCCGCCTGGGGGTCACCGTTATCAAATCCCGGCAACTCTTCTGTAGTATATATGCAGAAGCTCCCTCAGGATCCGGCATCTCCGGGATATACTTATTGTTATTCGTCTGATGCGTCTGGCACTTATTACAAGATTTATGCCCATTTGGAGAATCAGGAAGACTCTCAAATTATACCGACAATCGCCTGTCCGGCTGGAGGCACCACGTATTATAACTATGGAGTTTCAAGTCCTAATATAACTCCATGAAATATGAATAAAGAATTGAGAATTATGAATTATGGTTAAGGAAACCAACTACCAGCTACCAACTGCAAACTTCAGACAAAATAAGGGTTTTACTCTTATAGAATTGTTGGTAGTTATAGCCATCATTTCCATGGTAATTGCCGTACTATTTCCCAATTTCATGGGAGCACGTGAGAGGGCCAGAGACACGGAAAGGAAAGGTGATTTGTCAAATATCCAAAAGGCACTCGAACTTTACAAATTAAATGATCAATATCAGCGGTATCCCACAACGGGCGCATTTCCGGCTTCCATTTGCGGACAGTGTTGGTCTTCAGGCTCCAATTGCGGTGGAAACATTTACTTGAGAAAAGTTCCGTGCGATCCGGGAAGCCTGACGGGTACGCCATATATATATAATCCCAGCAGTACGTCACAATACGCGCTTTCCGCCTGTCTTGAGAATGCTGTGGATCCGGATAAAGACCTGACTCCTGTTTCTCCTTGCAATACTAGTACCGGAAACAGTTATACTATACATGAACCGTGATATGAAAACTCAAAACTCAAAACTCAAAACTCAAACCTGCGGAAAAATCATGGTTTTACTCTACTTGAGTTGTTGGTTGTTATATCCATAATAACGGTACTTATCGCCATGGGTTTGACATCCTTCTCAAGCGCCCAGAAAAAAGGACGGGATGCCAAAAGAAAAAGTGATATTAAGGAAGTTCAATCTGCGCTGGAGCAGTATTATTCCGTTTGCGGTTATGCTTATATCACTCCTGCCGGAGGCGGAAACAGCTTTTTTACTGCTATAAATTGTCCCACTCCACCGATAAGCATTATGCCTGTTGTCCCGATCGACCCTCAGGGGACTCCTTATTACTGTGGTCCGACTCCCGGCGCTTCAAACTGTACTATCTCATCCTATACTATCTGTACAGGGCTTGAGTCTGAGTCCTCCAATTATTTTTGCGTCTCAAATCAGCAGTAATTTGGTTGGTAGTTAGTAGTTGGTAGTTTATAAAAAATGATTAGAATAATAAAAAATATCAGATGCCTCATTGTGAAAACGAGGATTTACCCAGTTTTTTCCAACGACCAACGACCAACGACCAACGACCAACTATTAATCACCAACCATCAACCAAGTTCCGGTTTTACCCTTATTGAGATCCTGGTGGCAGCCACAATTGTTGCCCTTTTGTCTACTATCGGCGTGACCGGATATCAAGCCATGACAAGAAACGGACGGGATGCTTTGCGCAAGTCCGATCTGGAGCAGATACGGTCCGCTCTTGAAATTTATAAGTCCGAAAATTCATCGTACCCCCTGCCTACTACTACAGGCATACCGAGTCTTTCTAGCAGTTATATAGCGAAATATCCTTCCGATCCCAAATCGCCTGTATTTAGTTATTATTACCTCCAGACTGACTCATTGCACTATGATATGTGCGCACATTTGGAAAACGGCAGTACCGGTGCCTCAAGTGCCTATTGTAACGATTCCGGGGGCAATTTATGCGGCAGCAATTGTAATTATCAGGTGACAAATCCTTAATTCAGTTGGTTGTTGATTGTTAGTAGTTTATAGTATAAAAAATGAGAAATAAAATTATTCTCAACCACCAACCACCAACCACCAACTATCCAACAAATTTTGGCTTTACCCTTATTGAGATCCTGGTGGTCGTAACGGTCATATTTCTTCTTTTAGGCGTAAGTTTTGCCGGCTATGCCACCCTAAACCAGAAACAGACAGTCATTTCCGCGGGTCAGAATATGAAAAACATTTTGAGGGATGCTCAAAGCAGATCGTACAATGGTGAGATAGATTGTAGCGTGTGCAATTGTTCTCCTAACTCTTCAACAGGATGGGACGGGTGGTATGTCGACTTTGTAAATAAACAAATATACGGTAAATGCGGTAATAATCAGTTTTCTACCCAGAACTTTGCTTTCTCCCAGGATGTTTTAGTGACTCCTTTTATTACACCGCCTGATTCAACAAGGATATTGTTTACCGAAAACTCTGGTACAGTAAGTCAGCCGGCGGTAATTTGCCTGAGCAATAAAAATGCCCCTTCTGATGGGTATTATAGAATTAGCATAAATTCTGCCGGGGTTGCTTCCGACTCGGCAGGTCTTATAACACCGTGTCCTTAAGTCTCATAAACGGCATCCGTAATTTTATTATGAAATATTGTTCCGGCGGCCAGACGCTGATTGAAGTATTGGTGGCGCTGACTCTTATTATACTTTTTATGTCCGGCATCACAGCCATTGAGCTATATGCCATAAGAAATTCTATCTTTTCGGAGAACAAGAGCATCGCTACCAATCTTGCCAACCAGCAGATTGAGCGTGCAAGAGTTATACGAGATTCAGGCGGACTGAGCTCTCTTACTACTAACTGTTTTTCCTCTTGCTACATAAACAGCGGCCTTACTCCGGTTCCGGTCACGCCTACCGGGATTTATGGTCAATCTCTTCAAATTTCCGGTTCTAATCCCGCTGATTGTCCGTTACCCGTGGCAACAATAACTCCCACTCCTGTGGCATATAAGATTACGGCAAAAGTGGAATGGTCAAAAGGTGCAGTGGGTGTAACCCCAGCTCCTGAAGTGGACATATCGTCATGTTTGACTAATTGGAATTAAGATAAAGGATGTATGAAAAATAAAATAACTTTAAGAAAGGATGGGTTTACACTGATAGAACTTTTGATCGTTACCACTTTGGTAGGGATAATCGGCATCATCACGACCCAGATATTTATATTGGGAATAAAATCCCAGACTAGAAGCGAGACTCTGAAGGAAATTAAGCAAAATGGCGATTTTGCCATGTCGGTGATGGAATCTATGGTAAGGAATGCCGTAGATATACAGCAGATACAGTGTAATTCAAATACCAATCAGCTTACCATTACAAATCCCGATGGAAATACGACAATATTTGATTGTAGTAGCGGAAATCAAATATCTTCTGTTTCCGCCTGGCCGAATCCTACCCCCACAGGAGCTGTATCTCTGACCAGTTCCAAAGTTGATGTATCAGGGTGTAATTTCCGCATAGTCTGCCCTACTCCTCCCACTTCCCCCAAGTATGTTTTTATAAACTACACCGTGAATTACAGCGGGACTTCTTTGACTCCCACTCCTGGCAGTTATAATACTCTGGAATACCAAAGTACTATATCCTTGAGGAATTACCAGTAAGGGTAATAATATGTACAGATTTCGTCTTGACATTGGTCGGAATAAAATCTTATGCTTTGGTAAATAGGAAAAGATGAAAAAAGCAGCAATAGTTAGCATCTTATTGGTTCTTGTTATTTTGGGTGTATCAAGGGTTGTTTCTCCAAAAACTCAGCATCAAAACACTCTAAAGCTTTACTGGTTTATCCCGGATGGGGTTCGTGCCGAGCCGGGACTATTTAATATCTATAAATGGGCCCAGGAAGGGAAACTTCCCAATATTAAAAAGTTGATGGAGATGGGTTCTTATGGATATTCATTTCCCACTTTTCCCTCTCATACTCCCGTCAATTTTGCCGCACTTCTTACGGGTGCCTACCCTGAGGTAAACGGAGTAGATGATGGTCCCATGCATGCCATTGGCAGTCCGCTTGATAAGGTTGCCGTAGGCGGGTTCAGATCGGTTGCCAGAAAAGTGCCCGCGATATGGAAGACGCTTGAGGACGCCGGCATGAAAGTCGCCGTTTTATCAGTTCCGGGATCTACTCCTCCCGAGATACAAAAGGGTGTAGTGATAAGGGGCAGATGGGGTGGTTGGGGAGCAGATTTTAACGCCATAAATTTTGAGACAAAGGGAAATCTCCTTCAAAGAGTTCTTCAAGGCCGGGCGGTCCACCTTTTTTTCTTTGGAGCCGAGTTGACGAAGTATGTCGATTCTGTTTCTCCTTCAGGGTGGGTTAATACTCCCAAAAGTTTCTCGCCTCCTTATGAGGTGAGAATGGATGGCTGGGGTAGGCCTGTTTATGCTTTTGTTTATGATTCCACTGATGATGGCAAGACAAATTATGACCATGTTCTCTTTTCACTGGATAAGAAAGATATTCTGGCGGATTTGACACCCGGAAAATGGTCCGGGTGGCTTCCTATCACTTTACATTGGGTTACCACCGATAAGGACATTCCGGTTGATACGCATTTTAAGGCAACCGTAATTAAACTGGGGAGCGATAAATTTTTCAGGATCAGGATAGACTATGATAACTTAAACCAGTATATTGCCCAGCCTCCGGAGGCAGCAGGCGCGATGGAGAATTCAGTGGGGCCGATGATCGACTTTGCCGATAATTTCCCGGCCCAGTTGGTATACTACCCTGAGGATAAGAAGACATTTATGGATGAGGCGGATATGTCATTTGAGTGGCATACCAAGGCAGTAAGCGCCATGGTAAAGGATTTCTCCCCCAACGTTGTTATACAGGACATTTATACTCCCAACCAGATGCTTACCAGCCGTTGGTGGATGGGTTATGTAGACCCCAAAAGTATACATTATAAAGACATTTCAGATAAAGAAAGGGAAAAGCTTTGGGGAGAAGTACAGGGTATGTATAAGAAACTGGATAATATAGTTGGCGAAATATTGAAGGTATCCGGCAAAAACACGTATATTGTCTTCAGTTCTGACCACGGTGCTGTTCCCTTGAACCGGTATGTTAATCTGAATAACCTTTTTGCCCAGAAAGGCTGGTTGAAATTCACCATTGATTCTAAAACAGGAGAACCGAATATCGACTGGAAGGATTCAAAAGTGATTTATCTGAAGATGGCGCATGTTTATATAAATCCCAACGGTCTGTCGGGTGACTATCACCGCGCCTCCGGTCCGGAGTATGAATATCTTCGTAATCAGGTGATCGACACTTTGGAAAATTTGAAAGATGCAGACGGCAGTAAGCCGGCGGCAGAAGTGGTGAAGTGGGAGGATGCCAAAAGATTTATGCAGCTTGATCCTTCAAGAATTGGCGATTTGGTGATAGCCAACGCTCCGGGTTATGGTTGGAATGAAGAGATGTCAGCTGATCTGAAAATTTTCACTTCCCCGCTCATTACTGGATATAAACAGGCCATCCTGGCAAAGGATGATCCTGGGATGTGGACACCCTTTATCATAGCCGGCCCGGGAATAAGGAAAAACAATTTTTTGGGTGATACGCCAGCACTTCAGATTGACCAGTATCCGACCATCATGAAAGCCCTTAAGGTCAAAATCCCTGATTTCGTTCAGGGGAAACCTCTGGATGTTTTTAACTAAGTAAAAAATGTTCCAACACCGTAAAAAATACATTACCGGCTTTTTTTTGTCGCATTTATTCTGGTGTTTGCCGCTTTTCAACTTTTTTTCCTGAAGAATGTTATCGGTACATTGTTTTCTCATAAAGACGTTTTGCCCAAAGGTTTCTGCAAAGATTGCAATGTAATTTTAATGACTATAGTTCCCCTGAGAGCCAAGAGTCTACCTTGTTATGGATATGATAAAAATACCGCACCCAATCTTTGCGATTTTGCTAGAGAATCTTTTCTTTTCAAAAATTCATACAGTCAGAGTTCGTATACTTTGGATAACAGGTTTTCCATTCTAACTTCTCTTCTGCCATCGACTCATAAAATGAATGTTCCTTACGTGAGTATTTTAAGCAATCAGATTGTGACATTACCAGAGATACTTAAAAAAAATGGATACATTACAATGTATGCAGGTACAATTGGAGATTATAATCAGCCTTTGGATAAAGGATTAGGCAGAGGATTTGATTATATTGAATCTGCCGAAGATCCTTGGTCGTGGATAGGTGCATTGAATAAAGATATTAAAGGTAAGCAGAAATTTTTTGCTCTTCTACATACTTATTGGGTTCACCAGCCTTATGTCCCGCAAAAAGAAGACATAAAAAGATTTTATAATGGTCCTGTGACAAAATATATTACTTACGGTGATATATGTGAGAAGACATACAATCTATTAGTAAAATTGCACCCAGAAAGGTTTAACAATTTGTTGCCGAAAAATAGTACTATCAGTCAATATTGTTCTGTATTAAATACATACTACAATAAATATGTATCTTTATCATTTGATCAAAACGAACAATTTTGGAATGAAAAGATAGACAGTTGGTGGAGTCTTTTTGCAGATATTGAACCTGATGAAAAAAGAAAATATATTCAGGCACTTTACGACACAAAAATTTATGAGTTGGATCTGGAAATGGAAAAGTTTTTCCAATATCTTAAGGATAAAAACCTTATGAGGAATACAATTGTTATTGTAACTGCTGATCATGGAGAAGAACTTCAAGAACACGGTCATTGGTCCCATGGTGCTGATCTATATAATGAACAGATTCATGTACCGTTGATTGTTTATGTTCCTGGAGCAAAGCCTCAAAAGTTAGATAAATTGGCGGAAAGCATTGATATAGCTCCATCAATATTTCATCTTTTAGGTTTAAACTTGTCAAAACAGTTTCAGGGGAACGATCTTTTTTCCTTTGTTGATAATAAATATGTTATTAGTCAGCGTCCATCTATAGGAAAACAGTCGATATTAACCAAAGAATGGAAGCTGATATTAAACCAAGACTTTAATAAAAATATTACTCTAGAACTATATAATTTGAAAAAAGATTATAATGAGAAAAAGAATGTTGTTTCCGACAACCCAAATATAGTCGCATCACTTTATAAAAATCTGAATACAATACTTGAAAGACAACCATTATATTATCAAAAAAATAATCAACCATTTCCGACATGGATAAATCAGGAAGAAAGAAAAAAACTGATTCAAACTGGTTATTTTTGATCATTAACGGCAATGGATTGATTCCAGCAGATTATAGTAAGCATTTTCGTTTTCACTGAACATTTTGGTCGGCGCAATTATTTCCATCTGGTAGAGCTTGCTCTGATTATTGCAGTAAAACAGCGCTTCAATACCTTTGTATACGGCTTGGTCCTCAGTACACGCGCCAAACGTCAGTCTGTTGTTCAGGTATCCGGTAAAATGAGTGATTCTTATTCCGTTGATATTCTCTATTGTCATTTTCGGCTTGAACTTTTCGCCGCAGCTTATCTCGTTTGTTATGTCTCCCGGATAAGGTGAGGTGGCATCGGCAAAAAGGGCTTCCATCCTTGCTGTTTGTGCGTCTATAGATTTTTGTGCTTCATTTTGATTTATTCCGTTCCTTATCTCTATCCGCAGCATGTTTTTATCATTCGTGTAGAGCGCGCGATAGACACTGTTTGTCTTCTGGTAAATTTCTTTCAAAGAATATTTATCAAGACCGGTTATGGAAATACATCGAATTTCTTGGCAATGTAAAAATCTTGAGATAATAAATGCGGGTACAAGAAGGAAAGCGAAGAACAGAAGGAGAATAAACGGTATTGTTTTTCTCTCAGGATGTTTTATAGGCATAAAACTAATGCTACAATAATTTTATATGCCAAGACTGATTGCCGGGATCGCTCTGAAATATAAATTCGTTATAATCGCTGCTTTTATAATTTTAATACTTGCGTCTTCAGTAATCTATAGCGCCAAATTTCATTCTGGAAAAAATTATTCAAAATTGATAAATTATCCTTCGGATATATCCTGCCGTGATTGCAACATAGTTTTTATCGTATTGGATCCGCTTCGCGCGGATCATATCCACTCATACGGATATATACGTGATACTACCCCTACCATTGATTCTTTAACCTCACATGGGTTTACTTTTACAAACGATATCAGTGTCTCATCCTGGACGCTTCCGGCAGACATGAGCTTGTTGACTGGAGTTTATCCATCCACTCACAAAGTAATAAATAAGTATACGCTGCTTTCTCCGGGCAAGCAGGAGATATCCAATCTGAAGATACTTTCTCCCAATATCGTCACCCTCGCCCAATTTTTGAAGAAAAACGGCTATGCAACCGGAGGTTTTACCGGAAGTGCTGCAGTGAGTCATGAATTCGGATACGGAGAGGGATTTGACACGTATGTGGATGATAAGGATTTTGCCGGTTTGCCATATACTTATCCCAAGGCTATCGACTGGATAAAAAGCCACACTAAGGATAAGTTTTTTGTTTTCCTACAGGGTTACGACACTCATGGTGAATATGTACCTGCCGGCGGATACGACTTTCGTTTTTTGGATTCCCCATATAAGGGTAAGTTGAACGGATCAAAAAAAGAGGAAATTCAGCTTCGGGAAGACGGTTTGGCGCAGGGAAAGCTTTTCCTCTCACCAGATGACGTCCGTTTTCTGAACGCAATTTATGACGAGAAATTAAAGCGGGCGGATACAGAGCTATCAAAATTCCTTGCTGAATACAAAAAATTTGGTTTATTGGACAAAACTATTTTTGTTTTTACTTCCGGTCATGGAGAAGAATTGTATGACCACGGCCAGATAGACCATGGTCACAGTCTTTATCAGGAGCTTATCCATGTACCTCTTATTATTTCGTTGCCCGGCATAAGCTCAGGGGTTAAAGTCGCTGACTTAGTCAGAAGTATAGATATCATGCCTACCGTTTTATCGTTACTGGATATAGCCCCTGATGAGGCATTAAGTAAACAAATGCAGGGAGAAAGTCTTATTTCCGCAATGAGAGGAAAAAATATGAATCTTGATGCCTTTTCAGAGACGGATTATCGCTATGCGGTTTTTAAGCGATCACTCACCACCCCGGATGGATGGAAGATTATTACCGATTTGGAGACTAATATAAATGAACTTTATAATTTGCGCTCTGATAAGAAGGAATTGGATGACCTTTCTTCCCAAAATCCGGCCAAACTGGAGGAAGTAAGCACCAAGCTGCAAAAGGTTTTAAGCAGTTTCTAGTTTCCGATGACGGGACAGGTATTCCCGGTCCAGGAAAATTTGCAGGGACCGATATCATTTGCCAGACCCAGGAGATATAAATTTGCTTGAAACCAGGAATTATCAGATTGCGGTTCTCCCCTTCCCCTTAGAGGGCTCGTGTAATAAAGATTAAAGTCAGATTTCCCCACATTTTTCAATGCCTGGGGAATAGTATCTATTGAATGGGCATCCCAAAAAGGAATGGTTGTATGGATATCGCCAACCTTTTTGAGCGGTGAATTTCTCAGGATCATATCGTTTTGGTTACCGATATAAGCGTTATAATCAATTTTTACATTGGCTGTATTTGCCGGATCAATATTAATTCCTGTATTATTATCCAGAAAAATGTTATTTTTTATAATATCTCCGTCATGTCTGGTATCATGAGTCAGCTTATCCAAATCAAACGAATCTTTTGGGTTACCAAGATTTATCGCTGTGGAAGTGTAACCAATTAGGTTATTTAGTATGTGATTATTGATTGTTGGTATTTGCCGCGGATACACTTCTATACCTATATCAGAAATATTTGTTATAATATTTTTTTGGATTGTAATACCACTAGCATTACTGATGAATATTCCATGAGCATAGCCACCTCCATATTTGGTTTCCTGACAGTATGACCAACCTCTGTTATTTTCCAAGATGTTGTTTTCAATAATAGTATTAACAAATTTTCCACCGTATATTTTTATGGAACTGCAGGCTGAAAGATTCAGGCAATTATTATTTATAAAATTATTTTCGATTGAGATATCTTTTACCATACCGTTATTTCTTTCAAAACCTGTGAATATGATTGGATAATTGGCAAAATTATGAAATTTATTATTATGAAGTTTTACGCTACCAACCCTTGTAAAACTTAAACCAATATCATTATTTTGAAAAGATGAAAATCCGAAATCAGAATCAGAAATTAAAATATTTGTGATATTTGAAGGTGATTGAGAAGCTGAATCGGCAATAAAGACGCTTTTATCGATATACTCTATTCTGCTTTTTGTGAGTGATATATGGTCAATTTTGGATGTTTGGTAAGGTGCTGAGACGGCAATTCCCGAAGATGAGTGGTCAATTTCCAAGCCTGAAAATGAGATATTTTGGACAACGGAATTTTTTTTCGGCATTATAATTATCGCTCCACCAGAGTTGGAGCTTTGAGAATCAGGAGCGTTTATGTATCTTATGGTTAAACCGTCAATGGCAAAATTGGAAACATCGGACAAGTCCACGCCGGCTGATCTTTTTGGAATTTCAATATTAAGATTTTTTGGGTTTTTTTCTTCAATAGGCCAGACATAGAGTATCTTGCTTTTCCGGTCAAAGTACCATTCCCCTTTTTTATCCAGAAATTGAGGTTTGTTCTCTAAATAATATTTTGTATATTTGCTGAGACCGTTTTCCTGAGATCCGAAAATTGAGAAACCAACAGGCTGATTAAAAGTAATTTCCCCTTTATCTTTATTAAAGTTATTAACTATTCGTGTATATGAAATTTCTCCGCAGCGTGAGCCGCCGTCAATCATATGGATTATGGCACCAGTGATATCACCAACTTTTTTTAACAAGTTATCGGATAAAATTTTATCATTTTCTGTAGAATCTTGTGCAGTCCACCAATTTTCGTGAAATTTCCAATCGTTGGTGATGTTATAATTTGGAGTTCTGGCCATATACAGTTCGTGTATTTCCTGTCCCGAAGTTATTTCGTAAATCTGATAAGGTGATTCAATCCAATCAAGTTCAGTGAAGAATATTTCATTTCTAATATTTGCTGGTATTTCATTACAAGTATTATTTGTACATCTAGTCCAAGTCATTTCCGATGACGGTTCAGATCCGGCAAGAACTGTTTTTCCTCTGTCGGCAGGGGCAACATATAAAGTGATCGGAGACTCTTTTGTTCCGCTGTTTGGTACCCGGACAGACTCCCTGTAAATACCTGGTAGGATATGGATTGTGGTGCCGGGAGTGGCTAAATTTAGGGCATGTTGTATTGATCTTAAGGGTTTATCGTAAGTTCCAGAATTATTGTCATTTCCTTTTATCGAGACATAAATAGTTTTTTCGTATAACCTGGAAGTTATGGAATAAATGAGTAGGATAAGGAAGGCAAAGAGGATTAAATATATTTTATTCACAATATGATTATATTGTAATTTCTTATCGACTTTCCACTCTGAATCGGATAACAATTTATGTTTCGATATTGACAAATATGTATGTTTGTTTACAATAAATTCATATGATCGTGTATTTTACTATACGGTCTATCAGAAAAATCCGGATCACTCCCCTATTCCCCGAAAATCAGCTTTACACTCATCCTTTCTTGACAAAACTATAGGATAGTGATAGAGTAGGATATCAAAAGTCAATACATTTATAACAGGATTTAATAAAATTTACATAGATCAATTAAATTTGACATAGTCTATGGGTCAGATTGTAGAAAGAGAAGGCCGTGGAGGTCCACGAGGAGGAGATTGGAAACGTACTCCTTTGGATAAGGCTATCCTTCATGATCCCGGAAAACATGGAGTTCCAAATTCTAGACTCGATCATGAAGCGCCTAATACTTTTAGTTTTGGCGGTATATCTTTACCAGAGGGTTTGTCTCCCGGAGAAGAATGCTTACTTCTTCAGCTCTATGATCCAAAATTGAGACCAAAAGGACCTGATGGAGTTGAAACACTCAAGCCACCCCCAGCAATTGTTACTGTTGCGCTGGATACCGAAGAAGCCGCAAGAGAACGAAATACCGCCCGCGCAGCGAATTTATCTTTTCAGCATCCGGAAATACTTCCTGATCCTTTTACAGTTTACGAGAAAAAAGAATCACCGCAATCAAAAATAATTGATTGGCTCAGAGCAGTTAGATCTAAAAATAAAAGATTTGTCCAGGAGTTGGCTGTCAGATCCGGGATTTATCCAAAGGAAATGCATGACCAGGCAGTACTGGAAGGTAATGATTTTGAGGTTTTAGAAGGTAAAGTTGAGAATACCTTAAATAGGATTCAGGAAATAGCACAATCACCACACAAGAAGGAAATATTAGCCTCAGCAGCTTTAAAAGCGGGACGTGATGCAAGAGACAGATTGCAACAGCTTGCGGATAACGTTACTTTGGCGTACTTATATTACCAGAATGACAGAGATAAAATTCAGGAAAGAGCAGCCTTAGGCTTGGCTTTGGCGATAACAACTCGGGAGATGCAAAGTACTTATATTATTGCCTGTAATACTATGCCTCCGGCAGCGCCAATTACTGCTCCATTGCCGCCTGAACCTACAGGAGCCGCAACTGCCAAAGCGGAAGGGACTCCTACATCCATTGTTATTGGTCAACTGACTCCAGAAGCTCAAAGGCAGCAAAAGAAGGCTGAAACAAATTTAAATGCATTTCTTCAAAAAAACAGCCCATTTGATAAGTTTTATCAATCAAGAACTGTAATTAATTTTGCGGTAAATAGAGGCAATCCTGATAATCCTGACTGGGTTACGGTTGTGTCTGACGGTAGACTTACAAGAAGACCGTCTGATAATAACCCTGTTTTTTCTATAGAAGGAGGAAGCTTGTATTCGTTGAGTTATGATCCCGCCACTCTTGCGGTTTTAGGCACCAAAAAGCTTGATCAACCATCCGGTCAGGTAGCGTATATAAAATACGATCCCAACGCTGATCAGTTCCAGTATTTTGACGCCCAGGGAAAGCTGTTGGATTCTGTATTAAGACAGGGTGTTCCGGTTCAGGCAGCTCCGACTACCCAAAGTTCCGAACCAACTGCGAAGGATTCACCAACCTCTGCAGCTCCTATTGAAACTCCCCCTCCTCCGACTGTGGAGCCGGTAAAATTTCATTCAAATACATGGTCGGGTTCACCCGATTTTAGTACAAATACATTAGGTATTGTTTTAACTCAAGGAACTGGCACTTTTCGCGTTGTGGTTACGGATGATGTGTTGCAGGGAACAGATTGGTGGAGATATCTGAACTTTGGTGGATGGTCTCCAGCTCATATTCGCGACTTATCTCAAGTTTCAGGTGTAAGTTTATCATCTGTATTAGCTCAAACACGCGGTGGCATTTCTGACTTTCTTAATTCAGAGGTTAATACTGACCACCATTTGGATGAGCAATTTTCCGTTTTGTCTAAAAATTTCCCTAATACAGATAATGTTACTTATACTTTGGGAAAGGGTAAAGATGGAAAGATTTGGATAATGCAGGTGACAGATAATTCAGACCCAAAGGATGTTAAAAACTATTCCGTGAATCCCGACGGGACACTCGGCGAAGCCCCCGCAACACCGACGCCAACTGTAGTGAAAGAGAGAACTCCAACTCCAAATGAAATCATTTGGAAAAGTTCTAATACAATAACTCACAACGACGACTCACGAAGTTGGAAGGATCCGGGCTGGACAAATTTGCAGCAAAATGGTGGAAGAATAGAGGTAATGCCGGGAGGATTTATTCGATACCATGTTACTCAAGATGGTAACGTAAGAGTTCAACTAGGTAAATGGGGAGAAACGATATCCTCGCCTTATTCTGTAATAGTACCATTTAGATTTAGTAAAGGGTTAAAATATACCGGAGATATGAATGTGATTAGTGCTTTTAATAAAACTGGAGAACAAGACGGTATTTGGCATAATGTTGCGACGGTTGATATCGATCGTTTAAGCCGGCCATTTTTAGCTCCTATGGATAAAAATGACGAAATAGCAGATAGGATCTATTTACCGGGGTTTTTTGCGGTAAAACCTGATATTTTCTATACGTATGAATTACGTGTGAATCCAGACCGAACTCTTGTGATGAATATAGATTGGGATGATATTGACCCAGGAACTGGACAAATGACACATTATCACAAGTCGGTTAGTTCAAAAATGACTAATGATGGAGGTGACCCAATATTGAAAAATGTTCATTCAAGTGCCTATATTTACGGAGTAAAACTTGATTCTCCAGATGAACATGTAGATAACGGTCCACTTGAAGTAGTAGAGTGGAATAAATGAAAGAGTTTGACTAAGAAGGATTTGAGTCGACCAAAAATTATCTGAAATATAAAAACAAAAAATTATTTTATAAGATAGAATTAATTTCCTTTTCTAGCTTAGCTGATGAATAGTATGTAGAGAGGAAAGAATAGGCATTTTCGATAAGTTTTTTTTGCAGATTTTTATTATTTAGAAGTAATTCTATTTTATTTATATAATCCTTCTCGTTTTTAACTAAAATAATTTCTTTTCCGTTTTTTACTTCTAAACCTTCTGCACCGTCATATGTAGATATCACTGGTAAACCCCATGACATTGCTTTGAGAATCTTGATTCTTAAACCTGAACCATATCGAATTGGTACTATAAATACTTTTGCTTCTTTCCAAAACTGATCTAAATTTTTTTGATACCCCAAAAACTTCACACCTTCTTGTTTTGGAAAAATATTTCGTCTTGGCAATTCTCCTACAATATTTACTTTAATATTTTGAATTTTCTTTCTAAGATCGGGATAGATTTCTTTCAAAAACCAATATATTCCATCCTTATTTGGATACCAACAAAGATCACCTATAAAAAGTAGATTTTTTTGAGTGGATTTAGTTTTTGTAACTTTTTGAATTTTTATTTTAGGAGGTAGAATAATTACATTCTTTTTTATTCTTTTTTTAACTAAAAACTTATCGTAGTTGCTTACTGTAATGATCTTATCAAACTTACAGTACTGTTTTTTTTCATAAAAGTGCAATTTTATCCATTCGATGAAAGCGTAAATTCTCCAATGTAAGAAGGAATCTTTTAAAAACATATTTTTGTAAAACTCGCTTTCAATATCAATTAACTCAAGGATTTTAAGTCCGTTATATTTTATTGGAAGATATTGAGACATTGAGAGATAATTAATCCATATACAGTCTACTTCTTCTATTTTAAGGTAATCGTTAATAGCTGTAGTAAGTTCTTTGTCATAAAATAAAGATACTGTAAATGGATTAAAAGAGAATAACTTCAAGCAATAATATTTAAACTTTATGAGGATATTTTGATTATTTTGTATTAAATAGGGATTTATAAAAGTTTTTCCAATTTTTAATCCTTTTATATTAATTTTTTTTTCGAATTGTAATTTTCCGAAATCATCTATGAATGAAAAGATAGTTATATTGTGTCCCAATCTTTTTAGAACGGAAAGTGTTGAATAAGTTATAATGTTTCCACCATTATCAAGAGGAAAAGGTAATGTTTGAGTTATATATACAATATTCATAGTAGATATTATGACATCAATAATTATTCTTGTAAAAGACGATGCTCGAATTGAAGAGACGATTAAGAGAGTAATGCTTATACCAAAACCAGGAGAAATAGAAGTAATAGTTGTAGATGCTTCCAATGGTAGACTTAATTATATAAAAGATAGGTATCCTAATATAAAATGGATAGACTTCATATCTAAAAATAATAAAAAAATATCTATCGCTGAACAGAGAAATATTGGAATAAGAAATGCCAAAGGTGACATTATTGTTTTTATCGATGCAGGTTGTTTACCGAATAAATTATGGTTATCAGGGTTAATCTCATTAATCCTTGATAAAAAAGAAAAAATTGTCGTCGGAGGAACAAGAACTAATAGAAGTATTTGGTCCCATAATATTTTTGCAAAAGAAAAAGGAGTAAAAAAATATCTTGAAGATGCATCTACAAATAATTTAGCAATAAAAAAGGAGGTTTTTAAAAATATTGGTCTATTTGATGATAGTTTTGATTATGGGTCGGATATAGATTTCGGATGGAGAGCAACGGAAAAAGGGTATAGGATTCGGTATGTACCAAGAGCTGTAGTTACATATCCATTTGGTAATTTAATAGATGAGATAATAAGATCTTTCAGATATGGATCAGCCAGGGTAAAGTTGTATAAAAAACACAGTAATAGGATAAAAAAAATTTATCGGGAAGAAATTATATCAGTTGTTTATCCATTATTTATCATTTTGTTACCAATTTCATTTATTTTTCATTATTACCCTCTTTTGTTAATTATCCCACTTATAAAAAATATTAAATACAAACCATTATCAACTGTTTTTTACCATTTGATATATGGCGTTGGGATATTATATGGGATTTTTAGAATTTCCTTTAGCGTTTCTCAGATTTGATAGTAACCCTTCTAATAAATTCAGTCATTAGTATTTTGTTTCCTAGACGTATTCGTTTTAGGGAAAATAAACCATTAACATGATGAAGATATCCATATTCAGTGGTTAGTGCACTCCGATAACCTGTATTATAAACTTCCTGAATAATATTTTTATTGTATCCGCCGAAGGGGTATGCAAAAGATGTAATTTTTGTTTTTAATTTTTTTTCAATCCATCTCTTGCTGCCCGTTAACTCATAAAAAAGTCGATTAGAGTTAATTCGGGTTAAATTAGGATGTGTTATAGTATGTGAGCCTATTGTCACAATTTTAGATGTCAATAGAGATTTTATTGATGATAGTGTTAAGTAGCAGGGTTTATTAACTAAGTTAGTTGAGATAAATATAGTAGATTTAAGATTGTATTTTTTTAATATTGGATATGCATTGTTATTAAAATCGTCGTACCCATCGTCAAAAGTTATAACGATTGACTTTTTCGGAAGTTTCTTTTTATTTTTTAATGCATCTGCTAATTCGTCAAGAGATGTAGATTTGTATTTATTTTCTGCTAAATATTCCATTTCCCGCCTGAAAAGATCAGGATGAACATAAAGTTGATGACTTTTTTCATTTACAGGAGGATTTCCGATATGATGATACATGAGGATTGGGACGCGTAATGTATATTCCCCTTTTATTTTAGCTATCCTTTCTTCCAGATTTTCTTTTAGCGTGACTGATTTTTCTGCAATTATTCTGAAAGGCAAACACATATACGATTAATAGTATAATTGGTATATTCTATATATGAAAATACTTCAAGTAAATAAGTTTTTTTATGTTCGTGGCGGATCCAGCCGATATTTCTTCGAAACTTCCAATCTTTTGCAGAGTTATGGTCATGAGATTGCTTACTTTTCCATGCGGTGTCCTAGGAATGAAAAATCAGAATGGTCCAAATATTTTGTTGACTATATTTTATTTAATGATATTGAACCAAGACAATATATTAAGGTTGTTCTAAAAATGTTTTATTCGTTTGAGGCAAGACGTAAGCTTTCTAAACTTCTAGATGAATTCAAACCAGATATAGTACATCTCCATAGCATTTATCACCATCTATCCCCTTCTATCATTTTTGAATTGAAAAATAGAAATATCCCGATTGTTCAAACAGTGCATGATTATCATCTTATTTCTCCCAACCATACTTTATTTCACGACGGAAAAATTTGTGAAGTAACGAAACCAAATCATTATTATAAAGCGATATTTCATAAATGCGTAAAGAAATCATATATCGCTAGCCTTGCGGAGGCGCTGGAACAATATACATATTATTTTCTAAATATTAATAAATATGTTGATACTTTTATTGCTCCTAGCCGATTTTTGGCAAATAAATTGATTGAATATGGAATTGATAAGAATAAAATACAAATTTTGCACAGCTTTTGTGACATTCAAAATTTCAAGCCAAACTTTAACGAGGGAATTTATATTTTGTATTTTGGAAGACTATCGCCGGAAAAGGGCTTAAATTATCTTTTCAAAGCAATGAAATTTTTACCTAATGTGCCAATAAAAATAGTAGGAATTGGAAGTATGGAGGAAGAGTTAAAAAGAATGGTTATCGACCTGAGATTAAAAAATGTTGAATTTTTAGGTTTCCAGAATGGAGAGAAGCTGAAACAATTAATAAGTAAAAGTAAATTTACTATCCTCCCGTCAGTTTGTTATGAAATTTTTCCTCTATCCGTGCTGGAAGCTTTTACTTCAGGAAAGCCCGTTATCGGTTCAGAAATTGGAGGAATTCCGGAATCGGTCAAGAACGGGTATGACGGATTTCTTTTTGAGCCTGGGAATGCCGAAGACTTAGCGGAAAAAATATCCTACCTGTGGAGTCATCCGGCCCTTTGCAGGGAAATGGGGAGAAATGCAAGAGAATATGTGGAAAAAAATTTCGGGCCGGAAGAGCATTACGAAAAGCTTATGGATATATATAAAATGGCCATAGCCAAGCATAAATGATATGTGTGGGATAGTCGGGAAAGTATATTTCGGTAGACATGGCAGAGCGCCTTTTGCAAAGGAAAAGTATTGGATAAATTCCGCCTTGGAAAAGCTCATGCATCGCGGACCAGATGATAGCGGATATATTTTCAGCAATAACTGCTGGTTAGCCACCGCAAGGCTTTCTATCATTGACCTCTCCCCTGCCGGCCATCAGCCGATGCAAAATTGTGATAAATCCATATCCCTTGTGATGAATGGCGAAATCTATAACTATTTGGAGCTAAAGGCAAAATTAAGGAATAAATACCGGTTGAAGTCGAATACGGATACAGAAGTATTGCTTCACCTGTATGAAGAATATGGAGTAAATTGTCTGAGATATCTGCGAGGCATGTTTGCTTTTGCGATTTGGGATACCAAGAGACGGACCCTTTTTATTGCCCGTGACCG
>CAZFNL010000018.1:0-28732 GCA_964520615.1 uncultured Gammaproteobacteria bacterium
TAACAAAAGAGGAGAGGGAAAAAATCGGCCTGTCTGACGGACTGATCAGACTCTCAGTTGGTATCGAAGATGTTGAAGATTTGATAGCAGACTTAAAGCAGGGGTTGGAGAAAATATAACCCCTTTTTTCTTATGCAGCAGGCCAAGTCCAACCGGAGGTTTTTGCTTTTCTTATTACAGCAGCAAATTCAGGTCTTTTCTCGCCGCCAAACTCTTCTGCTTTCCTCAAAAGCTCATTAAGAATGATTTCTTTTGAATCTCCGGGGATACTCTTATCGAATAAAACTTGGAGCGCCACATCCTTGGCTATACCGATTTTCAAAGCCGTGGGTGTCTCAAAGGAGTAATTTTGTCTGAGAAAACGGGTATATTTTGATTTCTCGGGATTTGGACCCACAGAATATTTTTTAGCCGGAATACATTCTGTTCCGGGCAGTGAGAATACGCCAATTTCCACACCGGCGTTGCTGTATTTTACCGAATCAACCGGAGCTTTACGGTAGCCAAACATTCCCGCGCCAATAAGAACATAATCCGAGAGTTTGGTAAATTTATCTCCATATGCAATTTTCAACATTTCTTCATATGTTTCAGCATATAATTTTCTTCTCTTTTCATAATTTCCGGCGACACTTTCCACATGGCGCCGGAATTTGCCTGTTTTTTCATCCACCATCATCAGTCCTGCCATAATCATCTGGGTCATCCCCGGCAGCCCCAATGTCTGATTATAATCAGGCCCAAGCATCGCTTGCCTCAACCTTTTGCATTTGTCTTTCCTTATTGCAGTATGCACAATGCCAAGGCGCATGCCCGGCGCCAGTTTTTTTGACGTGGTTTCAATAGTTACTGTTTGTTCGGGGAGAAATCTGCCAAAAGTTGAATTGTCATCCAAACCAAGGTCGCGATATGCCCGGTCTTCCCAAACCATAATATTTTTATGTTTTTTACTAATCATATCTGCTATTTCTTTTTTATTTCCGATGGGGAGAGGCAAGGGGTTTCCTTCAGAGGTGTAAAATGAATCGCAGTTGTCGGTACTTAGTGCCCGGTCAAGATCGTCAAGATCTATCGTACCGTCTTCTTCCTGTTTCACAATTCTGA
This sequence comes from uncultured Gammaproteobacteria bacterium, assembly GCA_964520615.1. Lineage (GTDB taxonomy): Bacteria > Patescibacteriota > Microgenomatia > 2-02-FULL-39-11 > 2-02-FULL-39-11 > JAMCUI01. Next base: position 1,105 of record CAZFNL010000018.1, read on the forward strand.
ATTTCAGCTCGTTTCGTCTCATCATTTCCTGTGCCGCCATAAGGACTCCTGCGTAAGTCGATTCAGTGACTGCCATAACAGCAGGTTTATGCTTGTTTCTTCTGTATTCCACCATCGTTTTTAGCATACTGTGAAGCACGTCCTGCGAACCGTTCATCATCCATACGGCATCAATCGCATTTTTCTTTCCGTGTACTTTCTCAATTCTTCCGGCATCCTGTTTGTCTAAATAATATCTGACTATCTTTTCATGAAGTGACGGTGTTCCTCCCGCGCCGTCTCTTGCGTATTGCAGAATGTCCAGGACCCTTTCCCGATCCACTAAATTATCACGTGGTTTCCAGGATTTGATCTCGTCAAATACGTCTGAAGTGAGTAATTTCCAAAAGTCAAAGAGAGTTTCTTCAGGAAGCAGGCCGCCTCCCATGACGGTTTTTTTCAGGGGTTGTTTTGGGTCTTTTTTTGCCAGCCGTATCAGTTGTCCCAGGTATGCTTCTGGGGGTGGGGCAGGCCAGTGGTCCATCATACCGGGCTCTATATCACTCTTGAGCTGAAATACTGGTTTTTCTTTATTTACAGTCGTTGAAGGTGTCGGGACGAATACAGATGCGTAAGCGGCCTGAGGGGATAAGTCAGGCCTTCTTTTGAAAATAACATTCCTTTGAGGAGGTTCACATCCTGTCAGCATCCTGAAAACAGCTCTTTTGGTGGCAGGGCTAAATCCGCCTTCCGATGCCCATTCGGAAAAAAATGCGTCAGCAGTCTTGCGAAGCGCCAGTTTGTCAGAAGCCACTTTGTCCACTGGTACGGCATATTTTACCCAGCCAATATCGGTGCCGAAAGGTGGAAAAGGTTGCATGGGGACTCCGTCATTTGTACGGGGTGAAGGGGAAAAGTATGGTCCTACATGACTATAGCTTTGACCTCCGATATCTATATCGGTTTGTTCTTTTCCCATCTTTCATCGTACATTATCATACTTTTTTGTTTTGTCAAATGAAATACAGATGCCAGTTGCATATTTTACTGAAAAAAAAGATAATAGGTATGTATTTGGCTTTATGCAATCCGTAATTTTTTCAGGGAATTCCAATTTGCCTCTGGCTAAAGAAATAGCCGGAGAGGCAAAACTTCCACTCGGGAAAGTGGAAATTATAAGGTTTGCAGATTCTGAGTGTCGCGTCAGGATTGAGGAAGACGTTGAGGGAAAAGATGTTTTTATCATCCAGTCGCTCTCAAATCCCGTTGACGAAAACCTGATGGAGTTTCTTCTCCTGGGGGATGCCCTCAAAAGGGGAGAGGCAAGGAAGGTGATTGCGGTCTTGCCATATCACGGATACGCCAGACAGGACAGGCTACATCGTACTGGAGAAAGCCTCTCGGCCCATGTGGTGGCAAAGCTAATTGAGTCAGTAGGTTATGATAAGCTGGTAACCGTCGAACTACACAATGAGGCGATACTTGGTTTTTTTGAAATCCCCGTAACACATGTCTCTGGATTGTCGGTATTCCAGACGGAAGTTGAGAAAATTAAAAATGACGTAGTAGTGATCACACCGGATGCAGGAGCGCTAAAGCGCGCCCAGAAGTTTGCCGAGCATCTGGATCTGCCGCTTGCTTTAATCGAAAAGAAAAGGGATCTGGACCGGCCGCATACAATTCTCTCGATGCGTGTAGTAGGGGAAGTGAAGGATAAGACGGCAATCATTGTTGATGACGTCATCGTCACAGGCGGGACACTGGTGAACGCGGCGTATCTTTTGAAGGAAAAAGGAGCAAAAAAAGTGATTGCTGTAGCCACACACGCTGATTTTGTCGGCGGGGCTGACAAGATACTCCAGGACAGCCCGCTTGACCAGGTATGGGTAACAGACAGCATCGTGATTCCGCCGGATCGGCGTTTTCCCAAACTGAAGGTTTTCTCCATTGCCGCCACAATAGCCTCGGGTATAAAAAAGATGGTAAAATGAGATTATGGAATGAGGTAAAATCCTTGCTAACGAATTTTTCAGACACGCCAAAAATTGTCAGTCGTTGAAGGTCTTTGCAATATTAGCATATCCTTTTAGATCGGTTGCAATTGCATTTAGGGCGGTCTTCAAAATTGTTACCTTCGGATTTTTCGGACAGGTCGATCCTCAAAATTATTAATTTCAGCTTTAGGAGAATAAATATAAAATGAAAATCCTCCCAAAATCTGTAGAGAAACTGATAGAGTCTTTTGAAAGGTTGCCTGGTATCGGCCCAAAAACCGCCTCGCGGCTGACATTTTATCTACTTCACGTGCCGCAGGAGGAGCTGGATGAATTTTCCGATTCCCTCAAAAATCTCAAAAATAAAACCGTCTACTGTTCCAAATGCTTTAATATAGGTGAGAGTGATCCGTGTGTAGTGTGTGCCAGTTTGGATAGAGATGAATCAACAGTTTGTGTGGTAGAACAACCAATAGATATCCTTTCGCTTGAGCGTACAGGAAAGTACAGGGGTATCTATCATGTGCTTCATGGAGCGATAAACCCGCTAAACAATATCGGTCCTGATGAAATAAAGATAGCCGAGCTTCTAAGGCGGGTAAAATCGGGTAAAATAAAGGAAGTGATACTGGCAACCAATCCCAATGTGGAAGGAGAGGCTACGGCAATGTATATACGGCGCGAAATCTCAAATGTCAAATCTCAAATGTCAAATCTTTCCGATTTGAAGGTTACAAGATTGGCACACGGATTGCCTGTCGGCGGGGATCTGGAATATGCTGATGAGGTGACACTGTCTCGATCCTTGGAGGGACGTCAGGAATATTAAATAATATGTTATCCAAAAAATTACTACTTGAACGGTTAAAAAATATACCCGATCCGGAATTGGGTATTTCCATTGTGGATTTGGGTCTGGTTTATGATGTTAAGGCGGATAAAGAGGGTAATGTTGAGGTGACTATGACCCTCACTACAATGGGTTGTCCTCTTTTTGACCTTATAGCCGATCCGGTACGAATGGAGCTAAATAAGATAAAAGGCGTAAAAGACGTGACTGTCGAGCTGACTTTTGACCCGCCTTGGACGCCTGAAAAAATGAGTAAAGAAGCGAAAGTTAAGCTGGGGTTCTTTTAACAGTGAGCGAAAAACTCATCATGGACGCCTGAAAAAATGAGTAAAGAAGCGAAAGTTAAGCTGGGGTTCTTTTAGAATGCTAAGCGGAAAGAGTTAAGCGTGAAGGGTTCAGAATTATGAATAATGAATGATGAATTGGGAATAATGAATTAAGGATTAAGAATTAAGATTTGAAAAAAATGGGGAAAGCCAAAAAGATAATCGGGAAAATTATCGGTGGAGGATTTGAGGCAGTAAAAGAATCGGCAAAACAGATAGCCGATACTGTCAGTCCCGGGGCGCTTTTGGAACAGGCACTGGGAAAACAGAAGCAATCAGAAGACACAATGGGGGATTACCTGAAAAATCTAGGGGATCCCAACCTGACAGGAGATAAACTGAAAGAAAAAGAAGGGGAGTTTAAGACGGAGGATGAGAAGAAAATTGAGGAGGCAAGGAAACTCTTGCAGGCTTCGGGCGGTTTGCCAGAACATATGAGGTTGCCGACAAAAGAGAAAGAGCTGCGGCCTTATGAACTGACCGTCCAAGAAGAGGAAAAAAAGAAAGCGGCGCAGGTGGAGGCCCAAAAAAAACAGCAGTCATCCATGCCTGCCCCATCCGGAAAACAGCCTCGGGGAATGCTTTTTGGTAAAAGGAAATCCGGCGGAAAAGGATTTGAAGGGCTTTCAAAAGATACGAAAGTCGGATAATATTTTATAAAGACGCTTGGTGAAAATTTTCTTAATCGCAAAGTTGGGAGGTCATAATAGTACGTTATTGAGTAGAGTTTCATCAGTATTATCACTTATCTTATATTTTAAATTAAGTTGGAATAAGCGTTTGGTATGCGATTTACGAAAATTTTCATCCGCTTCGCATCTTTTAATAATCTAAAAATAGATATAAATTCATAACTCCTTTTATGCTGCGTTTATACAATTCACTGACACGGAAAATTGAAGAATTCAAACCGATTAAAGCGGGAGAGGTCGGATACTATTCCTGCGGGCCGACTGTATATGACTATGCCCATATAGGGCATGCCAGGACTTATATTTTTGCTGATATTTTGCAGAGGGTTTTGGAGATGGACGGTTATAAAGTAAAACGAGTGATGAATATCACTGATGTGGGGCATCTGACCTCAGACAGCGATACGGGAGAGGATAAGATGGAAAAGGGTGCAAAAAAGGAAGGAAGAAGTGTTTGGGCGATAGCCAAGTTTTATACCGATGACTTTTTCCGGATGACTGAAAAGCTGAATATCAAAAAGCCAGAATATGTCACCCGCGCGACCGATTATATAAAAGAGATGATAGATTTGGTCAAACAGCTGGAAGAAAAAGGCTTTACATACAAAATTGCCGACGGCATATATTTTGACACGGCAAAGTTTCCAGCTTACGGCATTCTGACCGGGATGACATTTGTGGTGCTGCAGAAAGCACTCAAAGCCGGAGCTAGGGTAGAATTGGTATCAGGGAAGAAAAACGTGACTGATTTTGCATTGTGGAAACTGACACCTCCCGGTGTCAAACGGCAGATGGAGTGGAGTAGTCCCTGGGGACGCGGATTTCCCGGCTGGCATATAGAATGTAGCGCCATGAGTATGAAGATTCTAGGAGATTCTTTTGATATCCATACGGGAGGAATCGACCATATACCAATCCATCATACCAATGAGATAGCCCAAAGCGAGGCGGCAAGCGGCAAGAAGTTTGTAAACTACTGGCTGCATGGGCAGCATCTTTTGGTTGAGGGTGAGAAAATGAGCAAATCCTTGGGTAATTTTTACCGTTTGAAAGACATCGTGGATAAGGGATACGGACCTCTTTCCCTGAGATATTTATTCCTTACTGCCAATTACCGTTCGTCAATGAATTTTACATGGAAGGCGCTCTCGGCGGCACAGACGGCTCTCAAAAATCTCTATATCCAGGCGGCACAATTGAACGAACAATCGGGACAAGAGTTGGAAAGCCGAGAAATTAGTGGAGAAGAAGCGGGCAGATTAAAGAGTAAATTTATCGAGGCAGTGAATGATGATTTGAATATGCCCAAAGCTCTGGCAATAGTGTGGGACACGCTGAAAAGCGATGTACGAAAAAGTGAAAAATACGGACTACTTTTAGATTTTGATAACGTATTGGGTTTAGGTTTAGGATCTGCGGTTGTTGAGGAGGTTGAGATTCCCAGGGAAATTCAGGAGCTGGTAGAAAAAAGAGCAAAGTTTAGAGAAGAGAAGAAATTTGCAGAATCGGATAAACTGAGAAAAGAAATAGAAAATAGGGGATATACGGTAGAAGATACACCAGTAGTTCGTTCCGTAAATTCTGACATCCGGACCAATTTTGACAACCGACTGGAAAATCAAAGGAACAAAGTACCAGCAGGGCAGGTAGTAAAGAAAAAAGCATAACTCACTTCCATTTTCCTATTTTATTTTTTAGCTGTATCTGGTATACTATCGCCATGCTAAGAAAGTATGAATTGACGCTGATATTCCGTATTTCTGTGACAGATGAAAAAGTAAAAAAGACTTTAGAGGAAATCGGGAAAATGATCTCCTCTTCAGGCAAAGTGACAAAAACCACAGAATGGGGTAAACGCGAGTTATCTTATCCTATAAAAAAAGAGAAGGAAGGAAAATATTTGCTTTTGGATATGGAAGCAGATGGAAATAATCTTCTAGGCCTAAAAGAAAAGTTCAAGCTGAATGAGGCAATCCTGCGTTATTTATTTGTCAGACTGCCCGAACAAAAAAAGAAAGCCAAAGAAAAGAAAGATAAGTAAATATTCGTGAGAATGGAATGCCGGGTAGAATTTCTGGCGACACAAAGGAGGATGAAATATGTCAAGCAGATCGTTGAACAAGGTCATACTGATAGGAAATCTGACACGGGATCCGGAACTCCGTTATACGCCAGCCGGCACGGCAGTGTGTACTTTTGGTCTGGCAACCAACAGGTCATGGACTACCCAGTCAGGCGAGACTAAAGAGGAGACAGAATTCCACCGGATTGTCGCGTGGAACAAATTGGGAGAGCTTTGTTCCCAGCTTCTGGCCAAAGGGAGAAAAGTGTACGTGGAAGGCAGATTGGCTACACATTCTTGGGCAGGACAGGATGGGGTACAGCATACATCAACAGAGATAGTCATTGAGGACATGATAATTCTTGACTCCAAGAAGGTATTAAAAGAGGAAGATGAGATGGGGGGAGGCAGAAGTGTCGGTTCTGTTTCTTCCCAGCATGAAGCAGCTGAAGGCGAACCGACTGATTCACCAAGCGGTGTGGCTGTGCCAACCGGATCAAAGCCAGGGAGCGACATAAAATCGGCGCAGAGTGATACCGCAGGGACTGGAGGAAAGGGGAAAAAAGGAGTAAAGCCGGTAGAGAAAAAAGATGAGGCGAAAAGTGAAGAGCCAGAGTCACCGGTCAGTGAAGACATAACTCCTGATGATATCCCTTTTTAACCAGAATTTATAAGCATTTGTTTGAAATTTTAACCTAACTTATTATGTTAAAAGATCGTAGACGTACAACCCGGAGACGGATAATAAAGAGGAAAAACTGTTTCTACTGTAAACAGAAATTTGAACCTGATTACAAAGACTTGGAGACACTAAAACACGGCGTGTCTGACAGGGGCAAAATAATTGGTAGAATGCTAAGCGGTATTTGTCAAAAACATCAAAAAACGTTGTCCAGCGCAATAAAAAGGGCACGCTATATAGCTATTCTGCCATATGTCGTCCGGCCGTCATAGTCTTTAGGGTAAAAGATGAAGCTGCATTGTAGTTTGCGGCCATACGAGAGACGGTTATTAATTTAATATACCCTGGTGCTTAGTACTTCGTTTCTTTGAATTTCCAACCGGTTGTCAAAGCCGGTCCGGGTGGCAGAATTAACAGAACGAGCTACTAGTTCCAGAAATTTTTTACCTGGTACGGATTGAGGAACAGATTGGGATTTAGAAGAACAAAGTACCAGACTCGCACTTCATGAAAGTAACTGTCCAGCTCCCCATTGATGAAAAAACACGAATTTTAGTTGACACTGGTGACAAACTTGACCCAAGTGTTCCTGTTTTTGAAAAGAGAAATGGTGAAAACCTCCAGTCCATCCCCGTAGCCAAAATTTTTAATATAAATCCTGTTTCTTTGCCTAAATTTCTGAAAAAGGGTATTGGGGAAGAACTCGGTGAAGGAGACGTAATTGCCGAGAAAAAGGGCCTATTCTCTTCGTATCAAGTAAAGTCTCCAGGGGGGGCAATACTTAAGGAGATTGATTTGAAGACTGGAGATGTGGTTTTGACAAGAAATAAAGTTTCGGGTGGAGGGAAAGTTTTCCTTCCGGTTGCGGGAAAGGTAAAAGCTATTACAAAGACTTACTTAGAAATCGAAGTGGATGGGGAGATATATCAGTCCAAAAGAGGGAAAGGGGCTGATGTCACGGCAAAATTACATCATATTTCAGGAGAAAATATCGGAATTCTAAGCATAGATTCAGATTCAAGCGGCAAAATTGTTATGTGTGTTTCTCTTTTGCCTGAGTCCAGCACGAAACTTGAGGCAATTGGAGCTCTTGGGTTAATCGCGCAGCATGTTTCTGATGACGAAGAGTTGAAATTGCCATTTCTAGAAGTGGAAAAAGAAGTATATAATAGACTATTACACCATACATCACGACATGTCTGGCTAAGACCTGAAGGCAGGGAAATAATAGTGTTAAATGACTAAAATTGAAGTGAACCATTCTAAAAAAAATCCACCGTTTTCGCTAAGGACAATCCGTAACCTGATCTTGGGAATAGCTTTTCTAGTGATTGCATTCGGATTGGGTTACAATGCGGGAGTAGACGCAACGGGCCCAAATAATATTATCCCCGTCTCGCAGATTGCCGGACGGTCTCCCAATAAACCTCTCAGTGTGGATTTTTCCCTTTTCTGGAACGTCTGGGACAGGCTAAACCGCTATTATGTCGATAAAACAAAGATCGATCCTCAGAAAATGGTATACGGGGCAATATCCGGAATGGTGAATTCGCTGGGTGACCCTTATACAGTCTTTCTTGCGCCTGCGCAAAATCAGGAAGCTAAAGATGATCTGGGAGGCAAGCTTGAAGGGGTAGGTATACAGCTTGGTATGCAGGACAAAAAGATTGTCGTAGTAGCTCCTCTTAAAGGCGCTCCAGCGGTAAAAGCTGGTATAAAATCAGGGGATGTGATAGTGAAGGTGGATGGTAGAGATACTGCAGATTGGACATTGCCTGAGGCTGTAACCAAAATACGCGGGCCCAAAGGTACAAGTGTTACATTGACGGTGCTTCACAAAAATACTGCAATACCGGTTGATATCAAGGTAGTCCGCGATACCATAACCGTGTCGTCGGTCGATTGGAATACAGTTTACGCCAACTGTTCCTCCTCAAATACATGCGCTATTGTACAGACGAATTGTCCAACATGTGATGAGGTGATTTACCTGAAACTCAGCCGTTTTGGGGATCAGACGTCAGATGAATGGAGTAAGGCCGTATCAGAAATAAGCCGGGAAGTACAAAAAGACAGGCAGGGCAGGATTAAAGGTCTTGTCCTTGATCTTCGTGACAATCCCGGAGGTTATCTTTCAGGTTCAGTATTTATCGCATCAGAGTTTCTTAAAGACGGTACTGTTGTGGTACAGGATTCAACTATAGGCGGCAGGGAGACTTACAGCGTAAACAGGAAAGGTGCACTTTTGTCTATTCCTATGGTTGTTCTTATAAATAAAGGTACGGCTTCAGCCGCGGAGATTGTAGCCGGAGCTCTCCATGAAAGAGGAAGGGCAAGACTGGTTGGTGAGACATCATTTGGTAAAGGTAGTGTGCAGGAAGCGCAGGATTTGCCAGGAGGGGCGGGTATACATATTACAGTTGCCAAGTGGTTACTGCCGTCTGGCAAATGGATAAACGGTACAGGGATTGATCCTGATATCAAAGTAGTAAATGACGATACTAAGCCCGACGAGGATCTACAACTGCAAAGGGCAGTGGAAGCTTTAGTCAAGTAAATTTATTTCTGGATATATTGAAATAAATTTCCATACCTCTTAAAATATTTATTTATGAAAAGGATAATACTGTTGATATTGTTGATTATTGCGCTTTTGGCATACGGCGCGGCAAGCGGACAATGGCAGCTGCATTTGAGTAAATTGGGTCAATTTTTGCCTCAAAATTTATCAAATTCGCAACCTGCAGAAAAAATCAAAATAGTCAGTGAGGAATCGGTGGTGACGGATGTGGTGGATAAGGTTTCGCCATCGGTGGTGACAGTCTCCATAGTCACTACTCAAAGTTCAAGCGGCTTATATGACCTAAATCCTTTTGACCCTTTTGGCTTTTTTGGGGATCAGCAATTGCCGCCTTCAGGCAGCAGCCAGGGCCAGGGTCAACAGCAACAACAGGATATAGGATCAGGTTTTATAGTGGACCAAAATGGAATGATCGTAACCAATAAACATGTGGTTTCAGACACTACTGCAAAGTATAAAGTGATCACCAAGGACGACAAAACATATGAAGTGCAAAATATTTACCGCGATCCGGCCAACGATCTGGCGATTCTCAAAATCAACGCCAGCGGATTGAAACCGGTACAAATGGGGGATTCCTCGAAATTGAAAGTGGGACAGATGGCTATCGCAATCGGGACTGCTTTGGGAGAATTCAGAAATACTGTTACAACCGGCGTCATTTCTGGACTTGGTCGGGGAATTACCGCCGGCAGTCCGTATGAAGGTTATGTGGAGAGGTTGGACAATGTGATACAGACTGACGCGGCAATAAATCCTGGAAACTCCGGCGGCCCGCTCTTAAATTCCAGTGGCCAGGTAATAGGCATAAACACGGCCGTTTCCCAATCGGGCCAGAATATCGGGTTTGCCATTCCAATTAATGTCATAAAAGACGCACTTGACCAGTTCAATAAAAGCGGTGGTAAATTCCAACGGCCTTTTCTGGGTGTACGTTATAAAATGATAACCCGCGATTTGGCGCTTCTAAACGACGTACCTGAAGGCGCTTATGTAGAAGATGTGGTGGCCGGGTCACCAGCAGACAGCGCAGGTTTGCAAAAAGGAGATATTATAACCAAAGTGGATGGTAAAAGACTAAGATCTAGTGATAATAATGATTTAGCAACTATCATTTCCGGCAGGAAAGTGGGGGATAGCCTGAGTGTTGAGGTATGGCGAAATAATAATACTAAAACTTTTAATGTGACATTGGGTAGTAATGATGGCAACCAGCAATAATATATTCCTGTCATGCCGAATTTATTTCGGCATCCTGTTGAGACCCTGAACTTGTTTCAGGGTGACAGAAAGATAGTTGGGGATGACAGAATGTTATTGATTTGCGGCTTCAGATAGTGTAGAGAGCATCTTATCAAGTTTCCCTTCGACTATATCTTCCAGGTTATGCCAGCTTTTGTTTATACGATGATCAGTCACCCTGTTTTGGGGAAAATTATAGGTTCTTATTTTTTCAGCCCTCATTCCCCGACCGATAAGGGATCTTGCATTTGACAGTGTTTGCATTTTTTTCTCTTCTTCAATCTCCCAAAGTTTGGAACGGAGAAGTCCCATGGCAATCCGGCGGTTTTGTTCCTGATTTCTCTCCCTTTGTGCAGAAACCACAATTCCAGTGGGTTTATGTCTGAGCCTTACTGCTGTGGCGACCTTGTTGACATTTTGTCCGCCATGTCCGCCGCTTCGGAAAAAGTCCCATTCTATATCCTGCGGGTTTATATAAATTTGAGTCTCTTCAATTTCCGGTAAGACTGCTACAGTAGCTGTTGAAGTATGAATTCTGCCATATCTTTCTGTCTTGGGGATTCTTTGTACCCTATGTACTCCTCCTTCAAACTGGAGAAGGGTATAGGCCTGTGGATCTTTTATTCTTATTACTTCCCCGTCCAGATAATCTACCCTCCATCCGCGGGAAGCGGCAAAACGTAGATACATGCGTAAGAGGTCAGCAGCCCAGATGTTGGCTTCGTCACCGCCTGTTGCCCCATGGATTTCTAAAATAACCGAGTCATTATTCATAATCCGTTAAACAATCAGACTAACGTATCTGCTGTTGCCTCGTGAATTTCCATTATTACCGTATCATTATGTATATTCATTAAACAATCAGACTAACGTATCTGCTGTTGCCCCCCCTTAATTTTTAAGATAACCATATCAGAATTCATATTCCGTTATATAAATAGACATCCGTATCTCTAATATGGCTATATCAGTATTCATGTTTGCAATAGCGTAAAGCGGAAAGCGTCAAGCGTTAAGTTATTTTTACAAAAAGGCGTAAAGATTTAAGCGAAAAGCGAAAAGAATTTAACCTTAAATTCACTTACGCTTTACCCTTAACGCTTTACGCTAACTAGTTTCCCAAAAGCATTTCCCGCAGAGTTTTTGGGGTTCTTTCCTGGGCTTGTTTTTCCAGTTTCTTTTTCTTTTTGGCAGCAAGTACGGCTATTTGAGCTTGTGCCTGTTTTTGCTTTGCCTGGAATTTTTCCACCCTTCCCATGGTATCGACATACTTCATCTCACCTGTAAAGAAAGGATGGCATTTGTGGCAGATTTCGACCCTGATGGTTTGTTTGGTTGAGCCTACAGTAAAAGTATTGCCGCAGGCACAAATGACGGTAGCATCAGGATACCATTTAGGATGTATACTTGCTTTCATAAGATATCCATCATAGCAGAAATTACATCAGATTTCCAGACCGGCATTGAATTTGACTTTTGCAGAGAGAGAGTATCATCTGGCTTAATTTTTGAAAAGGAGGTGAAATTCAGTGAAACGAAATGCAGAAAATAGAGTAACTGAGTTTGAAGTAGGAGATGTACTTGATATCAGAGGGAAAAGGTATATTGTTGGTGGATCTACTGCCAACCGCTTAAATAATGATATGAAAGACATGAGACTTGAACCAAGTCGTAAAAAAGATTTACTTGCTTTGGATGAATCATTGCGTCGGAGTGATGATCAGGGTAAATTCGACATGTTAGAAGAAAAGATTATATTTCAATATTATCCGCCGGCTAAAGGCTAATTGAGTTTTAATACATCTGAGATTGTGAGTACCTACGTCATACGATTTCCTTTTATACGGTACAGTTAAGTTGATAGAACTATTTTTCTTGATTCCCCGGAGACCAATCGGCCGAATTCCACCAATTCGGCTCAATCGTATTTATAAGTTACCTCTTTAACCAATGTATCGGATGCCAGTGCAGACGGCCCTCGGCTACATATATGCCGGCAAAAACCAGAAATGACCCCAAGAGGTAAATTGGTGTGATGACTTCTCCCAAAAGTGGTACCGCAATAATTGCCGCCACAATCGGATCGATATATGTAAATATACCCACGTCCTGAGCTAAAAGACTTTTTATGCTCCATTCATAGAGGAAATAAGCAAGAGCCGAGGAGAGGAATATACCAAAGGCCAGGCCAATCCAACCGCGGTAATCGATAGTATAAAAGGGGTGGAGGTTTCTCATCTCCCATATAAACATGGGTAAAAATGTCAGGCTGCCGATCAGAAACGACCAAAAAGTGAGCGTGGCGGCATTATAATACTTCACAATTTTTTTGCTGAAAATAATATATCCTACCGTACCCAGAGTGGCGATGACAAAGAAGATGTTTCCCAGTATCCGGCCGTCAGGCTCATGGGTAAATACTGGTTGTAGGACGATAGTTAGAACTCCGATAAGGCTAACCATTATTCCTGACAATACTTTGAGGTGGAGTTTTTCTTTGAGAAACAATATTGCAAAAAGGTATATAAATACGGGACCAGAGGAAGCTATAATCGGCGCATTTATAGCCGGAGCCTCCTGCAGTCCAAAAAAGAAGAAGGTGACGTTTACCGTGATGCCACAAAGGGAAAGGAAAATGAGGTTGGGCCAGTCTTTTTTCCTTATAGAGAAGTCGTTTACGGCAAAAGGAAAAATGATTGCCATGGCGCCAAAAAAACGGAAAAAAGCAAGTGTAAAAGGAGGGATATTTTGAAGGGCCAGTTTGAATATAGGAGAGGCTGCACCCCAGATGGTATTAGCTACTATTAAAGCTAAAATTGCGTGATTATGGCTTTTGGACAGAAAAGTTTTCATTCTTATATTTATTTCAAATGTCAAAACTCAAAACTCAAAACCACATCTCAAAACTATAAATCTATAAACGGTGAATATAAATAAGCAAAGAGGTTTATTTTTTTTGAATAAAATCGATTGCATCCTGATACGAAAGCGTTTTCTGCTCCCGTGTTGGCAGGTTTTTGACTGTGACTTTGTTTTCCTTTGCCTCATCAGGTCCGATGATAGCTACAAACTGCACCCCCTTTTTATCTGCGTGTTTGAGCTGTTTATCCAGTCTGGTGTTGGGGTCGGAAAATAAATCGGTATTTATGCCGGCCGATCTTAATTTTTGAGCAAAATTTTGGGATGAAGGCAAAAGGTCGTTGGAAAATACCGTGACGAGCACTTTTGACCTGGTTTTTATGGCTGGTAAAAGCCCCATTTCCTCCATAGCAAGGACTGTGCGGTCAAATCCTACGGCAAAACCTACTCCCGGAACTGATCTTTTGGAAAACCTTGAAACCAGGCTGTCAAAACGTTCACAGCCACACAAGGATCCGGCGTCAAACTCTTCAACTATAATTTCCCAGATAGTCCCGTTGGAATAGGAAAATGAGCGAGCCAGTGTAGGCTGGAAACGATAATTGTCTTTCATTCCGTAATTATCAAGATATCTAAATATCTGGTTGAGGCGCTCGTTGGGCTGATTATTTTTTACGGAATTTAAGATTTTGACGGCATCATCTTTTGTGTAACCTTTATTTTTAAGTTCGCTGATTACTCCTTCTTCACCGATTTTTTCAAGTTTATCTATTGCCACGATTGCTTTATACGGTATACCAGCATACAAGTCCCTGTCGTTTATGACAGCGATGGGATTCTTAAATCCCAGATTCTTATAAATATCTATTGTCAAAGCTACCGTTTCAGCGTCAGCGGTCCGGTCATCAACTCCAAAAATATCTGCATCACACTGTAAAAACTCTCGGTATCTGCCCTTTTGCGGTTTCTCGGCACGCCAGACAGTTTGTATCTGGTATCTTTTGAATGGTAGAGTGATTTTATCGGGATACTGGGCAATAAGCCGGCAGGTGGGAACAGTCTGATCATAGCGCAGAGCCACTTTGCGGCCTCCAGAGTCCGTAAACCGGTAGAAAAGCTTTTCGTCTTCTCCAATATTTCCTGTAAAAACTTCAAGGTATTCTATAGCAGGAGTCTCTACCGGTTCAAAACCGTAAAGCTCAAAAGTACGCCTTATGATATCGATGACAAACTGGCGCTTCATCGCCTCCGTTGGCAGAAAGTCACGGAAGCCTTTAAGAGTTTGGGGAGTTATAAGTTTTGACATGATAGAGTAATGTAAATCAGTACTTACGCAGAAAATTGTTATTTAGGTTGTCATGCCGAACTTGTTTCGGCATCCCCACTTTTATAAAAGAGATCCTGAAACAAGTTCAGGATGACACTTGAATGCGTAAGTACTGTTATGAATTAGAAATTATCTAATCACCGATTCATTTAACAATTTAGGTGATTTTGACAGAAATTCTATTCCATCTTCCTTTAATACTACCAAATCTTCAATTCTTGTGCCAGCAAAGCCTTCGATATAAATGCCCGGTTCCACAGTCACGACCATATTTTCCTTTATGACATCAGAACTGTTTTTTCTTAGCCTTGGAGCTTCATGGATATTCAGGCCGACACCATGCCCGATACCGTGCATAAATTCGGGAAAACCGGCTTCCTGTATCACCTTTTTGGCGATTGCGTCAATCTGACCGCCTGTTTTATTTACTTTCAATTCTGACAAAGCTGCCTGTTGCGCAGACAGAACAGTCTGATAGATGCTTATAATTTTTTCATTTTTAGGAGTACCCCAGAAAATGACGCGGGTCATGTCCGAACAGTATCCGGCAACTTTGGCCCCGAAATCGAGAAGTATTAAATTGTTATTTGTTATTTGTTCTTTGTTATTTGGAAGATAATGCGGAATTGCCGCATTCCCGTCAAACGCTACGATGGGGGAAAAGGCGATGTCATCGGCCTTTTTCTTTATAAAAAATTCCAACTCAAGCGCCAGTTCGTGTTCGGTTGCGCCTTTTCTTATTTTTGTTTTGATAAACTCAAAAGCGCTGTCTGTTATCGTTGCCGCCCGGCTGATGAAACCAATTTCTTCCTCATCCTTTATTTCACGCAACCTCTCGACCAAGCCGGCGGTTTCCCGGAATTCAAATTCCGTTTTTGCTTTAAGTGATTCCATTTCCGACAGTGTCAGGTTTTCCTTTTCCACCCCAACCTGTTTTATTTTTTGGCCTTGAGTAATTTCATTTAGGTGGTCGGTCAGTCTATGTTCAGGAGTAATATTCAATGTTTTGAAACTGTTTGAACCATTTTTGTACAGGCCAAAATATGTAGGAAAAGTCAATAAATATGCATCTTTTTTTGTGACAAAAAGGAAACCTTCCCGCTCATATGGTGAGAGCCCGGCAAAGCCGGTAAGATAAGTGACATTTGCCTGATCGGTGACAAAAAGAGCCTCAAGCTTTTCTGAGGTGAGAATACGCTGGAGCCTGTCCAATATTTCTTTCATAAAGATAAGTTATAATGAATCCAGTAGCTCTTTCCATAAATTCTGACGTCAGAACGGTCTTTGAGAATTTATTGAAAATCAAAGGAACGTAGTACTAGATTTTATTTTATCAGAGAAAAGATTGACGGTATATGGCCAAACCTGAAAAAGATATTGATTTGCCCGGCGTAGAGAATTTCCTGCAAAATATGTTGCCTAGGGCAGGCCAGATACTGCGCCGGTATTTCCACTCGGAAAATCTTGAAAGCAGAAAGAAGGGGAAACTGGATTTTGTCACGGTTGCTGATTTGTCCGCGGATAATTTTATAAGAAGTGAGCTCTCGAAAAATTATCCGGGTATTCCCGTTCTTACGGAAGAGACGGCACCGGCTGATTTTATGCCGCTTCTTTCGGAAGATTATTTGTGGGTAGTGGACCCTTTGGACGGGACGGCCAATTTTGCCCGGGGAAACAGCAATTTTTCCATTTCCGTTGCTTTGGTATCAAAAGGTAAGCCTATGGTGGGTGCACTTTTTGCACCGATATCAAGCAGGCTGTTTTGGGCAAGGGATGGTAAAGACGGGGCTTTTTGGAATGGCAGAAATATACACGTTTCATCCGTAAACGAGTTGTCTGAGTCAATTATTTGTACCGATTGGTCACATATTTTGTCTACCAGGGATGAGACCACTGATTTTTTGCATAAAGTTTACGGAGAAGTGAGACAGATAAAGATATTGGGTTCTGCGGCGACGGATTTGACGCTTTTAGCCCGCGGCGGAGTGGATATATACCATCATGTATATCTTTATCCATGGGATGTGGCAGCCGCTGCATTTTTGGCGCAAAAGGCAGGGGCGGTAGTGACGGATGAGAAGGGTAGAGGATGGAGCGCCTTCACGCCAGGGATTTTGGCTGCCAATCCTGTACTTCACGAAAAAATATTGAATTTATTGACGGCGTCATAGGAATTATTTTTTCTTTGGTGATTGGGCGGGTGTGGCTGAAGGACTAATTTGGGGAGTGATACTTGTCTGTGTTGTAGGCGAAGAGATGGTTATCATCCTTATTGCCGACATGCGGTTTTGCTCCTTGGCGTTTTGAGTGCCGACAGTCTGGGCGATATCTCCTATTTGCAGTTTGGAAAACCCGCTTTTTATAAAACCTTTATCCGGGGTGTATGAGTATATTTTCGTATAAGTTTCAATATCGACCGTGATATTTCCCTCAGGTTCTTTTATGGTGACGGTATAGTTTGATTTGTCTATATCGGCAATTTTGCCCACACTGTGCACTTCAGACGTCTCAATATAAATATACTTCCCCGAAAGTGTTGATTTGGCGTCATCAAAATAACCAAGTGCCGTAATTTCATCACCGACGCTGATTTTCTTTATGCTTATTTGGTTGTCCTTAGCAGATGTCGTCAGATCATAAAAAGTGGCATCACCAGCATAGCTTACAGGAAAGTCGCCTTTATCGGTTTTGACAGTAATAGTGGTATCACTTATTGATTTGACTGTTCCAGTGACTCCGCCTTTTTCGTTGGCTCTAAGCTGGGCGACTTTGGTAGCAATCTTATCTTTTAATATCTCAATTTTTTTCAGTTTATCAAGAAGGTTGGCTGAATCTGAAGAAATAGTATCGGCGACAGAAGAATCCGTAGTAGGACTGGCGGAAACATCAGTTGGAGCAGGACTGGCAGATTTCACATAGCTGGCACGAATAAGAAAGAATACAGAAACTATAAAAATAGATATAAAGATGGTAGTTGGGCGAAATCTCATAGGTTTTGGCTGGTGTAAAAAATTGTTAATTTCTGTGCCGCGCTTTCACCGTTTTTATCATAAGACGTGACATAAATATTGTTGGCGCCGTCGGTAAGAGGCATGGTGTTTTTGAAGTTTCCATCCCCTGTGGCCTCAAAAGCTTTGCTGTCAAGACTGCTTTCCATAAGTACTACTGATCCGGACTTTGTTTTTCCTTCGATGCTGACTGTTTTTTCATCCGAAACGCTTCTATCTTTGGGAGTTGAGATAGCCAGTTGGTTTGGTTTTTCTATATTTACCGCCGGGCTGGGGGAAACAAGCGATAGTTTATTTGAGGATAGTGTTAATCTGCCTTTGATGATATTGGGCAGATTGACAGCGGTGAGTGCCGTGGCGCATCCGATAAAAAAGCCTATTGTGAGGGCAATGACTATATCCCTTTTCATAAGTGTGGAAATAATATTCCAATCTTAATTTCCAATTATACCCCTTGTCAAGATATGGTAAAAGTGTTAAAAATTGATTTACCAAAATCAGAATATTAATTCAATAAAACATAATGGAAATTACATATTTAGGCCATTCGTCTTTTAAGTTAAGCGGTAAATCAGCGGTAGTTGTCACTGATCCGTATAACCCTGAAAAGACTGGGATGAAATTCCCCAAATCGGAAGCGGATATAGTTACAATTTCACATGGACATGCAGATCACAGCTGGGGTGAGGGTGTAGAAGGAGATCCTCTTATTATTTCAGGCCCGGGTGAATATGAGTCCAAAGGGGTCAAGATATTCGGGTTTTCCACTTACCATGACCAATCAAAAGGCGGTGAAAGGGGACCAAATACAATTTATAGAATTGAGATAGACGGTATTTATATTGTGCATCTTGGTGATTTGGGACATAAGCTTGATGATAAGACTCTTGACGCCTTGGATGGGGTAAACGTGCTTTTAATTCCGGTGGGCGGGTATTATACCATATCTGCCGATATTGCCTCTGAGGTGGTTTCCCAAGTAGAGCCTGATATAGTGATACCCATGCATTACAGGACTGAAAGCCATAAAGCTGAAGCGTTTGCCAAGTTGGCGATTCTTGATGTATTTCTCAAGCAGATGGGTAAGGAAAATATACAACCCGTATCGAAACTTTTAGTGACTAAGGATAAATTGCCTGCCGAGATGACTATTGTAGTAATGGGATGAGTTTGGAATAACAATAAGTTTAAACTCAAAGCTAAAATGTCAAAACCATACGCGCAATTCGTAATCCTTTTTTGGATTTTAAACTTTTTAAGATACGGATTTGAGTTTTGAGTTTTGACATTTAAGATTAACAGTCGTTATGAATTCCCCAAAGAATTAAACTATGGCTGAAGCAAGAATACCTCCCCATGACGAGCAACTGATTTCGTTAATTCATCTTCTAATGGAGTTATATTATGGTTGAACCACGAATACCTCCCCATGACGAGCAGGCAGAAGCCAGTGTGTTGGGTGCCATACTTATAGATAAAGACGCTTTGGCAGATGTGGTTGATTTCCTAAGGCCAGAATTTTTTTATAAGGATGCACACAATCATATTTATGCTGCGATGATGGCTCTTTTTGAAAGACATGAGCCGGTTGATATTGTTACTGTTACCTCACAACTGAAAAAAATGGGCAAATATAAGGATGTTGGAGGTACGGCATACCTGACTGAACTGACCAATGTCGTACCCACATCTGCCAATATTGAGGTGTACAGTAATATTGTGACTGATAACTATGTCAAGCGGCGTCTCATTGAGAGCTCAGGCAGGATAAGTGAGTCTGCTTTCGGTGACCAGTCGGATGTAAAGATGCTTCTTGATAAAGCAGAGAGTGACATATTGTCCATTGCCCTGAAAAGGTCAAGACAGGATTTTGTACAGGTGAAGGATGCTCTGGCTGAAAGCTTTGACAGGCTGGATGAATTGCACAAGAGAGGTTCATCACTTCGTGGCGTTCCGACAGGATTTTCCGATTTAGATAACAAATTGGCTGGGTTGCAGGATTCCAACCTGGTGATATTAGCCGCCCGTCCTGGGCAAGGAAAGACAGCTTTTGTCCTAAATATAGCTCAGTATGTTTCGTTGGCACAAAAGCAGGCTGTCGGTATATTTTCTTTGGAGATGAGTAAGGAAGAGTTGGTAGATAGGTTACTTGTGGCGCAGGCTGATGTAGATGCCTGGAGGTTAAAAACTGGCAGGTTAAATGATGATGACTTTACTAGACTTTCAGAAGCGATGGGGGAGTTATCCGAAGCGCCAATTTTTATTGATGATACACCTGGAATAAATCTTTTTGAGATGAGGACTAAGGCTCGTCGGCTTCAGGTAAGTCATAACGTGAAACTTCTTATAGTTGACTATCTTCAGCTGGTAGACCCCGGCCGCCGGTATGATAACAGGGTACAGGAAGTATCGATAGTGTCTCAATCCTTAAAAAATCTTGCCAGGGAATTAAAGATTCCGGTACTTGCTGTTTCCCAGCTTTCACGCGCCGTTGAAGCCCGCGGTACAAAAGTGCCCCAGCTGGCGGATCTTCGCGAGTCTGGAGCTATAGAACAGGATGCGGATGTGGTGATGTTTCTTTATCGGGAGGAGCAGGAACTGGAGAAATGGGATCACCAGATAGTTAAGCTTCTCATTGCCAAGCACAGAAACGGAGCTTTGGGGGAGATAGACCTTATTTTCAAAGGAGACAGGATAAGATTCTACAGCATGGAAAAGACAGTAGAAACGGAACAGGGTGCATAAATTTTGAAGTGATAGTGATATGTTGTAGATTCTATAGAATGGAAAAGACAACTGAAACTGGAGAAGCAGTTTGACATAAATCAAGAGTGCCGAAGGAGGGACTCGAACCCTCATGAGCTTTGAGGCCCACAGGTTTTTGAGACCTGCGCGTCTGCCAATTCCGCCACCTCGGCAATTTTTTTAACTAACAACCCGTTTTATTGACTCCTCCGATTATATTTTGTATAAGTAGTATAAGTCAAATAATTGATTCCTGCCAGAAGAATCCTGCTGTTTATTAATTTTCAGTTATTCTAAAAATTATGAAATTTCTATTGAAACCTACTGAACCGTCAAAGCTCTCCACAGATTTATTAATACAATTTGTTTCCGAAGGGGAGATAGGGAAATTGAAGGAATTTAATCAGGAATTTGTATCAATTGTCAAAGACGCTGCCCAAAGAGAAATATTTGAAGGGAAGGAAGGGCAGTTTCTGATAGTCTCCGGACTGGGCAAAATTGAGCCTTACAAAGTGCTTTTTGTCGGGACCGGTAAAAATGAGAATGTCGATTACTACAACTTGAATAAATTTGTCAGCCTGGCAATAAGAAAAACCCAGAGCCTCAAACCGGTAAAAATATCAATCTCAGTGGCTGATTTTTGGATAAACAAATTATCGGCACAGCAGGCAGTAAAAGGAATTGTTGAGGCCGTATCGCTTTCAGCATATAAATTCCTGAAGTTTAAGGGAGAAGAAGAAAAATCCAGGTTGAGAGAGATAGAGGAAGTAGTCATTCATCTGCCGCCAAACAAGCTGGCTGGTGGAGAATCTGGTTTAGCGCTGGGTAAGATGACTGCAGATGCAGTCCTATTCGCACGGGATTTGGTGAATGAACCTCCAGAGTCAACTTCACCGGAATTTTTGGCAAACACTGCTCTTCTTGTTGCTAAAAAGTCAAAAGGATCAGTCAGCGTGAAGATTCTTGAAAAAGATGAGATCGCCAAACTGGGTATGGGGTCATTTTTGGGAGTGTCTGAAGGAAGCGATAAACCGCCCAAATTCATACACCTGTCCTACAAGCCTTCAGAAGTGGCAAGGAAAAAAGTGGTGATAATTGGTAAAGGCATTACTTTTGACGCCGGGGGGCTTTCCCTCAAACCTGCCGAATTTATGGAGACAATGAAGCTTGACATGTCAGGAGCAGCAGCGGTGTTGGGCATTTTTTCCGCACTTCCCGCTTTAGGACCGAAAGTAAAAGTGGCAGGACTTATTGCCGCCTGTGAGAATATGCCTTCAGGCCGCGCTCTCAAACCCGGAGATATATTGCGGGCAATGAACGGGAAAACTATTGAGGTTCTCAATACCGATGCTGAGGGCAGATTGACTTTGGCTGATGCCATTTCTTTTGCCAATATAAAGGAGAAGGCTGACGAGATTATCGATCTGGCCACACTAACTGGTGCTTGTATGGTGGCTTTGGGACAGGAAATTGCAGGAGCTTTTGGGAATGACGATAGACTGCTCTCAAAGATAGAGGATGCGGCTAAAGGAGCAGCCGAGAGAGTCTGGAGGCTGCCTTTACCCGATGATTACAAAGAGCTTCTTAAAAGCCATATTGCCGATATCAAAAATGTACAAACCGGACGCTACGGCGGTGCAATTACCGCTTCGTTATTCCTGTCGGAATTTGTAGGGAAAACCCCTTGGGTACATCTTGACATAGCCGGACCGGCTTATGAAGAAAAAGATACGCCAATTGCTCCTTACGGTGGTACTGGATTTGGCGTGAGGTTGTTATTGCAATATTTATCAAAAATAGAATAATCTCAAAACCCATTTGGGATTTATTGTGAAATTATCCTCATATGATAAAGTCTTACCTTAAAGTAGCAAGAAACAATTCATTTAGGAATCTTTGGTTTGGCCAGGTTACCTCACAGATAGCCCTCAACATGCTTTCTTTTGTCTTGGTTATCAGGGTATATCAGGAGACGCATTCCAATACCGCCGTATCGCTTATGCTTCTCTCATTTGGCATTCCCTCTCTTATTTTCGGGGTGATCGCCGGAGGTCTGGTTGACTTCTACGACAAGAGAACTGTGCTTTTTTATTGTAATCTCATCCGTGTATTTTTGCTGTTTGCTTTTTTCCTTTTTTATAAAAATATATATATTCTTTTTATTCTTACCATTTTCATATCCATTATTACCCAATTTTTTATTCCGGCTGAAGCACCTTCCATACCGCATTTAGTTGATAAGGATGAGTTATTGACTGCCAATTCGCTTTTTACAATCAGTTTTTATCTGTCGACAATAATCGGCTTTGTATCAGCTGGTCCAGTAATACAGATGTTTGGAAACAGGGACGTGTATATGCTTATGCTTGTCCTTATGGCGGCAGCTACTTTTTTTGTTTATCATATGCCTGCCATAAGAGTGCTCAAAAAAAATTCAGAGAAAATTGATCTGGATTTCATCGGAAGAACTATCAGGGATGGTTTGGTTTTTATCAGGGAAAATGCGAGGATAAGGCAAAGCCTTATTCTTATGACTTTTTCCCAGGCGCTTATTGCCACGCTGGCTGTTCTTGCTCCCGGTTTTGCAGATCAGGTGTTAAAAATAAATCTTACAGCAGCTTCATATTTGGTATTGGGGCCTGCAGCAGTAGGACTTGTTATCGGGGCTTTTCTTGTGGGTGGTTTCGGGCAAAAATACCTGAAGGGTTCCATCATACTGGTAGGAATATTAGGAACAGCCGTCACGCTTGTCTTTTTATCAGTTATAACAAAAGCAGCCGCCCCAAGTATAAGTATATTTATATTTTTTATCAGAAGTCACATACTTTTTACCAATCTGACAGTTGCAATTGTCCTCCTTTTTATATTGGGGTTATTCAACTCATTTATAAATGTACCGGCCAACACTATCCTGCAGGGAGATACCCATCATTCCATGAGGGGACGGGTATATGGTGTTTTGACTTCAATGACAGGAGGAGTTTCGTTCCTGCCGGTTGTCTTTTCAGGAGTGCTTGCTGATATCGTCGGAGTAGGCAAAACTCTTTTTATCATCGGCATTATTATACTCATTGCCGGTATTTACCATTATTTTGATAGAAGAAGCCAGTACACCGTATTATAAAATTGAAGAAATATATTTTTAGTCATTGCTTACTTGAAAATAAAAAAGTTAAATAATACCATATAAAAATATTATGTTACCTGTTCTCTTTACCATAGGACCATTCAACGTATATGCCTTCGGATTCTTTATGGCATTCTCTTTTCTTCTTTCCACGTTTATCATCTGGAGGGAGGGAAAGGAGGAGTTTAAGGAAGAAGAGTATCTTGACGCCTTTCTCCTTACCAGCATAGCGGGATTAGTCAGCGCGCGTATTTTATACATACTTATGCATCCGGGTGATTTCGGATTGAATATACTAAGATATATAGTGGTGCGTGAAACTCCAGGACTTTCTCTAGTGGGAGGGCTGGTGGGTGGTTTCTTATTTCTTTTCTGGTACTGCAGGAAAAAGAAATATAATTTTGGGCATCTTTCAGATCTTTTTTCATTAGCGGCCGGTTTTTCCCTTGTGTTTACCAAAATAGGGGAGCAGTTGGGGGGAGCAGGTTTCGGCAAGGCTACCAGTTTCATTTTGGGCGTGAGAATTATAGGTCAGGCCGGCCGCCACCATCCCGTGGAATTATACGAAGCCATACTTATACTGGTTTTATCAATAGTGCTATACTATATTTATAACCGCATAAAGAGAAAGAAGTGGCCCGAGGGAATCGTTTTTTTGTTTTTTACGATCTTTATATCGGTTATTATTTTCCTGCTTGAATTTTTGAAGGATCACCACGTATACTTATATATATTTAGCGCCAAACAACTGGGCGCGTTGGTAATAATAGGTATTGCCGGCTGGTCATTATTTGTTAAGTTAAAGACATTAAGAAAGAAAAATAAATTGAAAAGTTAAAAGGTAATTTATAAGAAATTAAATTGATAAGGAGTGAAAAATGAAATTTCCGTTAAATGTCCTGAAAAAAATCACTGACCATTTGAATAAGGAGAAAAGCAAGGTTGTCTCAAACATGTCATCACTAAAATCTCAGGATCCTTTCTCGGATCCCGACAGACTAAATGATAATGCAGCATCCGATACGGATGCCAAAGAAGAGATATCTCACGAACGGATGGAGGCTTTAGAAAAGGAACTCAGGCTTCATCTTGAGGAAATAGAGCAAGCGCTCTCAAGGATAAAAAAAGGCACATATGGTAGATGTCTTTCTTGCCACAAGATGATAGATACTGACCGGTTGGCAATTAAACCTACTGCGCTTTATTGCGTTGAATGTGAGAAGAAAAGAGAAAAATAATTCTTGACAGGAAGAATCCTCACAGCTTCTTTTAATTATCCGCGATGTTTTATATAGTAGGACTTACGTATTCTGTCATCCTCCGGCTTGCCTCGCCCGGCATAGCCTTGTCGAAGTCGGGATCAGAGGATCTAAACACTAATGCATTTTAAGTTATTGATTCCCGCCTTCGCGGGAATGACAATATAAACCAATATGTTCTCCCGTAAGTCATGATATAGTTATATTACGGTATGGATATAAAAATAGTATTTGAGGATGGATATCTATTGGTAATTGAAAAACCTTCTGGTGTGGTTGTCAACAGGGCTGAGTCGGTAAAGGGGGAAACTATACAGGATTGGGCTGAAAAAAAGTTAGGATTGAATACGGGAAATAGAGTGATTGGAACATCTGGAGATGGTTCTGTAAAGGTCAAGGCGGGAGATGAATCAGGAATTAAGAATCAGGAATTAAGAATCAGCAAAGACGCTGATTTTTATAACAGAGCGGGAATTGTACACCGCCTTGACAAGGAAACTTCCGGTTTACTTATAATTGCCAAAGACCCCGAAACATTTAAGTTCATGCAGGCACAATTTAAGGAGAGGGAAATAGAAAAAAGATATTTTACTCTGGTGCATGGGCAGATGCCATCCATAAGTGGAGAAATAAAAGCAAGCGTAGGCAGGTTGCCATGGAGCAGGGAAAAGTTTGGCGTTTTACCGGGTGGAAAAGAGGCGATAACTTTATATAAATGCGAATCTTTATACGCATCTTCTGACCAGGAAAAATATACATTCCTTACGGCATTTCCGCATACCGGCCGGACTCACCAGATCAGAATTCATCTCAAATATATCGGGCATAGTGTAGTAGGGGACAATCTTTATGCCGGCAGGAAAGTTTACCGCAGGGATCAAAAGTTTTGCGGGCGTTTATTTTTACACGCCAAATACATAAAATTTATGCACCCTTACGGGAAGGAAGCGTTGGTTTTGGAGAGTGAGCTCCCACAAGATTTACAGGATACTTTGTCGAGCCTTGAGAAAATAAAAGACTATGACTGACTTCATGTTTGTCAGGAATCTTCTAATTGTGCTTCTGACGGCTTTTGTGAGCGGATCAGTGGCCAAAAAAATGCGTCTGCCTCTTATTGTTGGTTACCTTTTCGGTGGTATACTCATTGGAAATTTTCTGTCACACTACCTTAGCCAATCAGGTGCGATTGACAGTATTGCTCAGGTAGGGGTGATACTTCTTCTTTTTACTCTAGGATTGGAGTTTTCTCCTGAAAAACTAAAGGATATGGGTTTGACAATAGTTCTTGGATCACTTATTCAGATACTCCTGACAATTGTGGCGTCTATAATGGTTTTTCCGCTGTTTGGGTTTAATTTTTATGCCTCACTTTTTTTGGGGGCAGTTTTTTCCCTATCGTCTACTGCAGTTGCGCTAAAGACGCTGTCAGATAAGGGAGAAGTAGAAACCTTACATGGTGAGATGGCCTCCGGGTGGCTTTTCATGCAGGACCTGTATACGTTGCCGATTATAATCCTTTTACCCGCTTTGGGACTGGCGATGAATGGGGGAGGGGTAAGCGTTGCTTCTTTTTTGGTTTTCTTCAAAAGTATGCTTATTGCCGGTGGTACATTTTTTTTGGTACTTCTATTGGGTAAAAATATTGTTCCGTATCTTTTGGAAAAGGCGGCTGATTTCCGCAGTAGAGAACTTATGCTTTTGGCCGCCATATCGTTCTGTCTTATATTTGCTTATTTTTTCCAGATGATGGGTCTGTCGTACGGGATAGGTGCATTTTTGGCCGGGGTACTTTTGTCCTCATCTTCAGCCCATCATGGAATATTTTCAGAGGTTAGACCGCTGCGGGACCTTTTTGCCACCGTATTTTTTGTTTCCTTAGGCTTCATATTGAATCCCGGATTTATACTCTCATCATTTTCTCTGATTTTGACATTGGTGGTTTTTGTCATAGTCTTGAAGTTTGTCATTTCAGTCGTCCTTTTATTTCTTCTGGGGTATCACACCAAGACCGCTACGCTAGTTGGGTTTTCACTGATTTCGGTGGGGGAATTTGCCTTTGTATTGGCCATCATGGGTATATCAGCCCATCTTATCACTCAAGTGACTTATATGACTATATTATCTGTTTCGTTTATATCCCTTATTATTTCAGTGCCGATTCTTTATGCTGGGGACAAAATTTACTATATTGCCAGAAATTGGTTTAGGACGAATATGCCACTTGTGTATAAAGCTCTTTTGAAGTTTGACCGTCTGCCGCTTGAGGGAGTTAATACTCTTTCAAACCACGTTGTGGTTTTAGGGCACGGTAGAGTCGGTAAGTATATCTGTAAGGCTTTATCCCTAGCCCAGATACCATATATTGTAGTTGAGTACAACCACAAGCTGGTGAAGTTTCTCAGAAAAAGGGGAGTAAACGTGATATATGGCGATCCGGCTGAAATAGATGTATTGGAATTTGCAAGCGTCAGAGAGGCGAAAGTTTTGATTTTGGCTTATGCTGACAGACATACACAGGAAATGGTAGTGGTAAACGCGTTAGCATTGAATCCGGGTATAAAAATTATATGCCGGACGCATTTTGATGAGGATCAGAAAAAACTTAAAGAACTGGGAGTGGATTCGGTGGTGCAGCCGGAATTTGAGGCTGCAATTTCCATGACGGAGAAATTACTACGTATATTATTAGTAGATGATTCTGAGATTGAGACAAAACTAAGACATCTGAGGTCTCACCAGGGTTTGGATTGAAATATGAACAAGATACGATACATATTCGACATTGAATGATTTGGAATACAGTTCGAAAATGTATGACATAGTCAGTAGAATACAAGGCTATAGGAGGTGGTTATCAATGCTCTATAGCCTTAGAAAGTTTGATGAGAGTGAAAT
>CAZFNL010000019.1:0-2487 GCA_964520615.1 uncultured Gammaproteobacteria bacterium
GATGATAAGATGCGTTTGCTCCCGCAGTCCACGACAGCGTGTATTGACCCGCGGTAAGCGTACCATATGGTGTTAATGCGGTAGCAGCTCCGGCAACAGGGTTGCATGATGGTCCTTGTCCGCCGGGCGTTGGGGTTGGACCTCCTCCCCCGCATGGTGGAGAACCGCTACATACGCAAGTCCAAGACCCTGCTTGGCATGAAGGAGATGACCAACAGGCTCCTGCGCCACAATCAAATTTTGCATCGCAGGCAGGAGGAAGGCCGCTACACGATGATCCTCCACCGGCCGGTGTACACGTGCGGGGTTGAGCACTACAACCACTGTAGTTGTTATTATCTGTACAGCATTGGCTGTTTCCACATCGATATCCGTCAGTTTGTGGATTGCAGGCAAAGCTTTTGGTAGGCGATAGGACAAAAGACGCGAATATAAACACAATTAAAATAATGTAGTAAACCTTCATGTGTAATTACAGATTACCAAAATAAAAGATTAAATGTCAATATAGAATGATTTATCTATTTGTTTTTATGGAGTTTCGGATATAGGATTAGTTGGTAATGGTTTTATTCCTTTAAGGTTTTTAGGAGCCCATATTGTTGCACCTCCTATAGTGATAATTTTATTAGAGTGACTTAAGATTGCCGTAAGATCGTCGTGGGTTATGGATATACTAATTAAAGCCCCTGGAGAAAGAGAGTCAAGAGAAACTCTACCACTATTTGGAACATTTCCCCCTACGAAAACACCATTTGCACCTGTGTATTTATTAT
The DNA here is from genome assembly GCA_964520615.1 of uncultured Gammaproteobacteria bacterium. Classification (GTDB taxonomy): domain Bacteria; phylum Patescibacteriota; class Microgenomatia; order 2-02-FULL-39-11; family 2-02-FULL-39-11; genus JAMCUI01. The sequence continues at coordinate 777 of CAZFNL010000019.1, forward strand.
TTACTACCGCATCAAAATAAAATAATTCGTTACCATTTGCGTCAAAAAATACAAAATGTCCAATTTGTTGATTCCCTACACGGTTTACACTTAATACTTCTACGGAATTGATATTTTTATCAAAAATATCTCCATTTGATGCTCCAGAATTAAAGATTTCTGCTAGTGGTGCAGTATTTGTTGAAATAAGGCCAAATCTTGCTGCATCCTGCACATACGGTCCTGTTCCCAGCAAATTGGGCACCGGCGTCGGTGTATCCGGCCCGCGCGGCCGGGTCGGAATAGTGGTAAGAGTGGGAGCCGCTGTTTGTGTATTTGGTGGAACTGCTGTTGGAGGAGGAGTGCTTGATGGGACTGGAGGTGGGGGAGCAGTCGGTGTAGCAGTGGAAGTAATTGTATCAACAGCCGATTGACCAAGAGGAGTCGCGGTTGTGCCTGCGCCGACTTCTCCAGCCGTAGGCCCGGCTGAAACAGAGGCGAGTCTCCTTAATATTTGAAGGCCAAACGGAGATTCTTCAATTGCGACTACTAACGTTGCACCACTAAGTAAAAAAAATGCAATAGCTCCACGCCGTGTTGTTGGTCTTTTTATATCTGGTAATTTTAGTCCGTCCAATGTTTTTGGAGTCTCTGGATGTACTGTCATAATCCTATAGCATAATTATATATAGTAATATTCTGGTTGTCAAGGGAGGGTGATGATTTGGCTAAACAATAGAACTTGAATTGTCCTTTTATCGACAAAATAGAGGACACAATTCTTACTAAAAAATATTGATTTCATCCTTTTTACCGATTAATAAAAACCGTTTTCTTTTGAGAACTTTTTGATAATAAAAATAATTTACCAGTAAATTTATTTGGCTTGGTTCTAAGAAGTAAATCATCAATTGCCGCAATCAGATTTGTCAGAATTGGCGGATGAATATCTAGAATGATTATTCCTTCATATTTTAAAGGAGAATATCGTAATTGATTGGTAAAGTCTTTATCATGAGTCAGAAGAATTCTTTTTCCCTTTTTAGCGAGGTTGATTAAATGTGAGTTGCGTATGCCTTTTTTGGCAGTAATAATATTATAGCCTTTTTCTGATAAATGCTTTATCAGTTTGGCTTCGACATTCTCATCAGCGAGAAACAGAAATAAGTCTGCCGAATTTTGCATATTTGTCTTCACTTAAAATTGCTGTTGCAAATTCTAAGGCAGCTTTAATATGGTCAGATTCGAGAGAAGGAAACTCTTCGAGAATTTCTTTTTCAGTCATTCCAGCGGACAACATATCTATTATTTGCCAGACCATTATCCTAGTTCCTCTAAAAGTTAGTTTACCGTGGCAGATTTCTGAATCGGCAACAATATATTTATTAAATATTTTTTTCATATGTTTCTATTATACCACTTTTTGGTATGTCAATTGTTGGAAATGCAACGGGGTTTAAACTTGGATTGAATTTTTATTCAAGCAAAATCTCAAAGTAATTTTCCTTATTTATTACCTGCCACGTTGAATTTTTATAATTTGTCCACGCTTTAGGAGGTTTTTTGTTTTTTTCAGACCATTTTATTTCCCAACCATCAAGTTTTCCTCCCTTATCTTCGACTAAATCAACCTCTTGTTTGTCATACGTTCTCCAAAAATAATAGTTCGTTTTAAAACCTAATCCCAATTGTTGTTTATATTTTTCTGCAATGATAAAGTTTTCCCACAATT
>CAZFNL010000020.1:0-7414 GCA_964520615.1 uncultured Gammaproteobacteria bacterium
AGGGAGGAACCAGGTCAGCCAAAGGATCAGAAACAAAAGTCATCCTGACCTCTCTTTTTGACACCTGGCAACTGCAAGGTAAAAATCCTCTGGAACAGTGCCGACTGCTCCTCAGTTCATGTTAGAAGTGTGAACTGTTACGAATAAGTTGCCTGATTTATAAAAACAACTTTTTCTGGTATAATTCTTTATAAGAAGATCAGGTTTTCATACCGGGCATTTAAGCATCCTGAAGCAATCAGGAGGGACTTCTGCAAGTTTATAACTTAAATTTATGGTATGAATACCTGGTTTTTTTATGAGTTGCGACAGAAAAGCTATCCATCCAAAAGATAACTTAATGCCAAAAGAACCCGATAAAGTCATATCCGGCTTATCCAAGAAAGAGGCTGCGGTCAGACTGGAAAAAGACGGATACAATGAGCTTCCTTCCCAGAAGAAACAAAATATCTTCTCTATCTTTGTGCGTGTAATTTCCGAACCGATGCTGCTTCTTCTGATTGGAAGCGGTATGGTCTATCTTTTCCTGGGAGAAGTAAAGGACGCACTGATGCTTCTGTCATTCATTTTTGTGGTAATTGGTATCACTTTTTATCAGGAGAGAAAAACAGAGAGGACTTTGGAAGCCTTAAGAAACCTGTCCAGTCCGAGGGCTTTGGTCATAAGGGATGGTGAAAGGAAGAGAATTGCCGGCAGGGAAGTGGTAAAAGGGGATATTATAATTCTCCATGAAGGTGATCGTGTCCCGGCTGATGCCAGGGTATTATCATGCGAAAATCTGTCGGCTGATGAGTCGCTTATTACTGGAGAATCCGTTCCTGTTAGAAAATCCTTTTGGATTGATGAATCCTTAGTTGAGAAAAGAATGGAAAGTGCTGGAGAATCCGTTCCTGTCAGAAAATCCGCGGTGGATGGAAATTCTGTAAACCAAAGGCCGGGAGGAGACGATTTACCTTTTGTTTACTCAGGATCACTCATAGTAAGCGGAAGAGGTGTCGCTCAGGTAATTTCAACGGGAATTTATACGGAGATGGGGAAAATCGGCAAAGCTCTGGAAACCATAAAGGAAGAAGAAACGCTTTTGAAGAAAGAAACCGACAGGATTGTCAAAATTGTCACTTTCATAGGTATATCTTTATGCATCTTTATCGTTGTAATCTATACTTTAGTCAAAAATGACCTTCTTGGCGGTTTCCTGTCTGGTCTTGCCTTGAGTATGGCAATGCTGCCTGAGGAATTTCCAGTTGTGCTTATTATTTTTCTGACCCTTGGCGCCTGGAGGATATCAAAAAGAAGAGTGTTGACCAGAAAACCAGCTGTAATTGAAACACTGGGTGCGGCTACAGTTCTTTGTGTTGACAAGACTGGTACTCTGACCTTAAATAGAATGGAGCTGGCAAGTATATTTTCCAACAATTCTCTTTATGAATTAGATGATTCAGAGACCCTTCCCGAAAAACACCATAATCTTTTGGAATATGGAATTTTAGCCAGCCCACGAGATCCTTTTGATCCAATAGAAAAAGAGATTAAAAAAAAAGGAGAATTTTACTTGAAGAATACTGAACACATTCATGGTAATTGGGATCTGGTAAAAGAATACCCTTTATCCAAAGAGCTTTTGGCTCTCTCACACGTCTGGCAGTCGACTGATAAGGAAGATTTTGTGATAGCTGCCAAAGGTGCACCGGAAGCAGTTCTTGATCTGTGTCATGCAAGTAAATCTGAAAAAACAAAGACACTGGGGACGGTGAGGGAAATGTCGGAAAAAGGATTGAGAGTCCTGGGAGTCGCAAGAGCATTTTTCTCAAAATCAGATCTCCCAAATAAACAGCATGATTACGACTTTGAGTTTGTAGGTCTTTTGGGTTTTATTGATCCGATACGTTTGACTGTACCTGGGGCAGTAAAGGAAGCATACAATGCCGGTATAAGGATAGTCATGATTACGGGAGACTATCCGGGTACTGCTACATTTGTAGCAAGGGAAATAGGGCTTTTGCATCCCGGCGACTATATCACTGGAGACCAGTTATCAAAGCTTAACCATCAGGAATTGAGGGAAAAGATAAGAAATATAAATATTTTTGCCAGAATAGTACCGGAGCAGAAATTGGCTATAGTGAATGCCCTCAAGGCAAACGGAGAGATTGTAGCAATGACCGGCGACGGTGTCAATGATGCTCCTGCACTAAAATCAGCAAATATAGGCATAGCTATGGGGCAAAGGGGTACGGATGTGGCAAGGGAAGCGTCGTCTCTAGTCCTTCTCAATGACGATTTTTCATCAATCGTAGCAGCTGTGCGCCTAGGAAGAAGAATTTATGACAATCTTAAAAGAGCAATGGGCTATATTTTTGCAGTACATATACCTATTGCGGGTATGTCTCTTCTTCCGGTAATATTTAATCTTCCGTCTGTACTTTTGCCTGCGCATATCGCTTTTCTGGAGCTTATAATCGATCCGGCCTGCTCAACAGTATTTGAATCAGAAAAAGAAGACGAACATATAATGCAAAAGCCGCCGAGAAATCTTTATCAGCCGTTATTTAATAGAGGAATTATCAGTATAAGTATCTTGCAGGGCATAAGTGTATTAGTAATGGTATTTCTAATATTTATTTATTCCCTTTTTGTCGGCAAAAATGATGTCGAGGCAAGATCTGTTGCTTTTACCACTCTTGTGTTTGCAAACTTGATGCTTATTATGACTAATCTTTCCTGGACAAAGAATTTTTTTCAAATAATCTTATCGGCAAACAGGGCACTAATGATCGTCTCGGGATTTGCGCTTGTTTCTCTCTTTTTGGTAATTTATATGCCTTTTTTGCGATCCCTTTTCCATTTTACTTTTCTTCATGCCGATGACCTGATACTTTCATTCGTGACTGCGGCAATAGCCATCCTGTGGTTTGAAATAATAAAAATTTTCAGGAAAGTTTGAGCAGAAAGCACATCTTCTGCCCGATTATAAACGGATGAAAAATTGATAAGATTGTAATTCAGAAAATATTATTAACATGTAGAAATTTCGTGCATAAAAAGCTCCTTTATCATTCCTTGCAAGTAATATTAGAACAAGTAAGACGGTTAATTTATGGATTTATTTCTTATTAAACTATTATTATCGGCAATTGTCGGAGGCAGTTATGCGGCGGCTGGCACCTAGATTTCCGAGAAATCCGGCGCAAAATTGGGAGGACTCCTTCTTGGATTGCCATCAACTTCTCTTGTCAGTCTCATATTTATCGCCTGGACTCAGGATGCAAAGGTGGCGGTTGAGGCCGTCAGTATCGTCCCCGCTGCGGTCAGCGCGGCATCGCTTTTTGTGGTTGCTTTTGTACAGACTTATAAGAGATTTGGGTCAAAATTATCACTTCTTTTATCTTTTCTCTTCTGGGGTCTTTTGACTCTTCCACTTATTGCTTTTCATCTTTCAAATATTGCCGTTTCAGTGGCTATAGGGATTATATATATTTCCGTTGCTTTCTATGCTGTCAGAAATTATCCAGACAGGAAAGCAAAGACGCTAAAAATTAACAGTCAGATTCTTTTTACCCGTGGAATCTTGAGTGGGATAATCATCGGTCTTGCTGTAATTTTAAGCAAAGTCTTGGGACCGCTCTGGGGAGGACTAATGGGAAGTTTTCCGGCAATTTTTACCAGTTCGCTTATCATCCTTATGAGAGCCCACGGGATAGAATTTACTACCTCTGTAGCCAAACGCATGCCTTTCGGCAATTTTACCAACATATTTTTTGCCCTTGGGTTTTACCTTTTGGTTCCCGGTTTGGGAATGGTTGCCGGAGCGACGTTGGCATATGCGTGTACCATTGTTATTGCAGGAATTATGTATTTTGTCGTATTTCCTTATCAACAAAAAAAATCTAGTACTTCTTTTCCTTGAATTTATGTCCGGTTGTCAAAATTTATGAAACGAACTGCTAATTGTTTTTAGTAAATTCTTATGGAGTAAATAAGATTATTATGTTATCCTTCAATGCGTATGAAGACTAGAGTGCAACAGGCAGAGATAAAAATCCATGTCCCCAGCAATCATAACGAGCTTTTGGAAAAAGCTCTGGGAGCGGTAAATAGAAATGAAGAGATTTCTACCCTCTGGAAAGTGGTAAACGTGAATGCGATTGAAAGGCTCTCGATGACTGATCACGGGCCGGTGCATTTTCAGATTGTGGCCAATATTGCAGTCCGCTTTGTCAGGCTACTGGTGAAAAAAGGAGTTATAATGTCCATTACCAAAGATTATGATCTTGCGGAAAAATATGCAGAACTGGTAGTACTTTTGGCCAGCCTTTTCCATGATCTTGGAATGTCCATAAACCGCGAAGATCATGAAGAATACAGCCTCTTTCTAGCCAACAGACTCCTGCATGAAGTGCTTTCCTTTTTACCTATTGATGAGAAGACAATAGTGATTTCAGAGTCTCTTCACGCCATAATAAGCCACAGAAGCGACGGAAATCCTCTCACTATTGAGGCTGGTATTGTGAGAGTAGCTGATGCTCTTGATATGAGTAAAGGTCGCTCCCGCATACCGTATGAATCCGGGAAAATGGATATCCACTCAGTGTCCGCTGCGGCAATAGAAAATGTGGAAATTACTGAGGGGGATGAAGAAGCTTCCGAAAAAGAGAAGTTAATCCAGATAAATATCACCATGAATAATTCTGCCGGGCTTTTCCAACTTGATGAGCTGCTGAAGAAAAAAATTGTCGGGTCTGGGATAGAACAGTATGTAAGCGTACGCGCATTCATAGACCAGAAAACTGAAAAGAAGCTCATAAAGGAGTATAAGATTTAGTACATTCCCATCATTTCTTCATAAGATCTTCATCATCTTCTGATATATTGCTTTCTAGACGAACAAATTTATATAGGAAAGGAGGTGAAAATAAATGAAAGCAAAAATTTTGACAATCACAGCTTTGGCGCTTATTGCAGGAGTAGTATCTCTTGCAGGAGTAAGTCCGGCATTTGCCAAAGATAGAAACCAAAATCATGAAATAAAGCCGGTTGAGAAGCAAAGTGCAGATACAAGAAACAATTCAAAAGACAGCATCTCAAATGACAACACGCATTATTCGGTAAGTTCAGTTGACATTTCTGGAAAGGAAAACTCAAACGACAGGAATAGCATGTCTGAGACAAAAAATTCCAAAGACAGCTCAGTAAACGATAATTCTATTGATGTAAATCAGACTGAGGTACAGACTGAAACAAACAGTTGATCTACGATACATATACAAACTAAGCCCGCCTGACCGCGGACTTAGTTTGCGGATATAAATCCCACATTGATACTTTTCTATCCGGTTATGACATAGGTTTAACAGCTACCACGGCGGAGTTTTTAGTGTCGATGAATGAGGTTATGCGTGTGGATGTGTTCATGGGTTTTGCCGCGGTGTTGGTGAATATGTTCATGGATAAGATTGTATTTCTTCAAAAGATTAGAATCTGCGAGTATTTTTTCAGGAGTGCCATCTGCGACTATTTTATGGTTTTCCGAAAGAACAATAATTCTATCAGCAATATCCTGTACGATGGAAAGATTGTGGGTGGCGGTGATGACAGTATTATTTTGACTGTTTAATTCAAAAATAAAATCAATTAGCCTGCTTTGGCTGCGCGGGTCAAGCCCTGATGTGGGTTCGTCGAAAAGCCAGACAGCGGGCGAATAGGAGAGTACTGAAGCAATCGCCACTCTCTTTTTTTCCCCTCCGGAAAGGCGGTAGGGAGCACGGTTTGACAGGTGCTCTATACCCATCAATTGCATCGCGCTTTTTGTCTTTTGCAATATCTCATTTTTATCAAAACCCATATGAAGCGGAGCAAACGCCACCTCGTCAAAGACAGTAGGAGAGAAAAGCTGGACATCGGAGTCCTGGAAGACAAAGCCTATTTTCCTGCGGAAATCGTAAGACTTTTCCTCTTCTTCTAAATATTGCCGGTTAATAATATTCCCAAAAGCTTTGTATCTCCCTTTATCCGCAAACTCCAGTCCGTCAATAATTTTCAGAAGCGTACTCTTGCCAGAACCGTTGGCTCCAAGAAGAACGATTTTTTCTCCCTTATTTACGCTAAAAGTGATATCAGAAAGTGCGGTAAAAGTCTGGTATTTATAGCAGGCTTTGTCAAATTCCAATATAGGAGTAGTCTTTTTATTAATATTTGATTTTGATAAATTATTTTTTTTCATTTTAATATACAGGTCCTACTTATTGAAAAACTAGGTAAAGTCTGTAAAGACACATATTGTTTATTGAATAGAAAATTATTAATAAATTTATTTCCAAATCAGAAAAAGTCCAAAAATTATCGCTAACACAGCAACTGCCGACCATAAATCTAAAACCGTGAAAGAGAAATCGCTCAGTATATAGACCTTATTGCGGTAGCCTCTGGAGAGCATAGCCTGATAAATATCTTCACTCAGTACTTGAGTTTTTCCAAAAAGAGTGCCCAAAGCGGATGAGACAAGATGCCTGTTTTCCGACTGGGCGAGCCGGCCGACCATCCGGCTTTTACGTCCCAAAAACATGGAGTTGACTATTGTAAGGAGTACAAATATATATCTGTAAGTCATCATTGTCATAATAATGAGAATCTGCGGGGCGTGAAGATTGTTGAGTGCCTTGAGGAGTCTGACCCAGGGTGTAGTCAATACCAGAAGTATACCAAGAGAAACTGATGTGGCAACGCGGGTAAGAAGGAAAAGTGCGGTAAGAAGTCCGTTTTGAGTGATAGTAATATACATGTGATGTTGAGGCTGATTGATAAGTATAAGAAGCGGTTTTCCCGGAGTAAAAAAGCTGAAAATAGCCGGTAATGCAATAATGCCGGTGAAAAAGGGGAGAAATAACCAGACACGGGTTATGAAAAATTTCAGTGAGATTTTGGATATGCCTGCAAGAAAAAGTAGGAAAAGGTAGAGTGAAATTATCATATAAAGATTTTGAGAGAAGTTTACGGCAAGAAGCAAAAGCAGGAAACAAACTATTTTTGTCCGGGGGTCAAGCCGTTGCAAAAAACCGTCTTTTTTTGCGATTGTTTCTGAAAAGACAGAATTTTGGATGGCTCCGGTAATGTTTTCAATATTTTTTTCAAGAAATGACATAGGCGTTTCAAAGCTCGCAATAGAAATTTTTTAGCTCGCAAGGACGGTAGGTCTTGATAGTGCGTTGTTTGATAAGTATTTTCTGTAAATAATACTTATCATATTTACCCCAGCACCAGAATGCCCCGGGTGTCAATCCGTGGGATGAATGGTTTTCTAGCGGGCATTCGGTGCGGGGTTTCGCGCTCCGAATGACCGATCGGGCTGATGCCCCGAGCGTAAGCTCGGGGAGCGCTTCACTTCTTAGAAAAGTTGGAGTAAACATTCCGTATGCGA
>CAZFNL010000021.1:0-3220 GCA_964520615.1 uncultured Gammaproteobacteria bacterium
CGTTAAACCTGACTCTTTTGTTTTATTGACGGGAAGATCTAACCCTTCTCTTGCTCGAGCAACCGCAAAATACCTCAAGAAAGAATTATTTGAGCCGGTAAGTGTTTTCTCGGACGGAGAAATAAGGGTTAAAGTCCCGGAAAACGTCAGGCGCAGGCATGTTTTTATTATCCAATCCACGTGTCCCCCTGTTAACGATTCCCTTTTAGAGCTGGTTTTTATGGCGGACGCGGCCAGACGATCTTCCGCGGATGAGATAACCGCTGTAATTCCATATTTTGGTTATGCCAGACAGGACAGAAAAGAAATGCCTCGTGTCCCAATTTCAGCGTCGGTGGTTGCAAAAATGCTGGAACATTCGGGGATCAACCGTATTGTGACTCTTGATATCCATTCAGAGCAACAGCAGGGTTTTATAAAAGGTCCGTGGGATAATTTATATGGAAGTTATGCGTTTATCCCGGAGATTAAAAAAAGAAAATTAAAAAATGTGGTTATTGCGGCGCCTGATAAAGGAGGGATGACGCGAGCCACCGCCTATGCCAGATTGCTCGGAGCCAACGATATTGCCTTAGTTTATAAAGAGCGGGATATTGTGGTAAACAATAGATCAGAAGCGCTTGCCATGATTGGACACGTCAAGAACCGTGATATCTTATTAGTTGACGACATGATAGATACCGGAGGGACCGTTATGCATGCGGCAAATTACATTAAGAAAATGGGCGCTAAAAAAGTTATAATTTGTGCAACGCATGGGATTTTCTCAGGAGCTGCGCCCGAAAAGTTTCAGAAGGCAGATGTAGATGAGCTTATTATTACCGATACGGTTCCGCTGCGCCCTGAAATGAGAGAAGACAAAAGAGTGACTATTATATCTGTTGCAAAAATGCTGGCTATGGCAATTGAAAGGATAGAGTCGGGTGATTCTTTGTCTCGGGACTTAATCCTCTAGTCGCTTCTTGATTCTTGCCCAAATTTACTCGTACAATAAAACAAATGAAGATTTTTTCCGGTTCTGCAAATATTCCTCTTGCGCAAAAAATTGCAGATGCGTTAAATATTCCCCTATCCGGTGTTGAAAACCACATATTCCCTGACGGGGAGCGGCGCGTAATGCTTAAAGAGAGCGTTGTTGATGAAGACGTGATAATAATACAGCCTACTAATCCTCCGGTAGACAGTAACTTGGTAGAACTTTGTTTACTCATTGATGCGGCAAAAACTTCAGGAGCAAGTCAAATTACCGCGGTTGTTCCATACCTGGGTTATCAACGTCAAGATCATACATTTAGGGAAGGGGAGAGCAGGTCACTTGAAGTAGTAATAAAGATTATTGAAGCCTCTGGCGCCTCCGCTTTTGTGGGCGTTGATTTGCATTCCATAAAAATCCCCGAGCTTTTTTCTATTCCGGTAGAGAATGTTTCAGCAATTCCTTTGTTTGCCGAAAAAATAAAGGAGTTTACCACGGATTTCTCAGACGTTTGTTTAGTTACTCCTGACATGGGCGGAATCCGCAGGATTGATATTCTTAAGGAGTTGTTGGGAAATATTGAGACGGTTTTAGTGGAAAAGGATCGGGATATAGTGACAGGGCACATAAAAGTTGCAAGGGTACATGGGAAAGTTAAAAAAACTTGTTTTATAGTGGACGATATGATTTCAAGCGGGGGGACAATTCTGGAAGCAATTAACTCGCTTTCGGAATTAGGGGCAGAGAAGTTTTTTGTAATGGTAACACACGCGGTTTTTTCAGAAGACGCGCCCCAGCTTCTTGAAAATTCCCAGGCGGAAATAATTTTTGTTACGGATTCTATTGATGTTCCTGAAAAAAAGCGCTTCCCAAAGCTTGAAATTTTATCCACTGCTGAAAGTATTGCAAAAGCGCTTGGGTAGTTATATCTTACCGGTTTTCCTTAATGCCACTTCAGCACCAACAAAAAGCATGGTGTCAATCGCGGTTTTTCCAGTTTCTGCAGCCTGCTGTTTTACGAGACTTCTGTCTCCGGAATTAATCGCGGTAGCTGCGGACGCAGCATATAAAAGACAGAGTGCGCCGGTTGCAACTTATGCAATTCTTAGTCCAATTCTAGCCGCTTTGTGTTTTGGGGCCGGTTTTGAACCTTTTGTCTCAACCATACCTGAAACATACTCCCAACATTTTTGTTTGTCAATAAACTAATATTGAGTCTGGTACAAAACTAGTTATGTATTGATTTGACAATTAAAAAAGCAACTGACACACTGAATATGTTGTGGAAACAATATATTCTACTCCAGAAGGAGGTGAGAGTTGCTTTTATGATACTTGTACCAAAATTGCCTAGAAAAGTCCAGTTTGTGCTTGATTTCTCATTTCCTCTTGTTTCAAAGGTATGTAAAAAGACAAACAAAGAGCTATTTATTGGAGGACGGAAAGGATACGACAAAGAAATGCTTTTCTCCTGGCTACTGGTTAAAAAAGTAACCAATTGGGACTATCGTACTATTGCAGATATGGCGGGAGTATCCCATCCAACGCTTATGCGCGCAAATGATTTGTTTTTGAGAAAGGGTCTTTATGACAAGATATTCTCAAGTCTGGTCAAAAAAGCCTACAAACAAAAGCTTCTAACGGGAAATACTGTTGCTCTCGATTCAAGCTTTATTCACACGTTTTCGAAGCGTGGAGAGGTGGGATCCGAGGGCTGGAATGGCTTTAAGGAAGCATATGGTTTCAAACTCCACCTCTTGATGGACACAGAGTCAAAGTTTCCCGTGAGCTTATGTATTACCAATGGACTGGCCTCAGACAATACCTTGGCTATCCCACTGCTCAAGAAAGGAAGAAGGCAGCTTAAGAACTGTTCCTACGTACTTGCTGACAAGGGATATGACGACCAGGATATTGTGAAGTGGATTACCCATACACTTAATGCCAAAGCAGGAATACCCATGAGGAGAAAAAGCATCCTTGCCAAAGGGAGAAAAAACAGATACGGAAATTTACTTAACTGGATACTGAAAACAAAAGGCCGAACTTTCAAGCACAGTATCTACAACAAGAGAACAGCCGTAGAACGGGTATTTTCAGTCTTAAAACGTACCTATCACCTTGGACACGAAGAAACGAGGGGGATTGTTGCCTTTGCAAAAAATGTATATCTATCCTTGATTTGTTACATGCTCAAGCTCTTTAACAACCGATTATCAATCTAAAAGGAGTTTTGTACCAGACTCG
>CAZFNL010000022.1:0-4664 GCA_964520615.1 uncultured Gammaproteobacteria bacterium
GCTTAAGAAACTTTGCTCTTTTGTCGGTAAGCTTGCCGCTTACGATTTTCTCGACTTTGGCAATCTGGCGCTCGATGTTTTTCAGATCCAATACCGCTCGTTTCTCCCGGTATTGGTAGATGATCCGCTTTTGGTCGTTAATTCTTTTAAGACAACGGTGGATAGCGGCGTTACTTAAAGTTTCCACACCAAGCTCTTCAATTACCCTGATACTGTCCAGCTTTGAAACGGGCTCAACGATGCGGGCTACACAAAGAGAGGAGAATACTTTGTCTTTCACGGTCTGAAAACCGAGATGATCATACTGTTTGGTCAATACGTCAAACAACATGTGCGAAACAGGTTTTTTCAGGATAATCTTTGGCTCTTCATGTTGAGGAAACAGGAAGATCTGATTACCGAGCAGTCTTTTTTTAGCCGGGACAACCAGAGTTTCAAGCTGTTCTTTAGTATGGGCACTGCCAATATGATCAACCTGGACAATTCTACCCGATTCTTTTCTGACTATTTGTATTGCCGTCGTACCGCTTGCAGTCTTTACTTTACGGATAAAGGTCATACGGCAATTGTAGCTATTAGTATCCCAAACATACAGATTTTGAGGCTGGAAATTGTTCAAATCTTACAAGCGGTCAAGTCAGGAGGAAAATACCGATTACGTCAAACTGTTTAATCTTTATGTTTGGAATGTGAAAGACAGAAATTAAAAGTTACAATTTAGCCGCTGGTGTAGAGAGTAATCTTTATACCGGCGGCTTTTTTATGGTCCATTTAGTATCTGAAGTAGAGGATATATGGAGAAACTAAATTGAATGCATAAAATACTGTTAAAAATTTCTATTCGTTCTTCCCAATTAACTTGTAGAAATAGATAAACGGGTATAATTTACTTTTGGATTTAATACTTCACTACTTAATGTGGTTGGTTTTAATTCCCGAATATCTGTGTTCGATAATGCTTTACTTATTGCATTGAATAAGGGTATAGTCTCTTGAGTTATTTCACCAAAAGCATACTTCTTTCTAAGAAGCTCTAATATTTCTTCAGCCTTTTCTGGTACATAGGTTACTGGCTTAATCACTCTTTCAATAGTCTGTTGGTCAAATTGCTTTGTGTCACGATACGTATTAACGGCAAAACGTCTTTGCAGATATCTATCCTCTTCTTTATAAATGAGTTTTGCAATTTGGTATGAAACATAAAAATCATAAGGTACATCATAATCTGAAATATCAACTTTTTGGTCTTTTGGTACAAAATCTAAAAGTTGTTCAAATATTGGACGAGTTTCGGCTGGGAGTTTATTTCTGAAATTATCATAGTTATAATCCTATGTTTCCTTAAGATCTGTAATTGCTTTTTGAGGATTTTTTGAATGTAAAACCTTTTGTCCCTCTGGTGAGTTCACTAACCATGTAATCAAACTTCCATGTCGAGCTTCAGAAAATTCCTGTAACTGATCAAATAATGCAATTGTCATTCTTTGATAATTGCCATCGTATTTTGCAAATGCTAAACGGCTTACTGTTGAAGCAATTAATCTACTTTCGAGTTCAGAAAATTCTTTTTCACCTGAAAAAGCTTCTCTAACACGATTCATTAATATTGCTTCACTGAATTTCCCTTTTGTTACCTTAACAAGTGGTGGGAGTCCCTTATATAAAACTGTCGCTGCAGCAATTCCAACACCTGTTTTTACAGCCAATTCTAAAATAACATCTCTATATAAGTCAAAATCAGAAGGTTCTCTATCTTTAAGTGCATCAATATCTGCTTGCGGAGTTTTGTCTGTAATTTTAGGTGTCATATCAATATGCCATATTTCACCGTTTGGTAGTTGCGCCATATTGTTCATATGTGCAACTCGACCCCACGCTTCGTTATTGTAATATTTGAGAGCGATTCCGGGCGTTCTTGCAACTCTAATTCCTCCAGCGCTAAAAAAATCTTGGAAAGCAAATGAACCAATCGTACAATAAAAACCGTTATCTGGTTGATCAGCAACTGCTTGAAGAGTTTTTAATTCTGTTCCAGTACCATATGGAGTCTTGTATTCATCAAAATCAAACTTAAAAGAAAGAGCATAAAATCTATTTGAATCAATATATTCACCATATTTTTCCATATAAGATTTGACAACTTCAGAAAGCTCATTTGGATCTGTTTTTTCGCCAGTAATCCATGGTTGAACAGCATCTTTATATTCGTCATAAAGTTCTTGCAGTTTTGGATCGTTATGTAATAATGTTTTCAATTCTTCTGTAGGGTCATTAAATCCTGGTTTTATCTCATTTTTATAACTAAAATTATTTTCGTCTGCGTATCGTGTCATTCTCCCATTTGCCAAGTTTTCCTCAAAGGTTAATTTTTCCAACACAAGAATAACCCTTGAAGGTTGATCATCGGGGGTACTTAAATGTTTTACATCGTATATAAGTTCATTTTGAGTCATGCTAATCTGTGCTTCGGGTTTGCCTCTTTCTTGTATTACTCGAGTGATTTTCCATCCAGTCGGGGCTACGATATCAATAGGTGGCGTATTGATAATATATGCAAATTCATCGTCCTTATATACTCCTTTATATGTTTCAAGATTATCAACAACTTCAATATTGTTAAATTTGCTCCAGATATCTTTAGAATTTTCTGTAGGAATAAGTGAACTGTCCGGAAGATCATTAAAATTATATTGTGCCGGAAAATATCCTAAATCCTCACCTTTTACTCCTGAAAAATATTTTTTTGGTAGATGTACAATATCAAAAAATTTAGTAGGTTGTAAATTTTGCACCATTTCTCTGGGTAACACTTCAGGAATTCTATCGCCAAGATTATTTTGTCCAAACTGAACTCTATAAGGCGCATGTTTTAATACTTCGTTTATAAATACAGTGTACCCACCTGTAAGTAATGATGCTGTTGATGTTCCTACAAGGGCTAATTTTGCAATGTCTTTTTTTGTCACTGTTTTCCACTTTTCCATCACAGGTATAGTTTTGTTTACAAGAGGTAAGTGTCTTCTTCGAAGCGAAAGAAGTTTTCTCCTCCGTTGTTTCTTGATATCCTTTTCGATCAGTGGAGCTGTTTCCTCTGTTACCGTTTTCTCTGCCTGTAATAATAGTGTTTTAACGTCTTGTTTGGCGGTTTGAGCAAGCGTATCTATTTCATTGATCAGCCTAATAAGATCTTCGGTTTTCGCTTTTTGGACATACGCATCATCAAATAAAAAGTCTTTTTCACCGGTTGCATAAAAATGTTTTGCAACATCATACGTCATTGATTTAAATAAAACATATAGAGATTCCGGTTGAATCTGTGCCCAATGTCTTAATACGCCAGCTGTATCAGGATCCTTTTTAAATAAAATAAGCCAGCGAACCAACGGGATAGTCGGTAATTTTTCCTGTTTGATATGGTACTGATTACTGTCCCCATTTATTACTGATTTGGTCTTTTGTGATAACAAATCATTTGACTTAAAATGTCTCATTACGGCTCCTGTAGCATCAGCTAAAAACGCATTGTCTTGAGAGTCAAGTGGTGTGCCATTAGCCAATGCAAGGATAAACTGTTCAAAATCCGTATGTATATGTGACAATAATTGTTTTTCTGCTCTTGTTAAGCGGGAATTAATTAAAGCGGCCTGTTGAGTATCTTCTACTACAGATTTTATCATCTTGTCTTCAGTTCCAGGAATTGCCTTTACTATTGCATTTCGTGGAGTTAAAGTTCTTAATGTATCTATATCATTTCTACGTTCACGTACACCTCGTTCCCACCGAGTAAGTGATGGATAATGAGTAAATCTTGTTTCTATAGTATGAGCAGGTTCTTCTTCAGGAGGAGGTATGTGTGATCTTGGTTCAACTAATTCAGGATTTTCCTCTTGCCAAAATAACGGTCGATCAACCACTCTATAATAATATGCTTTTTTTAAATTTTCGTATGAATTGCCAACTCCCTCTAACACTGTTTTTCTTAATTTTGCCGCCAATCCAATAAAGTGTGGCTCTTCTAACAGATTGGCATTATTGAGAACATCTAGTAAACCAAGAGCAGTTTCATATTTTTGGGATTTGTTACCTGTGTAATAATCACAATACCGAGTAAGTGTTTGATCTAATAATTCCGGGTTTTCATCGCTTACTCTTGCGATTAAATACATGCCGCGGACAAAAGATGTTTGCCATGTATCAAACCTGGCAAGAGTACGATATTGTTTTTTTCCTGCCGCACTTTGATCTTCTACATATTGGTCCTCTTTTGTTGTTGCATCGCTATACGTGTCTCGCGAAACATCAATTCCTCTCACAAGGGATTTTTTTATAGGAGGACCTTGGATACATAATCTCATATCGTCTTCTGTGCTAGGTGTTTCGAATCTTCTTCCTGACCCATTAAAACTTAAGTTAGGGCAGATTAAAACCAAAATATCCTCAAGAGGATTATCTGATAATTCTAGTTGTTTTAGATCTTCTGGATAAAGCAGTTCTAAAGCTCGATATTGCGCAAGTCTAATTTCTAACAGAACTTACGCACCTTAACAACATAATAGTTGATTTGACAAGCTGATAATAAAAGGGGCATAGTTATTACATTGGAGGTAATAATCATATGCCCAAAACAATTGTCTCATATATCTACGGTTTAGTCACGGGTTACA
>CAZFNL010000023.1:0-1618 GCA_964520615.1 uncultured Gammaproteobacteria bacterium
AATATGTACACAAGCTCATCACGTTTACCGAGGATAACGTAACGAATCAACTGGTGCTCCATGGTGTTGGCGAACTCGTAGATGAATCACAAAAGCACTATATCCGCCGGCAGTTTAAAAAAGAACTGGTATCGCAGCTCCGGTTTTACTATGAACAGATAACGTAAACATGTATTTTGACCTCTTGGTCATCTTCTGGACTTTGACCCTTTTTTGCACTTAAAACTTCCGTTGACGCTGAGAAGGATGAGATCACGTTTGTGGATACTGCGGTAAAAGTCAGAATGTAGTTATTGGATGCAAAAAAAATTACATAATCTGTTACAATATAATTATGGTCAATAAGGAACAATTCATGAAAATCTATGCCAACCTTCCTGTTAATCTCCGCAATGAAATTATTGCAGTTTTGCCCGATGTTGGTCCGATTACCTGGAATGTTACTTATCTTGAAATCTCTAATGATACCGAATTAGGAAAAAAAATATTAGAGAAATTATCTAGTTTAAAAATCATATGACTGTTAATGAAAAAAACCTGATAGAGCTTGTTATTTCCCGTCTTCAAACCATACCTGATAATCAAGAAATTTCTGTCGGCACAGAAGGTAATTTTAGCAAGAAACAATTGATTAAACATGTAAGAAAAAATGATGAGTTGGGTAAAAAATTTATAGAGATTGAGCTTCATTATCTGCAATCATTAAAAAATATTACCCAATCTGTTTTAAGCGATGAATAAAACTATTCTTGTTACGCAACCGGAATACGATTATACTACCCGCTATATCTCTACCTGGGCGGAAAAAGTAATTCAATATGCCAAGAATAAAAACAATAATGTTATTGTCTTAAAAAACGAGCGAGCCAATAAAAATACTCTCAAAAGTGTCGTCAACAAAACTAATCCTTCTTTCATCTTCCTTAATGGTCATGGAAATAGTCATACGGTCACTGGTCAGGATAATAAATCATTAATTGACCAGGGTGAGAATGTAGATTTTCTTAAAGAGAAAATTATTTATGCCTTATCATGTCAATCGGCCAAAAATTTAGGCCAATATTGTGTTGAAAATGGCATAAAAACCTATATCGGCTATACTGAAGATTTTGTCTTTATTATTGATCGGACGAAAAGAACTCAGCCAAAGAAAGACGATATCGCAGCTTTATTCCTCGATGCCAGCAATACTGTCCCTGTTTCTCTTTTAAAAGGAAAAACAGCCAAAGACTCGTACGGCGACTCGCAAAAAGCTTTTCGAAAAACCATCCGTACTCTACTGACAAGTGAAAGTAAAACCGATCAAACTTCTACAATCCGTTTTTTATTTTGGGATATGAAACACCAGGTATGTCTTGGTAATCAAGATGTGCTAATATAAAAAAATATCCACTGGTTTCTATTATAATTCCGACCAAAAATTCAGAAAAATATATTGCAGATTGAAGATGCATTTGCAACAAAACTTCTGGCATGTACAACCCGCCATAAACTTGCGTATCGGGATTTCTATGATGTTTTATTTTATTTGAAGAAGGGCGTGATGGCGAATGAACTTATAATCAAATCGACGGTTAATGTAAGCCTGAAAGAATATGTACACAAGCTCATCACGTTT
>CAZFNL010000024.1:0-11647 GCA_964520615.1 uncultured Gammaproteobacteria bacterium
GAGAAAATACAGTATTTCGGGGAGCTGGAATTTGGTCAGAAGGTGGAACTATACAGAAACGCCAAAGCGTTTGTCTTCCCCATACTTTGGGAGGAGCCTTTCGGGCTGGTAATGATAGAGGCCATGTCCTGCGGGACTCCGGTGGTGGCCTTTGGCAACGGAGCGATACCTGAGGTGGTAGTAGATGGTGTGACTGGGTTTGTAATATCCAACAACGATGAGGAAGCGATGGTGAGGGCGGTAGAAAGTATAGATCAGATAAAAAGGGAAGATTGCCGGAGGCATGTGGAAGAGAATTTCACAGTGGAGAAGATGGTGAAGGATTATGAAAGGGCGCTTTTGACCTTAATTTAACAGCATAGGATTGGGTCCAATTATTAATACAATATTATGTTGTCCGCTGAGTATTTATTTAGACCAGGGAGACCTAATAACCCGGAAATTTTAATGTCCATGGGATGGCATGAGTTAGGTCCAAATTTTGCTCAAATAGATGTATTAAAAGATTTTATCTCTTCCAACGGTTGGGATTTTCCTTCAAAACTTAGCGCAATACGGGGTGGTGGGGTGTTGAAAATACAAGATGGTATTTTATCTGCTGAAGATCAGACTTATTTATCCCAAAGAAACAGACAGGCAGTTATTCCTATATCTACTGGTGGGAAAGAAACAGATAGGTTGATTTTTTTCCCTACAGAAAAAACAGACAGTCCCTTCAGCGCAAATTTTACAGCTTACCGTAGTGAGTTTAGCAGATTTTTGTCAGAAAGATGGGATGAGGAAAAGGAAGGGATTTTCCCCTTACCTGAAGTTACTGATTCCCGGAGATTGGATGACGGCCGATATATAAACGTAACCAGATACAGACCCGGGCTGCAAGGATTGGGTCTGGGTGGTCCTGAAGCAGGAGTGAATAGGATGGATATCGGGAAGTTAACCCCAGAAAACTTAAAACAGCTAGTAAGAGTATTGGATAGAATGCATGTTCGAACTAGCGAGTATATGGATTGGTTAAATAAAGAAAATATCATTCTTCCAGATGAAAGCTGGCTTCACCCGAGGAATCCAAAAAGATTTTTGAGAGGACAGGAATGGTGGGAAGAAAGAAAGAAGGAATTAGGGAAGTGGATAACGGATAATAAAGAGATATATCAGGCAATTGATGGCGAGTTTGATTTTAACAAATCTCTTGTTGAAATGATTGACAATAACAAGTCACTTTATCCGCATGTGGACGGGCGGATCGAAGACTCTTCTCTTGTGTGTGAAACAGTAGTGGCGCACGGAACTTTATACGCCGACCAGATACATTATACACGCGATAAAGATGGCCGTATAAACTTTACCGTAACCGGCGGAGACAGAGCACATTATGGGCTTCGCGGGGAAATGATTGATTGGCTAGTGACAGCAGCAGCTTCTTCACCGAAGCACCAGCTGGCGATGATAGAGGAGTTTAACAGATTGCATCCTGATTTGAAGGAAAGACGTGCCTTGGCAATGCACCTAATGTATAGGAGTATTGGGGCAGTGGGATGGTATAGCAGGAACAATAAGCCTGATGAGGCAAAAAGATTAGCCAGATTAGTGCATGATATTTTGGAAACTAAAGGTGAAGGAGAATGGTGGAAAAATCTTGATCAACCTCTTTAAATTTTGAAATACGCACTCACGATATCATTTTGCGGGGCTTCCTGTTTTTCCCATAGCATGATAAGATTTTTATACAGGAATGAAAATAGCACTACTTGCGCCGCCTTATTTACCGATTCCACCCGATGGCTATGGAGGTGTGGAGAGAATTGTTTACCTTCTGACTGAAGGTTTGGTGAAAAAAGGACACGACGTGACACTATTTGCTCCGGGCGATTCCAAAACCTCGGCCAAACTTTTTGCCACTTTCCCCAAAGCCATCGGCAACAGCGGGGAGCTTAAAAACAAGCCTTTCTATCCGCTTCTTCAATATGAAGATTGTTTTTCCCGTGCAGGAGAATTTGACCTTATCCACAATCATGCTGAACACCTGGCGATGTTTTTGGCGGAAAACATTAAAACCCCTGTAATACATACGATTCACAGCACTATGTTTGAGGGGGAAACGACTACGGAAAAAAGGATGGTGTGGCATAGGTTTAAGCGTCAGAATTTTGTCAGCATATCCGATAGCCAAAGGGAGGGTATGAAAGACCTGAATTTTGTCGGCACCGTCTATAACGGTATAGATATCAATGAATATGAGTATATCGAAAATCCGCGTGGCGACTATCTTCTTTGGGTGGGTAGAATTACACCAAAAAAGGGACCCTTGGAAGCCATTGAGATTGCTGAAAAAAAGGAAATGAAGCTGGTGATGGTGGCGGTCATAGATCCAGTTGAACAAAAGTATTATGAGGAAGTGATTAAACCCAGGATAGATGGTGATAAAGTCGAATTTGTCGGGGAACTGCAGGGCAGTTCACTATCATCGCTATATGGCAATGCTTATTGCACCCTTGTTCCTATATCCTGGCATGAGCCTTTCGGGCTGGTGATGGTGGAGGCCATGGCCTGCGGGACGCCGGTAGTGGCTTATGATATAGGTTCTGCCAGGGAAGTGATTGAAGACGGGAAAACTGGATTTGTAGTCCAAGATCAATTGGAGATGGTGGAAGCGTTACAAAATATCGTGAATATTAAAAGAATAGATTGCAGGAAGAGAGTTGAAGAGAAGTTCACGTCAGAGAAAATGGTTGATGGGTATGAAGCAGTCTATAAAAAAGTATTAAAGGCTGTTTAGAAGCTTTATTTGAATTTCATAACCGTCCAATCGTTAAAACATGAATATTGCCATTTTTATTTCCCCCAGACACAGAGTGCCTCCCAATGAGGAAAAAATATTGGCACCATGGTATTTGGCAGAGGACCTAGTGAATGGACTAGCGGACAGAAAGAAAACCGTTTACCTGTTTGCGGCCAAAACATCCCAGACAAAAGGCATTCTGTGCGACTATGGAATTGAGCCGACATTTCCGATGAGGGCCAAATTTTCTCAAATAGAATATAAGGAATATGTGAAGAGAATGGATCAGCTATTATTTTCCCAAATGGTGGATGTATCGCGGGAAAAATCTATTGAAGTGGTGCACAGTCACCAACTGGAGAATGTATATGAGATAATTTCCGACGCGCCGCCGTCCTTGCAGTTTGTTTTTACCCTTCATGACCCGATAAATATGGATAAAGAGAGACTTATAGCCCAACTAAATGCTCTGCCAAATTGCCATTTTGTAAGCATCAGCGATGCACAGAGGCAAAATCTCCCTTACCGTTTTACTGATACGGTATACAACGGGATACGTCTTGCCGATTGGTCTTTCCAAGCGGAACCTTCAGATTATTTGCTGCATATGGGCAGGTTGGTGCCCGAAAAAGGGTTGGATGATGCCATTGTTGCCGCATTAAGATTAAATATGCAGTTAGAAATCGGTACCGATTTCTCAGACAGTAACATAGACAATGATTATTATAGGAAAAAAATTGAACCATACCTGAAAAATCCTCTTATCGGAGAACCCGGTATAGTCACCGGTAATGAAAAAAATATACTTTATAAACAGGCCAGGGCTTTGCTTTTTCCGATAAAATGGGAGGAGCCTTTTGGACTGGTTATGACTGAGGCGATGGCCTGCGGGACTCCAGTGGTTGCTTACGGGCGGGGAAGCGCACCGGAAGTAGTAGTTGACGGGATAACGGGTTTTATAGTCAACGAGTCGGAAAAGGAAAAAAGAGGAAACTGGATAGTAAAAAAACCCGGAGTGGACGGATTGGTTGAGGCTCTGGAGAGGATAAATGCCATGGATGAGCGGGGATATAGCGCAATGCGTGAAGCCTGCCGGCAGCATGTAGAGGATTATTTTAGCGTGAAGAATATGGTTATAGGATACGAGAAAGTTTATAATAAGATATTGGGAAGAGAATAGAGAGAAGTTAGTTGTTAGTTGTTAGTTGTTAGTTGTTAGTGGTTGGTAGTTATTTGTTAGTTTTTTGTTTTAAGTTATATGAAAGTCTTATTTGCTGTTTGGGAGCTTGATCCCTTTTTCAAATTCGGAGGACTCGGGGATGTGGCGAGATCCCTTCCGGGAGCGCTTTTATCCCTGGGAGTGGACGTGCGCATTATCATGCCCTTTTATAAGGTGTTGAAATTGGGAAAATCCAGGAAAAAAAAGACGACAGAATTTACAGTACGGTATGGTAATAAAGATGAATTGGTAGAAGTATATTTGGTTTCTCATCCTGTGACACATGTGCCGGTATATTTATTGAGGAATAAGAAATATCTTCCAATGGCAAAATCGGAGGACACATTTGCTTTTTTGGATAAAGCAATTGTGGAAATGGCAAAGAAAAACATTTTAGGCTGGATTCCTGAGATTATCCACTGTAATGATCATCACACTGGACTTGTTCCAATACTGTTAAAAGGAAACAACCTCAACATAAAATCCATTCTGACAATCCATAATCTGGCTTATCAGGGTGCAGCTACAGCTGAAATATTGGACAGGATGGGGCTGGACAGATCAAGAAGCCAAGTGCTGGAATGGGAGATAAAGTCAAGACGGCTCAATTTCCTGATGGAAGGGATAATTCATGCCGATGTGGTGACAACCGTCTCTCCCACTTATGCCCGCGAGATAATGACTGAAGAATTCGGGGCGGGTCTGGAGGATGTCCTGCGCGGTAAAGAGGGTCGGGTGTTTGGGATATTAAACGGTATTGATCTTGATTACAGGACAAACATGAATAACAGGATATTGGAGATAAGGAGGAAGGACGCCAGAGCAAAGAGTGTTGAGGCAAGACACAGGCTGGAGAATGATTTGGAAAAGGAAAAGAGACTGCATAAACTATATTTACAAAAGAAACTGCATTTGGCAGTCAACCCCAATATACCCCTTTTTTCTTTTATCGGCAGGTTCGATCCATGGCAGAAAGGGATAGATATACTTCATAAGATGCTCAGACGCATTGATGTAGAAAAATATGAGTTTGTGATACTAGGCAGTGGTAACCATGATTGGGAAGAAAGGTTCCAGTGGTTAGGTACCTTTTTCCCGAAAAACGTATCCTGTAATTTTGTCTTCGACGATGTTTTGGCACACCAGATGTATGCCGCTTCCGATTTCATGCTTATTCCTTCCCGTTTTGAGCCATGCGGGCTGGTACAAATGCTTGCAATGTTTTGCGGGACGCTCCCAATAGCCCACAAGACCGGGGGATTGAAAGACTCCATAAAAGATGATGTGAATGGTTTTCTCTTTGACAAATACTCTTCGGAATCACTTGAAAGAACTGTCAAAAAATCCGTAGACATATGGCATCATGATAAGCTGCGGTACCGCAAAATGGTGGAAGATGCAGTAGCCTCTGATTTCTCCTGGAATAAGAGCGCAAGGGAGTACATCAGTCTTTACCAGAAGTTGGTAGGGGGAGAGTTGTGATGCCAGTATGTATCAACTTACCGCTCTTGCCGGTACATTTGACCGGCTTCATAAGGGACACAGATTTTTTATCCGGCAGGCATTTTATCAAAGTCGGAATGTCTTAATTGGTTTGACCTCTGACAAATATGTGAAAAGAAAGTTCAAATGTCAATCCGCCAGCTGGCGGACAAATGTCAAACCATTCGGTAAGCTCAGGGTTGATGCTGAGTCAAGACGAAGCATCAAAACCAAAATGTATGGGTTTGAAGAGAGAAAAAGAGAATTGGAGAATTTTCTGAGGGAAGAAAAACTTTTGGATAGGGTAGAGATTGTAAAGATAGACGATATGTACGGTCCGGCAGTAGAAAAGAAAAGCGGAATTGAAGCGTTGGTTATTACTCCGGAAACATCAAAAAGAGGTAAAGAAGTCAACAGGAGAAGAAGAAAATTGGGACTGTGCGCTTTGCCTCTTATAACTATTTCTTTAGTCTTATCAGAAGACGCCAAAAGGATATCCTCAACAAGGATAAGAAACGGCGAGATTGACAGGATGGGAAGAATTTACCGTAAAGTTTTAACCTTCAACGGAAAAATACCTGAAGCCCTCAGGATGGAGTTGAAAGAACCCCAGGGGCAACTCATCACTGGTGACCTAAAAAACCTCCAGGAGGCAATACACAAGGTGAAAGACCTTATGGAAAGTATGTTTTACAAGATGGTGATAACTGTAGGTGATGAGGTGACAAGCCAATGTAATAAAGCAAAAATTGAAGCCGATTTGGCAATTGTGGATTACCATATCAACCGCAAACGCAAATTCAGATTTATACACGAATTGGGTTTTGAAAAAGATAATCTTAACGGTATAAATATTCTATCAGCGCGCAATCCTGCCGGATGCATCACGACTTCATCAATAAAAGCTGTAAACAATTCGATAAAAAGTTTTATAGAAACGGGTAAAAGACAGATTGTTACAATTATTGGGGAGGAGGATCTGGTGGCGGTGCCGGCTATACTTTTGGCGCCTCTTTCCGCCATAGTCCTTTATGGACAGCCTGGAAGGGGTATAATAGTAGTGCAAGTGACTGAAGAGAAAAAGAAAGAGATGAAGTTCCTTATGGAAAAATATAAATAACCTTTATGTTGAGAAATATTACAGTCTATCACCATAAGCCGAAAGAAGTGTGGGGGAAAGCTGTTGATTTTCTAGTGAATAGGATAAGGCTAAACCACAACATGTCTATCAAAACCCTAGTACTTCTTTCTGGAGGTAGCGCCGTGAATCTTTATAGAGATTTGGGCGCTTTTATTGAAAAAAATGATCTTGATCCCAAACTTTTGACTTTTGCTCAAGTTGATGAGAGGTACCAGCCGGAAAGCGGGAGAGATATAAATGCCAATAACATAAAAGAGACAGGTCTTTGGAAAATATGCGACGGAAAAAAGATTTCTTACTACCTGGTTTCTCAAAAAGAATCATTTACTGATTCTATTGATGGGTATAACGCAATTTTAGAAAGCCTTTTCAGGATGACATACAAACTGGCTGTATTGGGCGTTGGTGCTGATGGACATACGGCGGGCCTTTTGCCGGGTTTTGAAAAAAAATGGAATAAGGAACTATTTGTTACCGGTTACGAAAATAATGGTGAATATAAAAAAAGGATTTCGGTGACTCCCAAAACAATAGGCCTCTTGGATCAAGTTTTTGTTGTGGCAAACGGTATTGAGAAAAAAGAAGCATTAACCAATCTAATAAAGGGAAAGAAAAAAGGAAAATGGAATGAATTTCCGGCTGGAATAATAACTCTTGTCCCCAATGTCAATTTGTTTACAGACCAGAAAATAATCTAGGTTTTTACCACAATCTTCATTTCCTAGATATGCTAAAATAGTAAAATTGTGCCAAACACCCTATTATCTTGAAAGTTATGGCGCAAAAATGAACGCCTTATATTATTAATAATATTGTAAAAACCAAATCACATGAGTCCTGATCTGCAGCAGAATGTTCTGGTTACTATTTATCTTTTATTTTCCCACAACTATATAGTTTTTGCCTATTTCATAGGGCTACTTATAGGGATAGGATTGGCTTTTTACCGACCTTCGCGATTTGCCACCCTCGTACTTTTGGGGTTTGCGGTACTCATGTTTTCTTTTGAGTATGACAAGCATATAATTGATGCCTTCAGGCAACAGACGATAAATTCTCTTATTACATTGCAGCCTCACTACAAGCTGCAACATATTATCAATCTTGTCATTTCAGAACTTCTGCCTGTATTTTTTTATGTTTTGGGATGGTTGCTTCTTTATGGTGCAATTATTTATTCAGCGCTGAAGAATAAGGATAAAGGTAAGAAGTAATTCTTTTAGTGTGATTGCCTCGAATTGACTGGTGAAGGCTAACTAATTATGTATTTTCATATTCATTCCAACACTAAAAGCAGAAAAAGTTATCTCTTTGGGTTTCTAAGTGGAATAGCTGTAGTGATAATCGCTTTTGGAACATATTGGTTTGTAAAAGACAGACAGACTAAAGAAACCTTCAGTACAATTGTAGCTCCTTATTATACGCAGGCGGTATTTCAAAAGCCCGCAGGTTTAGTAAGCGAAAAAAACGCCAGCATTTCTGCCCAGACAAAAATAAAACTGCCGGTAGTCATGTATCACTATATAGAATATGTAAAAGATGCTGGGGACATTATAAGAAAAAAGCTCGACATAAATCCTTTTACATTTAATAAACAGTTAGAGAGTTTGCAGGTTGCCGGCTATACTACTTATTTTGTCAGAGATATACCACAGCTACTGCAGAATCCGTCTGAGTTGGAAAATAAAAAACCGGTGGTACTTACTTTTGACGATGGTTATGAGGATTTCTATACGGATGCTTTCCCCATACTAAAAAAATATAATATGAAAGCAACTATATATCTTATTTATGATTTTATCGGACGGAAAGGTTATCTCACTGACAAAGAGATTAGGGAATTAATTGACAGCGGTCTGGTTGAAGTAGGAGATCATACTCTTGACCATGTCTATTTGAAACTTGCACCTTTGTCTTTTGCAAGGAAACAGATATTTGAGAGTAAAAGGATATTAGAGGATAGGTTTGGAATAAAAGTGGATACTTTTGCCTATCCGTATGGAGCATTTTCCCAGGATACGATAAACTTGGTTAAGGAAGCCTCATTTTCTGCGGCGGTGTCAGTAATACCAGGAGTGATGCAGTCAGGAGATGATTTATATTACCTTTATAGAATAAGACCGGGAATGTTTGGAAGTGATGCCGCCAGAGTGCTTGACCGACTGAATAAATAAAATCAATAATCTAAAATATCGGGGTTAATGGTTTTGAAAAAGTGTGGAACCGACAAGGATACCGTTTGCATAGTAATACCCCGTATCGCTATCCGGCAGAAGGTCATAGGTTTTTGATCCGGTGTAAGGAATAAGATCTTTGGTAACTATTTTTGCTCCGTCGTATATCTGACCAATTTTTAGTAAGCTTACTGGAATCCCCATAATAGTAGGATGGTTTTGGGATATATAAAGTTGTCTTCCGTCTGATAGACTGAGGTGATAAATCTTTTGATCCTTTACCGCAGGTACGGAATTTATGTCGATAACCGGAACTGAAATTTTTTCTCCTTTACTGTTAAAACTCCATACGACCATACCTGTTTTAATATCTTTCACGTTTATATCGCCTTCCGGAGTGAAGATGTTGGTATTTTCGGCCAAACATCTGGGACAACCATATTGTTGCCGGCTTGCAATTTGTGCCGGGTCAAGGCATGAATATCCAGGGGTAGGATCTCCAACGCGTACCACAGGAGGCCCACAGTCCCGGATACAGGAGTATCCTTGAGAAATCTGGTCTGGTGAGCAACAGTTGGAACCGGTTGGTGATGGGGGTATTGGTGATGGAGTGGGCGTATTTTCTGGAGGAATTGATGTCGGTATAGGTGTATTGGTAGGGAGTGGTGGTGGGACAGATGTAATTTGGATTTGAGTACCGTTGTTTCTTCTCCATATCTCGAAATCTATAAGGTCAGTGGCGCCGTCGTTATTGAAGTCAGCAGGACCATATTGTTTATTGTTGTAATAATCTTCCTGCCATAATTTGAAATCAGAATCATTGACTTGACCGTCACAATTAGCATCCCCGAAAGGTCTTGTAGCGCAATCCGGAAATGAGTGTGGTGTACAGAAGCCATTTTCGCATACTCCAGTGGATCCGTTGACAATACATGCCGTGTTGTTTGGTTTATTTCCACAGATATTTATTGATCCAGGCGAAGGATAGATGTAATCTGATCCTATTGCTACTTTTACTGATGCCGTGACGTTTGTATCCTGGTATCTGGCGGTGACAAAAAGGTCTCCTATACCGTCATTTTGCGGAGTAAATGAAGTGATGTCCGAGTTGGTGGTACGTGATAATGAACCTATTGATTGTGAGGAGCTAATGCCCCAATCGTAGGTGACACCTGACCAGATAGGATTGTTTTTCTGGTCATATGCAAGAGCAGAAAGTTGCGTGGGAGAATTGCCGATATAAGTATAGAATAAACCTCCTGGACTAATATTCACTTTTGTCAAAAGTGGCAAATAGGGAGTAGATGATGGTTCAGCCGCGCGGTTTCTGATATCAAAAGAACTGCTCCGATTGCTGACGGAAAGAGCTGCCAGGCTGATTCCGGCTATCACAAAAGGAAGAAGAAGGGCAAGAAGTATCTTCTTTTTGAAAGAACGGCTATTACCATCTTTCACAACTGTTGATGGTATATTGGTATTATCCATGGGCAATATATTTCTATTATGGGCATGAGTAAATCAAAATGTAAAGAGGGGTATCTACAAAATTTGCATGTTATTTTGTATTATGCTTTAATAGTTTAGAGGTAGAAATATGTTGAAAAGGAAAAGATGGTTGTTAACTGCCGGTTTGTTTATTGCTGGAATATTGGTTGGTGTAGGTGCTACTTTATTGACCCAGTATTTCAAGGGGCCAAAACAAATTGTCAACGTGACCGGGCAGGGGGTCATAGAAGCATTGGCAGATCAGGCAAGCATTAATATTGAAATTCAATCTTCCTCCTGGAGTCAGGATCAGGCAGAGAAAGATAATAAACAAGAGGTACAGGACTTGAAGGATAAATTAATCGGTTTAGGGATTCCAGAAAGCAGGATTACCCAGTCAAGTTATTCTACAACTCCTTTGCCTATGACGGTTCAGCCGGACCAGACAAATTCTCCTTTATCCATGATGGCTCCAGCAGGCCAGGTAATTCCTCCTTCTGAGGATATAAACAGAAATACCGTTCCAGTGATCATTCCTCCAGTAAGTACCAAAAACCCAACTGTAGTAACAACTTTAAGTATTACGCTTGACAGTATTGCGGGAATTGACAAAATATTTTCGGTGATAAACTCCAGTCCAGATGCAAAGATCACCAGTACTAATTATTCCTTAAAAAACTCTTCAACTTATGAAACACAGGCAAGAGAAAAAGCTCTTCAAGATGCAAGAAATCAGGTAGAGTCTATTGCTAGAATAAATAATCTTCATGTAGGCAAACTTCTTTTTATAAACAATAATTCCGGTCCTGTACCCGTCTATAAAGAGGGATCTGTAAGTACAAACGCGCAACCGTCCTTAAACAGCGGAGTAACATACGGCGAGAAAACCATAGAAATAACCGCTTCTTTTAACGCTCAATACGAGTTGGATTGAACATTTTATCGCATCTTGATTCTTCAAACGATTTTCCCGTCACCGGCATATACTTTTCGCTTCCATCTTAGAAGTGAAGCGCTCCCCGAGCTTACGCTCGGGGCATCAGCCCGATCGGTCATTCGGAGCGCGAAACCCCACACCGAATGCCCGCTAGAAAACCATTCATCCCACGGGTTGACATCCGGGGCATTCTGGTGCTGGGGTAAATAATAAAACTTTTCAGGAGAGGGTATTTCTGTTATATTGGAAGGCGATTGTTATAAGTTATTGTTAGTTGGCGTTTGAGTGCACAGTAAACCAGTCCCTTTGTCATGGTGATTTTCGGAACTACAGCAGTTATGGAAGGTTATTTAACCTAACATATGCAACAAATAAATACCTTTGTCATGGTGATTTTCGGAACTACAGCAGTTATGGAAGGTTATTTAAC
>CAZFNL010000025.1:0-5590 GCA_964520615.1 uncultured Gammaproteobacteria bacterium
GAAAAAAACTTTAAAAATATAGGGTCTAAACTATAAGTATATATTTATAGGGTTTACCCTGTAAACAGGGCCACTAGCTCAACTGGTAGAGCAGCGCCCTCTTAAGGCGTTGGTTCAGGGTTCGAGTCCCTGGTGGCTCACATGGTTTGACGAGGAGGCTGCGAGGTCATGGATTAGAGCAAAAGCAAAGGATATTTTGGAGTTCGAGAAAGCCGGATAGTTATACGAAACGCCAGTCGGATAAATCAACCGTTGCAGTTGTGGTTTGTTTTCCGGTGGAGCTTCATACCAACTATCCTCAAGAGTTCGAATAACCTGGAAAGACTTGTTGAGCAAGGGATCGAGCTCAATTTCTTCATGATGGAATTCTACTAATGAATTTTCCCCTAACTTTATATTTTTCTCATAATCGCTTAAAGTTTCCATCAAAGTCAGTTCAGGTATTAGTTTTTTTGCTCCTTGCTTGACAATATTCTTTTTCTCCGCTTTCATCTGTTCGATTTCTTTAACCTTTTTAAGGTAATCGCCTTCAAAATCGTTAATGGTTTCCTTATAAACACCGATAAATATTTCCTTAAAAAGACAAAGATATTCTTCTTTTGGTTTGGTGATTTTCAGATAATCGTAAAATTCATCATGAATATCCTTTCGCTTAACCATGTCGCCGTATTTGACGCACTCCTTATTAATGCAGTAATAATACGGATATCTTGTTCCCATTTTGCCGGTAGAAAAACAGGCAGTCATAGGGCGATGGCAAAAGCCGCAAAGAGTAAATCGGCGTAAAGGAAATTCAGGATGTTCACGTAACCGGTGATTGAAAGAATGATTACTTTTTATGTTCTGAAGTTCCTGGCATTTCTGCCATAAGGAAGTAGAAATAAGTGGTTGATGTTTACCCTGATAAATTTTCGTATTTTCTGTTTTCAATAAACCGATATAAAAAGGATTATTAAGAAGTTTTTGTAATCCTTGCTTGCTAAATTTGATTATTTTATCTTTGTAATTCTTAACTTTTCTTGAATTCATGGTGGTGGCCAAAGATGAGAATGTGTAAGAACCGGTCGAATAT
The DNA here is from genome assembly GCA_964520615.1 of uncultured Gammaproteobacteria bacterium. Classification (GTDB taxonomy): domain Bacteria; phylum Patescibacteriota; class Microgenomatia; order 2-02-FULL-39-11; family 2-02-FULL-39-11; genus JAMCUI01. The sequence continues at coordinate 1,073 of CAZFNL010000025.1, forward strand.
AATTCGAAGATTTTGATAATTTCCTTACTACAGTTTGGATCGAATTCGGAAACAGGTAAGCGAATTCCGGGGATTTGTTGGCGATAATAACCAAGCGGCGGCTGCCATGGCCAAAGTCCTTCCTCAAGCCGCCTTAATTGTGAAAGTTTTACTCGTTCAGCTCGCACTTTATTGTCGTATTCGTTGACGGCGGCCAACACTCCCTCAATCAGTTTTCCCGATGGTGATTCGTCAATTCTTTCTGTTGCCGATCGAAGAATAACGCCTAATTTCATTAGTTGTCCTCTTAACCAGTGATGTTGTTCCTGGTTTCTGGCAAACCGGTCGAGTTTATATACCACCAATACCTCAAAATTCTTTTTATTCTTTTTGACAAATTCCAGTAATTCTACTGCCCGCTGGATATTGGTTTCTTTGGCCGATACCGCTTCTTTTTTAATAATGTCGTTTATTGAATACTGTTCTCGCTCGCAATAGGAGCGACAAATTGATTCCTGGGAAGGAAGACTGGTGTTATCAATCTGCCTGTCAGAACTGGTCCTTAAATAAACAATTGCTTTCTTCATATTTTCTTGTATTAAAATCGCCGCCCCAGTTGGACACAAACCCTTACGGATCTGTCTGAGGCGGCTATTAAAAAGCCGTAAGGTCTGTTTGTGTCCAGAAATAAGTATGGCACGCCGGTTTTATAAAATCAACTGGGAACATTTGGATCTTCATAGAAGTTTAAATCAATCCATTTTATATCTTCAATCGTTAATAAACTTAAGTTTAATTCCTTTTTTATTTCCTCATATTCTTTTTCTGATCTTGGTAAATTATATCTATCCTTATATGATCTTATATCTGATATAGGCGAAACAGTTTGCTTGTGAGCAAACTTTTGAGGCTGAACATTGCCCTTCTCTTTAGAGGAATTTGTTTGCTTAGGAGCAACTGATTTTTGCTCTTGAGCAAATTCATTTTGCTTATAAGCAATATATTCTTGGTAATCGACAATCTTTTTATCTTTAGTAATTTTCGATAACAGGGAAGTTTCTGTAAGTTCGAAACCAACGACTTCAATTTTCTTATTTTCTCTTATCCGCCAAAAACCTTTTTCGATCAGTTTCTTTTTTAACTTTGAGACATAACCAGAAGAAACATTTAAAAGCCATTCAATTTCTTCTTGGGTAATTTCAACTACGCCGTAGTTCGCTTTTTTATCCTTATCCCAGCTGGCAAAAGAAAGGCTGGCAAAATATAAAATAAATTCTTCTTTGGTCAAGACTTTATCATGAAGTGACAGGATTATTCCCCGGCCAATGCCGTGATAGCCATGAAGTTTTTTAACAATTTCATCATGTCCTCTCATAGGAAAATATTTTGTGCTTTAAGCTAACAACGATTTCATAATATGCACGGGCATTAACAATCAGTTCACCGAAGAAAAAGTCACGGGATAATTGTTCACATTCGATTTTATTGTCGAATATAAACCAGCATATCCGGCCTTGCCGGTCAATTCGCAAGAGATTTTGCTTTTTGTAAATCAACGCTGCCGCTTCCGGCAGATCTTTTGTTTTATAAACTTGAATAGGTAAATCATCCATAAGATTAATAAAGAGATAGTTGGATAGGTAATCTATCGTAACTTTGAAAAACCTTGCGGGAAGAGGCATGTTTAGTCTTTTTCATTCCCCCAGAAGGGATAGTTAGAAGTTCGTCTAAGACTTGCGACTTCTCTTTTTTGGAAAGACTTTTTAGTTCATCGGAATATTGAAAGGATCGCCAGATTTCTTTTCGGGTTAAATTTATTTCTAAAGATAAAATTGTATGAATGATCGTTGACAAAATCGGGTAGTCGCCGATTAAAGAAAGATGAGGATGGTTTCGACAATACCGAAAGACGGCAGAAACTCTTTTATTGTTATTTCTTGAAAATTCCCTTTGAATTTTCGGTACAATCCATTCAAGACTTTGCAGCTGGGGTTTCATATTGTTTTGCATATCGTTTACTTTGTAATTTTTTAATTTCGGTCTCGATTATGTAATGGGAAAGACCGACAAAACAATCGCGGATCTCTTCGATTTCTTTGTCTGTCAAATTTTTTCCTACCGGACCTAAGATTTCACGGCAACGATTAATAGAAAATTCCGTCATGTTTAGGCCTCGGTTCATTTTATACCCACATATCAAGCAAAATGCCTTACCAGAATTATTAGCGAGGGTTAAAAAGAGGAGAAATTGAAGCTAAATTAAAAGTAAGTATCGGAGATAGACAAAGATTAAAATCAATAAAACAAAGTCCGCTTATTTTTGGTAAATTCGCTTGACAACTTTTTTATTCACAGGTTTTACCGGTTTGTAGTTTGGCGGAATATCAATATGACCTGGTAATGATTCTATTAAATGTTTCAGCTGGTATTGCCAGACGAGCTCGAGATCATCAAGTGTGATATTAGGTCCCATCTCTAAAACTATTTTGCCTTCAAATGGTTTTTCTTTGGAGTACCGGTAAGTTTTTTTGTAGAGTTTTGTTCCGTTATCCATAACCGATACCATTTCAATATTGCCAGTTAAAATATATTCTTCAAATTGCATATACCAGTTTCTATCAAGCTGAATTTTATTAGCAAGGCTTGTAATCAGTTCTTTAAAATGTCGGTTAAATGATGTTGTGTTTTTAGTGATGTTTTTATACTTGGCTAAATTTGTTTTTACTTTTGGATCGTATAAAACAAAGCCGTAATGCTTATACGAGGTAGTTTCTTCAATTGGTCGGTGTTTAATGACTTTCGGCCAGGCTCTTTTTCTTTTTTGGGTAAGCCATTTTCTTATAGCCTCCTTCGAATTAAAGCCATCAGGTGGTATTCCTAATCTTTGCCGGCATTTCCTGATTTCGCGGTCATGAATATAAATCAGATGGAGGAATTTTCTTTTTAGTACGACATTAATATGTTCTTCCCAGTATTTACGGGAGGCTGTAATTAACCGTTGATTGATTTTGGAAGAAAATATCGAATTATTTAAGGTTATTTTTGATTTCATATTGTCTTCATGTTCATCTAACTTTTATTTTAGCAGTAAAAAGAAACAAAAAATAAATTTCAAAGTATCGGTGAACAGCTACAAAAGATATTCAATCCAAATCCGGTAACGGACGACAACCGGTGAAGATTGGCCAGAGTAGTCAACGAACAAATAAATCAATATTGAATGATTTAAAATCTAATCGTAATTTATTTGGATTATTGCTATATTGAGCCATTTTTCCTTGACATATAAAAATAGATTAAATTTATGTATAATTCTTTTATGTTCGTCAATAAGAAAGTTCTTTTAATAGTCGCTGTTGTAGCAGTAATTGGTGGAGTTTTCTATTCTTTAAAATCTTTTTCTTCTAAAAATACTTCTACTCAAAATCAAACAGAACAACAAACTCAACTAACTCAATTTTATAATCATGGATTAAGCATGGAGCCAACCTATAAATCAGAACAACCTATTACTGTAAACGCTCTTTATTACGATTTGAATCAACCCCAAAGAGGCGATGTAATTCTTTTCAAAACACCGGGGAAGGAAAATATCGAGGTAATAAAAAGGATTGTTGGATTGCCAAATGAGTCTGTTGAGATTAAAGATGGCAATCTTTTTATTAACGGTCAACAGTTGAATGAACCATATTTAAAAGAACAAAACACAACCGTCATTGACACTACGATGGATATTTACGCAAAATCTCATCCAAAAATAGTTTTAGCAACTGGTGAATATTTTGTTATGGGAGATAACAGAATGAGAAGTTCTGATTCAAGAAGTTTTGGACTGGTTAATAAACAACTTATCATAGGAAAAGTTGAGTAATTTATTTCTCCAAATTTAAATATTATTAGCCCCACGTGCTTTGGTCAACTTCGATAAAGGCTATTGGTTAGGTGATGATTTAAAGGCTTTCGGAAATAAATTAAATAATAATATTCATTGTTGCAAGCCCATCACTGCCGTGCCTTCTTACAGTTAGTCAATAAAAAGAAAAACCACACTACATTGTCTTTGCCTTCTAAAAGTCTGTCGTCTGTGTGCTTGTTAATTGTATGCTCCCTCGCTTCGCTCGGTCGCACTCTTTTCCCGCCAAAGGCGGGATTGTTCGGGCAAGTAATACAGCCCTTCGCTCAAAATGGAGTCCTCCTTCACCATCTCCTCCATTTTTCGCTCCGGGAAAAGAAAATTCAATACTCCCCCTCATTCTTCGGAGGAGACTTGCCCGAGAACAGAAGGAGGACAATAGGCGGCTTGCTCCTTTGTCGCAAGCCGCCCTCAAAGGAAAGAATAAAAGTAAAGTGTAGACAGTTTGACAGTGGATTCTAACCAGCTTGGAAGCGGAGAAGGAACGGATTGGAAACGGATCACCGCACTAGTAAAACTGGAAAGGTGAAATCCGATCAACCTTTAATTGCTCGTTGATCCATTCCTGAGTGTATTTAAGATTCAATTTTCGTCGTTTACAAGCAATTGCACAGATTGATCGTCCG
>CAZFNL010000026.1:0-5074 GCA_964520615.1 uncultured Gammaproteobacteria bacterium
AGATACTATTTAATGAGGAATTGGCCGAATACCTGATTTTTTACAATACCAGAAGACCTCATAAATCTCTTGGTCTTAAAAGTCCTATAGATTACATCATTTCACAAGGAGGAATGTCGAATATGTCCGTAGCTTGTACAATATGTTGACAAATAATAATCTTTTGAATATTCTTGAGATATGACTCCGGCTAAACCAACCTCACCACCGCTTCCCGAATCTGAGCCAGTATCAGCTGACGCGCGACTCCCTGGTGTAGCAACTCTCTTACAGGATATGTACGCCCAACAGATGGCATTAAAGGAAGAATGTAAAGTGCCAAAAGAAACCAGGTTAGCCAATATAAAAAGGAGAAGAGAACAGTGGGATAGCGATGAAGCGGCTAAACTGGGTTACTCAATCGGGCGAAAAATAGCTCAGGCAAAAACTCAGGATTCGGAAATTGAACTTACAGAACAGGAAGTTAGTTTGCTTCAGCTTGAAAAGGAGTTTCATCACCGAAGAAAACCTTATGATATGAAAAAACTTACTCCGAAGATTATAGCTCACGAAATACACCAGCTTCTTAAAGACTTAGGTGAAAAGGGAGATATGGATGTAGTTACGCCTTATTCTTTAACTCCCGATTCAAATGAAGGTGCACGAAGAATACAGGGTGAGGCATCGATTGTAGGATGCCAAGTTGCTTTAATTGAGAGGGCAAGAGAAGAAACCTACAGAACGAATGGGTTTGAGTATTCTGTACGAATGGTAAGAGACATAGTTGGTGGAGGTCTTAGAGAAGCCCCAGTTTGGTATGTGGAAGATTTGGCAAAATTATTGGAGGAAAGAGTAGGAACTGTAAACGTTACAGATGATAATCTGGAATTATTTGAACAAGCGGCGAGATTGGAAGATGGATTATGGGATATTAAGCCAAAAAGTAAAGATGAAATTGATAGATTGAGAGAAGCGAGTTTGGAGGATTTAAGGAAAGATTCTTATGCGAGGATATATAAAATCGCACTTCGCGCCAAGGAAGCGTCTGAAACTTATAAAAAGTTAAAAGAGGAGACCAAAAGGCAATTAATTCATGAGAGATTAGTCAAATCATTGACGGATGATACGTATGTTGCTGCAATTGAAGCAGGCAGGATGGATTTTACAGAACTAAGTGATGGAGGATTTAACCAAGCACGTCAACAGTTTAGATATCATAATATAGAAATCCCAGGGAGAGCGGTTCAAATCTCAGGAGAGAAAGAACCAATCGTTTTAAGATATGAGGTGCCTATTACAGTTCTAAACGATAAAGAACTTTTTAGGGAAATTAATGATAGGCTTAAGATAAGAGACTATTCAAATCCAATCGATCGTTTGAGGGTGATACTTTACCTTAAAGAAGATAAAGCGCTTTTTGGGAGAGTGGTTGATAGATTAACTCAAGCTAGAGTTGATCAGGCTAATTATTCAGTAGGGGATTATCCCAATCCTGATATTTGGAGAGGAAACTGGGAACAAGCTCTCATGCGGACTCTGGATGGATATGCTATAGGAATGTTAGAGTCGGCGGTTGAAGCGGAAATGGATCCAAATACTCATTCGGGACTACAACGAGAAACTCAGCAACGAATAGATAGAAATAGACATGATGTAGCAGTTAATGCTTTCCAAATTCTATATGGAGAGAATAATCCGATTGACCGTGATGTAGGTTTCAAGAGACTTGATGAATACGGGAGAGAAGCATTTGTAAGAATAGGAAAATATATGGAAGAAAAAAACACAGATGCAGACAGGAAAATATATGATAGAGTACTTAGATTGTTTATTTTTCCAGCTGGTTATACAGGTGAATCTTGCATTGAAGAGGCTAATAGGATGGCTAGGAATAGAAAAAAACAGGCATCTGCATCCTAGAAAAATGGATTTTTTTCTCCATTTCTCCCTCTTGTCCTTTTTTCCGGTTTTTTGTATTATAGGAAATCTACAGAAGTTGACAGGCGATAAGTACTACAATATATATCAAAGCATATATAGTTGCCATTTTCCTGTTACTTCCACAATAGTTCTATGGATTACAAACTCAATACTCTTGCCAACGGACTTCGTGTTGTTACTGTTCCCATGCCCTCTGTCAAGTCTGCTACAGTGATGCTCATGGTGGGTGCCGGCAGCCGGTATGAGGAAAAGGATATAAACGGCATTTCACATTTCCTGGAACACATGGCTTTCAAAGGTACACAGAGGAGGCCGACAGCGCTTGCTATTTCCTCTCTTATTGACGGCATAGGCGGGGAATTTAACGCTTTTACCAGTAAAGACCATACCGGATATTTTGTCAAAGCCGCGGCCAAACACTTGCCGCTTCTGGTTGATGTCCTTTCAGACATGCTCCTGCACTCCAAATTTGACCCGGCTGAAATAGAAAAGGAAAGGGGAGTAATAATTGAGGAAATAAACATGTATGAGGATACACCGATGCGCAAGGTGGGAGATCTTTATGAAAACCTTCTGTATGGAGATACTAAACTGGGCCGGGATATCGCAGGCCGCAAAGAAGTGATAAAAGCAGTCAAGCGTGAGGACTTCCGCTCATATGTGGACAGGTTCTACGGTCCGGCCAATACCATTGTGACAATTGCCGGAGCTGTGGATACTAATGGCAATACCACTGAGTCAGTACTCAAAACCGTCAACCAGTATCTGGGCGATTGGAAACCAAAACCGGTGGTACAACCAGACGCGATGCAGGATTTTCAGGAAAAACCCCAACTTCTCCTTCACTTCAAAGATACACAGCAGGCACATCTTTGTCTGGGCGTGCGTTCCTACAATCTGGCTCACGTCAACAGGTACAAGATTGAGGTGCTTTCAGCCATATTGGGAGGAGGCATGTCGTCCCGGCTTTTCATACAAGTACGGGAGAAAAGGGGTTTGGCTTATTATGTGCGTTCGTCAAGCGAGGAGTATATAGATGTGGGCAATTTTGTCACTCAGGCCGGAGTTGATGTAGCAAGAATTGATGATGCGATAAAAGTGATGCTTGAGGAATTTGTGAAAATAACAAACGAGAAGGTTACCCGAGAGGAAATAGTGAAGGCAAAGGAATATATAAAAGGCAGGTTTACTTTGGAACTTGAGGACAGCAAAAGCGTCGCCGCGCTTTTTGCCACGACTGAGGTTTTGGAAAATACTGTCCGGACACCGGAGGAGATTATGAAGCATATTGATGAAGTGACAGTAGAAGATGTGCAGGAAACGGCCCGCGATATATTCAAGGAAAACAGTTTGAACCTTGCTATAATAGGACCGTATAAGGAGAAAGAGAGATTCAGTAAGTTGTTGCATTTATGGAACGTACAGTAGTCTTGATAAAGCCCGATGCAGTAAAGCGGGGAGTCATCGGAGAAATCATTACCCGTCTGGAAAAAGAAGGATTTACGCTTGTTGCGGCTAAATTCATGCGTTTGCCCGAAGATCTTATTGACCAGTGGTATTATCACCACCGAGAAAAGCCCTTTTTTCCTGATCTCAAGTCTTTCATGACCTCAACACCTGTCATGGCGATGCTTTGGGAGGGTAAAGATATTATCTCCCGGGTACGGGCGATATGCGGTCCCACAGACAGTAAAAAGGCGGCAAAAGGGACTATAAGGGGGGACTACGGAATCGATGTACAGATGAATGCAATTCATGCTTCTGAAAATGCCGGCGCGGCAAAGCAGGAGCTAGATTTGATGTTTCACCCGCATGAAATATACGAATATTAGTTGGAATTAAGAATCAGGAATAAAGAATTAGGAATAAGAAGAGGATAGAGATTATTTCAGCTCATAAACAAGCGTTACTGTTCTTGTTAATTCTATTTCTCCCGGGGTTGACACATTTCCATTTGATAGAGGGTTCGCTTGGGTGCTGACTGTGCCCACTGCCTGGGTTTGCTGGCCGGTGACAGAAACCAGTTTTCCAAGTGTTTTTCCGGTTGTAGCTGCCATTTTCAAGGCTCTTCCTTCTCCGTCTTTTATAGCATTGGCTATTGCTTGGTCTTCCAGGTCTCTAGGATTTTGGGTCGTAAAAACTATATTTGTTACACTAATATCGTTTCCCCCCACCTCGTAAAGCTTGGCTATAGCCGAATCCAAAGTTTGCAGTTTTTTATAGTTTACATTGAGTGTATTTACAGCCTGATAAAGTAGATTTACCGTATTGTTGGTAGCGGATGGGGGTACAACCCTGGGATATGACTCCTGTATATCCGCGGGGTTCACGCCATATAAATTTGAAAGTGTATCTATAAGCTGTTTCCTCATTGTCTTTTCTGAATTTATTGCATCATTTGCTGTGTTGCCATTCGCAACATATGTGATTGTAAATTGGGCTACTTGAGGTGGAGCCGTTATTTTACCTTCTCCAGCCACCGTAAGAAGAGTAGAAGAATTGTTGGAAGAACTATATTGATATATTAGTCCTCCTCCGGCAAGAAGTAATAGCAATATGATAATTGTTATAACTGTGGCTTTTTTCATATCGGTTGAGACTAAGATTTAGCATAGGATGGATAAAAAAAATTGTCAATAAGATTCTGATTCTGATATGAAATATGTTTTTCACGAAAGAATTGACATATGAACTCTCATACTATCATAATTTATTCAGACTATCTTGTAGGATGGTTCTATTGTGAATGTCAAAAAATAAATTGAATTCTTTAATTGTCATTAACAAAAAATCAAATGCAGGTTTTTTGGAGATCATTTCTGCATTTGTTTTGGCTGTACTTATGATTGGCGTAGCTGTCACGACGGTGGAAGTCCAGCGTTCTCAGGATATCAGGCAATTTGCTTACGCGCCAATTTCGCCAACTTCACCATTTATTCCCGAAGTTTCTCCCACCCCCGATTGTGATCCTTCAGACTACTACTGCCGCTCCCTAAGAAACGGTGCTATCACTCAAGCTCCGACACCTGAACCGACAGAGATAGCATATGTCATACCAACTTCTGTACCGACATCCGTACCTACTCCAGCTTGTGATCCTTCAGACTACTACTGCCGCGCCCTAAGAAACGGTGCTATCACTCAAGCTCCGACA
>CAZFNL010000027.1:0-2050 GCA_964520615.1 uncultured Gammaproteobacteria bacterium
ATTATAGCGAGGTAGCAACAATAACGCTGAAAGCAGCTTGATCTTCCAGTATTTTATTATTTTTTCTTTTCCTTTATTAGTTGAGGAGAATACCCCAACCCCTTGGGGTGGGGGCTAATATCGAAACTGAAACCTTAAACAACCCCCATTCCAATACATAGTGTGGAAGTTTCACATTCGCCTCATAAAGTATACAAAATTCGATATCACATAGTTGCCTGTGTTAAATACCGAAGAAAAATGCTGTATCCAGACGAAAGAATTTCTTTCCCTAAACACATCCTTTCAGAGATATCTGACCGAACTTCGCCAACTGACACATAACGTAACCTATTTCTAAATGCCCATGGCAATTTTCATAGATAAACATGAAAAATATAACGACGCCATTGGGCGGTATATGTATGATAGACAAGATAGAAAAGGAATACGATCTGATAACCGAACTGTTCTCCAATATCGTAGAGTCGAAGGATTTTATTGGCCGAGTGAAAGTGCTGTTGAATAATAAACTCACACATAGTGTATCTGTTCTTCAGATTCCCAATCTGATAGATCCAGAAGTCCTGTCATATTTCGGCATAGATAACATATCGGATAGGTCTCTCAATAGGGCGGTACAGAAAGTCGGAGAGTTATTCCCGATAATTCAAGACAGATACCAGAATTTTCTGGAGAAAAATGGATTTGTTGGTAAAGTACAGAATCTGGACTGGACAAGTGCCAGTTTGGAAGGAAGTATGACGGAACTTGCCGCGTATGGATATTCCAAAGACAGGAGACCAGACAGAAAACAAATAGCAATAGGATTGTCGATAGGGTCAAATACCATACCTGCCGCTCTTACCATACAGAAAGGAAACATGAATGACAAAAAGCACTTCAAACAGACGTATAAAGTTGTGAAAAGAGTAATGCAGAAGGGATCGCTTCTTGTGTTCGATTGTGGTGCAAATACGTGGGAAAACAAGACGGAGATAAAGAAGGATGGGTATGAGTACCTGACACTAAGGCCCAAGCATGTTGGAACTTACAAAAAATATATCGACATCTTCAACAATTCCACACCCGTACAGATAATCGTTAAACCTCTGGATGCAGAAGAAGACGCAGGTTCTGATCAGGAAGTAGGATCTGGTAAAACATACCTTTGCGTTAAAATCAAAGAAGATGATGAGTTCAAGTATGTGTATTTCTCCAAGGATCTGTTCGAAGATCAGATCCGGAAGAGGGAGAAGAAATTCAAAAGACAAATAGAGAAAGGTAACGAACTTGCCAAGAAGGCGAAGAAGCATAAGGCAATAGAGATTATACCTTTCGATGCGGGATGGGTTGGATTATATCCAGAAATTCAGGCAGCTCTTCAGAACGTAGAGAACCCGTATATTACGGGTCTTGAAGGGTTTTTCATACTGGAAAGTTCGGTAGACATGAGTCCTGAACAGGTATTGCTTATATACAAAGACAGAGGCAAGGCGGAAAAGTTCATACGGGACCTGAAAGAGGGGATTGAAATGGGACCAATAAGACACTGGACTACAGAGGCGATAATCGGGATTGTATTCCTCTCCTTCCTCGCAAAATCCATAGAAAGTTTGACACTGCTTTCTGCGAAGATTCCTATCGACAAGAACGTAAAACTACTCAAAAAATCCCTGATAAATTTGACAGTGACCATCGTAAAACCTCAAAACGCTTTCAAATTCACTGTGGTAAGCAACATTTCTGCCGAAATACGTGCAATTTTTGGAGATTTCTTGGATAGGTACGGTACGAAAGACCTGAATCTGCGTTGGTAAAACAGTTTGGCGAACTGATTTGAGGAATAGGATTAGAGAATCGGATCTACTTTGGCGAGGTTAAGGAAAGAGCTGTCAAAACCGCGGCCACTCGCCGGCAGAAGAATCCGGAGGAGAAGGCGTATATTACTGCAGAATCAGACCCCCAACGGAGTTGGGGGAATGCTCTCGCTATTCAGATTTCCATACAAAACACCAATCGAGAGTCTTTGGCTGGTTGGTGCAGGCACACATCCTGGTGGGGGCGTATC
>CAZFNL010000028.1:0-4546 GCA_964520615.1 uncultured Gammaproteobacteria bacterium
GGATACGCAGGAACATTAATCGGATGGGCAAAAGAAAAGCTTGGCTATGACGGTGAGGTGGTCAAACGATCAGACATCAATAAACACGTGTTCAAGGTTTTGCCAAAGAGGTGGATCGTTGAGAGAACCTTATCGTGGTTATCTCGCTATCGAAGGCTTTCCAAGGATTATGAATATGACTGTTCGTCGGAAAAAGCCTTTGTCCATCTGGTGATGATACGGGTTATGTTGTTAAAAATTGAGAAGGAGTATGATGACTAAAAGTTTTCAAACAGGCTCTTAGAAAAAGGGGTTCCCCGGAAGAAGTTATTGGCCAATTAAAATTAAATGGAATGTTACCAGAACAGGGACTAGAAAAACTTGCCGAGAGATTAAAAATTCCTTTGAATAAAATGGGGGAAGATTACATTAAATACATTGTGGTTGACAGTGATTTGAGTTGGTGTAATTTTGAATAATGAACGCACGATACTTAAATACTTGACACTTATTATAAGATTTCTGCTATATTTTTAGTATAATAACATGAATATGAAAATAGTTGATCTTACCATCCAAACAGCCTTTTTCACACCCGGGTTAGTCTTTTCAGACAAATTAGGTCTATCTGCCCAGTTAATAAAAGAAACCGGAAATATTTTTGATGGTGATCCAATAATGCTTCCTGTTCCTCCTGACGCTCCATCGGAATTTCCGCGAATGATATTAAAGAGCAAAGATGATAAATATATACTGGAAATTAAATCTTCAAGAATTGATTTTATTGTTAAAAGTGATTCAAAGGATAAATCTCAAAAAAATTACCCGGCAACTCTCATTAAAGATTACCAAGATAAACTAACGTCCCTATCCGCTTCGATTATTAATGTTTTTAAAACAAAAATAGTTAGGATAGGTTTTATTTTAAATATTCAGTTTAAAGTTAATGATGCCGTCGAAATAATTAAAAAATCCTATATAAGCGACTCAAAATTTACAAAGGAAGCATATGATTTAAATATTGGATTTCTTAATAAAGTTACTTTAAACGGAACAGATGTTAATATTTGGTTTAGAGCAAACGCATTGCGATTACCCGAGAAAGATAAAGACAATAAAATCTTGTTAGTTATGTTTGATGTTAATACTATTCCCGACAAAGTTCTTGATTTATCTAACCAAAATATTGCTGATTTTACGGAAACAACTATAAAATATTTAAATAAGAATTTAAAAAGTTATTTACCAGAATATGATGACCACATTGACGCTTAATACAATCAGTGCCGCTTCGATAAACGGTCTTGAAGTTGCAAAAAATAGTTTATTAAACAGCAATTTCTATAGCGGTGTGTCTTTTTTTAATCAAGATGAAATGGGAACGGTTTCAAATATAAGATCCGAAGCATTAATACATAATTCTTATGAAGCCTCATTTTCGTGGCTTGAACCGGAATGGAAAGAAGTAAATAATATTTATAACCAATTACCTTTCAACATCGTATTTACCAATGAATCAGAAGAAAACCAGAGAATCGGTGAAGGAAGAAATGTGGAATTAAGAGATAAGATTATTCAATTACAGGAAGAATTAGGTAACGATTTATTTAATCAGTTGTCTTACGAGCACATTTTGCTTTTAATAAATACTGCTGGAATAATAAAAGCAGGACCGGTTAATATAAACAAGATTTATGGCGTTATTGAAGGATAATAAAAATGAATTTACCCGCAAATGAAAATATCTACCTTGATGCAAATTTTTTAATTGCCTATTTTGTCGATGACCACAAAGATCATTTAACCTCCAAAAAACTCTTAGCGTATCTTTTAGTTAAAAATAACACGCTGCATTTTTCTCCTTTGACACTCGATGAATTAATGATGGGTGTTCATGAAGTAAAAAATAAAATAAAAATAAAGAAGGGTAGCAAAAAAGGCTTTCCTGTTGCTTATTTTTACCCTGAATTGAAACAGGCAATAGAGTATTTATTAAGTAATTCTCAATTTAGGCTCAGGCAGTTTGAAAATAACCTTAATAATTCGTGTTTATTAGCCTTAGAGAATATTAAGAAATTTACTTTAAGGCCAAGAGATGCTTTTCACGTTACCTATATGCAGGATTGGGGAATAAACAAAATAATAACTAAAGATTCTAAATTCGATAAACTAAAATCAGAAAATATCGAAAGGATAAATTTCTAGAAGACAATGGAGGTTCACCAAAAAAAACACATACTCAGAGCGTATCATACCATGCTAAACGACCTATGAGGTTAGGATAAGTTCAAATAGTACGGGCTAAATTTAGATATATATTTACGTGATAACGATCGACATTTCACCTTTAAATTGATGTTCAACAAAATCTTTTGCCTTTCCACGGAGTATTTCTTCGAATTGCTTGGTCATTTCACGACAGATCGCCATATCAGGATTCCACTGTATATCATTGACCAATATTTGTAACGTGGTATTGATGCGTTTTGGAGATTCATAAAATACCAGCACGGTTTCAGGCAATATCTGCTTGATTTCCCTTAATTTCCGAAAAAGCGATGTTATTTTATTGCGCTTCTTGGGCAGAAAGCCGACGAACAGAACGTCTGTACTGCCGAACCCCGCGTGGACAACCGCTGTTGCAAACGAAGACGGCCCGGGTATGACGGTAAACGGAATATGCTGCTGAATGACAGTCTTTACTAAAAGAAGCCCGGGATCCGAAAACAACGGGAGGCCGGACTCGGAGATCAAGGAGACGGTTTTATTGTTTTTCAACCAATCAAGGATATCGGGCAGTTTGTCGAATTCGATTTCCCTGTAATAGGAAATAATTTTCTGATTCTGATTGAAATTTACGCTGAATCGCTCCCGCATTCCCTGTATCAGAATTCGTGCAGACCGCGTATCCTCGGCAAGAATAATGTCGGATATTGCCAGCGTACGTGCCTGTCTCAAAGAAATATCATCAAGATTGCCGATTGGCGTTCCTACTATATATAACATATAATTGACTCGATTTGCCTAATGTGATATCTTATATGCTTATGATCGGTCAGATAATTACCTTTGCAACGCATGTTATTATATCAATAATATCTTCAACAGGATACTGGGGCATATTCGCTCTCATGACCGCAGAATCGGCTCTTATTCCCATTCCGTCGGAAATTACCATGACATTCGCAGGCTACATTGCATCTACAGGAAAATTAAATATCTATTTCGTTATCCTGTTTGGTGCTTCGGCTAACCTCATTGGTTCATGGCTCGCATATTTGTCGGGTAGATGGGGAGAAAAAAAAGTGGTTTTGCAACTCATCAAAAGCTACGGAAAATATCTCCTTATCAGCGAGAACGAATTCCATAGGTCGGAGAGGTGGTATAGAAAATACGGGGAAGTGATTACTTTTTTTTCCCGTGTCTTGCCGATAGTAAGAACATTTATTTCTCTTCCCGCCGGTATAGCCAAGATGAATTTCTGGCGGTTTACGTTATTTACGCTTCTTGGTTCATTGGTTTGGTCCGCATTACTTGCTTATGTGGGATACGTATTGGGTAAGAATTGGAATTCGCTTCATCCGTACTATCAGAAATTCGAGTATGCAATTATTGCAGGGATTTTTTTGCTGGCAATATATTATATATACCATAAAATCAAGAAGCTTAAAAGCTGATGTCCTTTTTATCTACGTTCATTTCTCTGATTAATGGAACTATTACATAAAATGTAGTATAATTTTTGGTTAACCATGTTTAATCTAAAATCCGAATTCAAACCAACCGGTGATCAACCTCAGGCAATAAAAAAACTTTCGACAGGCATACAGTCTGGCCTGAAAAATCAGGTTCTGCTTGGTGTGACAGGATCGGGAAAAACATTTACCATGGCGAATATCATCAATGATTTAAACATGCCCGCTTTGATTATCTCGCACAACAAGACCTTAGCCGGTCAGTTATATCAGGAGATGAGGGATTTTTTTCCAAAAAACTCAGTCTCGTATTTCGTGTCTTACTATGATTTTTACCAGCCCGAAGCATATATTCCGCAAACCGATACGTATATCGAGAAGGAAGCGCAAATCAATGACCTAATCGACAAACTGAGACTTCAGGCAACTACCAATATCATGACTAGAAAAGATGTTGTGGTTGTTGCTTCGGTTTCATGCATATACAATTTGGGATCTCCACGAGAATACGGTAAGTTTACTATGGATCTTAAAAAAGGAATGCAGGTTGATTTTGATCAAATTGCTCTCAGACTGGTCCAGTTGCTATATGAACGGAGTGAATTCGAGTTCAGGCGCGGAACATTCAGATTGCGCGGAACATATATGGATATTTACCCTGCATACGAGGATTACGGATACAGAGTAACAATCGGTAAAGGAGTTGTCGAATCCATTGTTAAATTTGAACCGGTCAGCGGAAAAGAACTCGGTACTGTCAATGATATATCGGGTATAGTAATCTATCCTTCAAAGCATTACCTGACCGACCCGGACATATTCAAATCAACGGAGCAGAGAATACGCGATGATCTTAAAAAAGAGTATGCGGA
>CAZFNL010000029.1:0-34053 GCA_964520615.1 uncultured Gammaproteobacteria bacterium
CACTAGTGATGTCCATCTCCTTTTTTTGAGATCATATCCATTATAGATTTCATATAGTAGAATTGGCTCATAGCTCCCATACCTGTTCCTACCGCTCCAGTCACTGGTGCAAAAGCGCTACCGGCAGTAACGGGTATGGCAGCTTTCGGATGGAAGAGTTTTTTGACTGAAGCAATCATGCTGGGAGCCATAAATATAATTCCCAATCCAATTACGATTGCAAGCGGGTTGCCGCGAATATGCAGTATGCTTTGATTTATAATCGGTATAGTGAGATTGAGTTCTCCGCCTCCAGCAGGAATTAACGGCGGACTCCAGAGATTGCCGCTCCAGGCAATAGACGTGAATATCCAGCTGAAATAAATAACCGCAACTGTAGTCGGAAAGACTATCAAATTGGCAATTATGTTTTGTATCCATTGTCCAAAAGCGGATCTTCCGGGTATAGCCTCCTGCAGGAGTAAAATTGGAGCAATAATAACAGTCAATAATAACTGGATATATGAGTTTAGTAACAGGAAAAATATACGGATAAAAGTAAATAAAAGGCCAAGACCAATAATAAAAAGAATGATGGCTAGCGGAGCTCCTGCTAGAAAAAGACCGGCTCCTCCGGTAAAAGTGCCCAATATCGCAAGCATCGCTTCAATAATAATTGTGATTGCACCATAACCCAGTAAGTTTGTTCCAGAACTGAAGAATGCCTGTTGGAAAAAAGACGGCACAAGTCCTAAAGAGAAAACGGCTGAAGCGAGTTTTCCGATACCTGCCCAGCCGCCACCCATAAATTCCTGTTGTTGTTGGGCAACGTTTTTAAGAAAACCCGCCCCAATTATAAGGTTGTTAGGAACGGCGCTTGCCATAAGTTGAATAACTATTGCAATTGCCAGATACATTAGATCGATAAAAAAACCGGCAATCGGGTAAGAAAATGTGATTAGAAGCAGGGTAACTATAATTTTTGGTAAGGCTGCCTGGATAGAGATAACTGTTTTAGGGTCAATTTTCATACGGAATATTATCATGAAACCAATGGCGATCATGATAATAATCAGTATGGTATATGCTATATTCCTTGCAGTCTGCCATAGCGGTAAAAGAGGGACAAGGCCTGAGAATCCAATGCCCTGAGCGTTAGCGGTTGTAGCCAAAAAGCCGGAATTTGCCAACAGGTTTTGTGTATATGCGATAGCTGAAGCCGGCGGATGGTCATATAATGTTCCTATGGCTTGTGCCATCAGCCCTAAAGCGCTCGTGTTTTCCAGACTGCTTTGCCCATTATTTGAATTGGATGACTGGCATGGCATGATAGCGCATGTCAGCTTCCCCAGTAATGTAAAAGTGTTGTAACCTATTACCCTATCAGAAAAAATCACGGTTTGGCCTGTATTTTTTTCGACATTTTCTGCGCTTTGTTCATTAGTGAGCATTTTTTCAAAAGAAAAATTGAATGGATTATCAGCCGCTGAAATCTTTTTTGGTAGGATGAGGAGAAATAGAACAGAGGATATAAATAGAACAACGAAAAGGAGTATTTTATCAGGCAGCTTGAGCATAACTTTATTATTCTTCTTTTTGTCAGTTATGTCAAGGAAGCATAAGCTGGATTAACCCGCCTTCGCGGAATTCTCCGACCGTTAGGCCGCGGGATGCAGAAACATTTTTCCGCTTCGGAAAGGTTTTCGCTCCGACGAAACGCATGATTCAGATTCCCTGACCGTAAGGTCGAGGGAGCTTCACTGGGGGATGGTAAAAGTGGTAATGTTGACTCCGGTAAAACTTTCAATAAGTTTGAATATTATAAAGGCAACTGCAAAAAGGACAATTCCAATGATAGCGTAGGTCATAGTCTGTTGCGCGGAAGCTGCGGCTTTTTGATCACCTCCAGAGGTGAGAAACTTAAAGCCTCCAATAGTTAACATGATAAATAGTGCCAAAACAGCAAGACTGATTGAAATTGTCAGAATTCTAGTAAAAACCACTTCTAAGCATTTGAAGGTTGGGATATCTACTCCACCTATGTTAAGAGTACATGTTGACCAATCAGTCATGAAGAGAAATCGGTATTAAATTAAAATGGTGTCGGGATGCTAAGATTCTGAAGGTTAAACCCTAGGAATTGTCCGGCAACAAGCATGATTGCCCATGCAGCAAAGACAATAAATAGCCCCAGGAGAGCTGCTTGGATACGGTGTTGAGCGGCCTCAACTCCGGCTTTGTCGCCTCCTGAGGTGATCCAGCCAAATCCTCCCCAAATAAGGAAAATAAACGCAGCCAGAGCGGAAACAACCAGTATAAGACCAATAATACCTCCTATCAGTTTGCCGGGATCAACTATTTTCAAGTTTGGAGGTGTGGAGACACTGATGTTTACCTGGGCAAGTGCGATTGATGGGAAAAATATAAGAGTGCCGATACTTCCTATTCCGATTGCCAATGCTAATTTTATCGCCTTCTTCATGATTTTAGCCTTTCTTTCAGTATTATGAATAGTTTTTTAATGCTTGTCAAGCTCTTTAGTAACAAATTTATAGCAAACAAAGAGAGAACTTAGTTTTTCATTATTAACAAAATATGTATTATAAAAGTTTAGGCAGACTGAGTTGGAAACCACCTCCAGCGATTGAGCCTATACCCAAGAATCTCAGGATAACTAGATAAATTGTCCAGGCGGCAAAAACAATAAACAAACCTAAGAGAGCATTGGTGATTCTATTGCGCGCGTTTTCCACCCCAGTTTTATCTCCTCCTGAGGAAATCCATTCCAGGCCTCCCTGTAGCAGCTGAAATAAAGTCCAGATTGAAGCAAATACGAGGATTAGTCCTACCAGACCGGAGATGAAGGTACCTAAGATACTCCCTGCATTATCAGGGTTTGCGTTTGCAATTCCTGATACTACCGGGTTGACAATAGGATCGATATAAATCATATGCCAAGGTTTTGTAAAACACTTCCCGGATTTAAGATGCTTAGACCAAGCATTGATCCAATCACTCCGATTATTGCCCAAGCGATAACAACAATTACAAGGCCGATAAGAGAATTGGTAATCTTATCTCTAGCAGCCGTCGTGTCGTTTTTATCTCCACCTGCTGAAATCCACTGAAATCCTGCCGTAATAAACTGGAATATAAACCAAAGCGCAGCAATCATGGTTAAAAAACCAATGACACCGCTTATGACTTTGTTTAATGTATTCCCTACATCCTCTTTAGTGTTGTTCTGGCAAAGAAAATCGGCTATAACCCCAAATCCTCCTCCGCAACCAAGTCCTTGACTGCTGTTTGTGGTTTGTGCTTGAGCTATTTTCCCTGAATAAGCAAAAAGTAATGAAAAAGTAAAAAGTATAATAAATAATTTGATTTTCATAATCTTACCTGTATTATCTTACTGCTGTAATTGTGGCTGCAATATCGCAGTTGGGTTCTTGAAGAGTAACATGCCAATGATTGCAGCCAGAAGAAATGAAGAAACGATAATGAGTAGTCCTAAAAAGGTTTGCCAGATACGTTCCCATGATTTTCCTATCGCTTTTGAGTCCCCCCCCGCTGTCATAAATCCAAATCCACCAATTATCAGATTTATAAAACCCCAGAGTCCAGCGATGATAAACACGAGCTTTAACAGAGAGTTTAGAAATATAAGCATACCTGTTAATTTACCGGTAGAGTCTATTCCAGACTGTATAAAGCTTGGCGGGGTGATACAACCTATTGCGGGATCACAAGCAGCTAATATGTAATTTATGATGATCATATTAAAAACCAAGACCACTTAACGATCCATGGGTAACGAAGTTTATTATTTGCAATATCCAGTATGCACCAAACATGGTGACAAGTCCAATTATGGCATAGGTTAGTGCCTGTTTTTTACTTTCAGCCTCATGAGAATCTCCTCCTCCAGCACCGGAAATCATTCCTATGCCGGCTACTATTATAATTACGAAGGAGATGATTCCGCCAAGCAGTAATATGTTGGGTAAGAGATGGGAAACAATATCAGAAAGTGAACTAAAACCTCCGTTTCCGTTTTCACCGGACAACTGCCAAACTTTTGATATGTCTACCTGTGCCAATCGCATAATTTTAGTCTAGTATTTTGTATATATGTTTTCAACCTTCTAAGTAGCCTTTTGTACCTTCTTATATTAGGTTTGACAGAATATTCCTAGTTTGTCAACTTCTTATATAAAGATCTATAATATATACCTTATATATTATATCTTTGAGTGAAATTATATTATTTTCCGACAAATATATGATGAGCGAAAAGGAAATAATAAATGGTATTCTTCATGGTAACGAAAAAACGCTGCGTTTTTTTTACCTTTATTATCAGCCAAGACTTGGAGCGTATCTTAAAAATAAAGTATCAAATGAGGCAGATGCTGAGGAGATTTTGCAGGATACTCTTTTGGCTACCATTGAGGGGCTGCGTGATTTTGCCTTCCGGTCGTCTCTTTTCACATTCATTTGCAGTATAGCCAACCATAAGGTGATTGATTATTACAGAAAGAAAAAGATAAAAAATGTTGTCTTTTCTCATATCCCAGATATTGAGCCTCTTATAGCTACATTGTCCGGTCCCGAGGATGATTTTGATGATCAACTTCTGAAACAGAAGATAATAGCTACATTCAGAAAAATTGCCCCGCGGTACAGTCTCATATTAAAACTGAAATATGTCTATGGTTATTCAGTTGAAGAAATCGCTAGAAAGCTATCAATTTCCTTCAAAAGCGCCGAAAGCCAACTTTTCCGTGCACGAAGAGCTTTCGAGTTGGCTTATTCATAAAAAATAACTTATGGATAATGATAAAACATATCAGCTTTTAGTTGATAAAATGCATGAGGTTGCAGCTATACCTACTCAGGAGATGGGAAATTTTACTATTGTTTATAAGAAACTTGTGCCTTTCTTAAAATATTATCCCTGGAAAAGCGCTATCATACTTTCTTTTATATCGGTTTCTTTACTTTATTTGGTATTCGGAACATTTCTAGTTAAAATTGCTTCCATGCTTCAATTCGGGTTTTGACTTCTGTTATGGGTGTGTTTTTTTTAACCTTTGCCCGTCTTCTTTTCTTTTTCACAAAGAATCTAATTGGATGTTTTAACACTCCATATCTGACCTACAGAAAGCTTTTGGGAGAAAAATCCGGAATATACCAAACCGGTTTTATTTTTATTCTTGTGATATCCTATTTTATTTTCGCTTCAGCTTTAAGGGTTGGCATACATAGTCCTCTTCTTTTAACTTTAAGATTGAATCTTCTTTTGCTCTCTGCCGCGATTGGATTTATAGCTATGTTATTTGTCATATTTATATTGGGGAAAACTATTGGAAGTAGCGGTAGATTTATTGATGTATATAAACTTTGGTCTTTCACTCTTATCCCGACAATAGTTTGGTTTTTTACAACTTCATTACTTTATATAATTATTCCACCTCCAAGAACATTAAGTTTTTTGGGTAAGCTGTTTAGCGTTGTCTTTATCGCTTTTTCAGTCTCAGTCTTTCTTTGGAAGGCAATATTATATTATTTAACTTTGCGGTTTGCCCTCAGGCTTGATCTTATAAGGATCGGTTTTATGACTGTAGTCATATTGCCTCTACTTGTGGTTTATTCGGTGTTGATGTATAAGCTGGGAATTTTTAGAGTCCCATTTATTTAGTTAGTGATATAGTGTGGTTTATGAGATTACGTGACTTAAAAACTATTCAGGAGAGAAGAAAATTTTTAGAAAAGAAAATCGGAATTTCCTTTTTCCCAAACGAAAACTTTCCTGACGGTTTTGAAGTTGCTCAGGAAAGAAACTGTGAAAACATGATAGGGGTAGTTCATGTACCGGTAGGTGTAGCTGGACCGATTCTATTGAATGGTAAATCAGCTTCAGGAGAAATTTATATTCCGCTTGCAACTACTGAAGGAGCTTTGGTTGCATCAGTTAACCGCGGTTGTAAAGCGATAAATCAAAACGGAGGTGTTTCAGTTTATACTGAAAATATTGGTATAACACGTGGTCCAGTCTTCAGAACAAGCGGTTTGGCACAGGGTCTGCATCTGAAACAATGGGTCAAAGATGAGTTTGCCCAGTTGCAGAAGATAGTTGTCTCAACATCATCTCATATTGCCCTTATAAAGGTTGATTTCCAGATATCAGGCAGGAATATATATATGAGATTTTATTACGATACTCAAGACGCCATGGGGATGAATATGATAACAATAGCCACACAAGAGTTAGTTTCATTTATAGAAGATAGGATGAAGGTTAAATGTACATCACTCGCAGGAAATTATGATATTGATAAAAAACCGGCTTGGTTAAATTTTATCTCGGGCCGTGGTAGAAAGGTTTGGTCAGAGGCTGTTTTGAAAGAAAGTACTATTAAGGAAGTATTAAAGACGACTCCGTCTGCCATACATGATGTGTCGGTAAGTAAGAATTTGGTGGGTTCGGCCCTTTCAGGATCTTTGGGGTTTAATGCCCATTTTGCCAATGTTATTGCTGCAATTTTTATTGCCACAGGTCAGGATGCGGCACATGTGGTTGAAGGAAGTCTGGGAATTTGTACGACAGAAATAGTTGATAATAACAGTCTTTATATATCGGCATTTCTGCCGGATTTGCCCGTTGGAACAATAGGCGGCGGTACTAATTTACCATCACAGAAGAAAATGTTGGAACTTATGGGACTGGCAGGTGGAGATAAAGGCAGCAACGGAGAGAAGATTGCAGAAATAATTGGGGCAAGCGTTCTAGCCGGGGAATTATCCCTTTTGGCATCTTTGGCTGAAGGAAGCTTGGCAAAAACACATGAAAGGTTGGGAAGAGGAAAAGTTAAAAAAAAGATGTAATTTACCTCTTAATAATTATGGATGTTGGCATATTAGGATACGGTATATATGTTCCTCAATACAGGATAAAAGTATCTGAGATCGCTTCAGTCTGGGGGAAAGATTCAGATGATGTTGAGAAATCTTTAGGTAATAGTGAAAAGTCTGTTGCTGGTTTTGATGAAGACGCAGTGACCCTTGCTTACGAATCTGCCGTTGCAGCGTTAAAGCATGCCGGTGTTAAACCAGAAAAAATTGATATATGTTTTGTTGGTTCAGAAAGCCATCCTTATGCGGTTAATCCCACTTCTACAATAGTTAGCGAATTTCTTGGTTTTAAAAAAAGCTATCTGGCGGCAGATCTGGAATTTGCCTGTAAAGCTGCAACTGCGGGTATGATATCGATTGCGGGGTTGATAGAGTCAGGTGTTGCATCTTACGGTTTGACAATTGGAAGTGATACGGCTCAATCAAAACCTCACGATGTATTGGAGTATACCGCTGCTGCCGCATCAGCCGCTTTTGTACTAGGCAGAAACAATAATCAATCTATAGCTAAACTGGTAGCTTTTTCCTCTTTTTCTTCCGATACGCCGGATTTCTGGCGGAGGGATGGTGTGCGTTTTCCCAGCCACGGGGGCAGAT
Organism: uncultured Gammaproteobacteria bacterium; assembly: GCA_964520615.1. Lineage (GTDB taxonomy): Bacteria > Patescibacteriota > Microgenomatia > 2-02-FULL-39-11 > 2-02-FULL-39-11 > JAMCUI01. Next base: position 7,492 of record CAZFNL010000029.1, read on the forward strand.
TTACTGGTGAACCTGCTTATTTTTATCATGTTGAGGGAGCAGCTAGAGAGCTTTTATCAAAACTAAAAATGGGGCCGGAAGATTTTGATTACTGTATTTTCCATATGCCAAACGGTAAATTTCCCAGACAGGTAGCTAAGAGATTAGGATTTACTCCAGAGAAAATAGTCCCTTCTCTTATTGTGGATAAAATAGGTAATCCTTACACTGCTTCCTCTCTTTTGGGTTTGAGTGCAGTTCTTGATATTGCCAAGCCAAATGAGAAGATTTTTATGGTTTCTTATGGATCAGGTGCAGGATCCGACGCTTTTGTTTTTGAGGCGACTGAAAACATTATTAAAAAGGAAACTGGAAAAAATGCGTTTCTGCAGTCACTGTCGAATAAGAAATATATTTCTTATCCCGAATATCTCCGGTTTACAAAGAAAATATAAACTTATGAAAATATCTGTTTTGGGAGCCGCCACTACAAAATTTGGAGAATTATGGAGTCGTTCCCCCAGGGATCTTGTAGTGGAGGCTGTTAATGAGGCGCTTGATGATTCTAAGGGAATTTCTCTGTCGGATATAGAAGCGATATATGTAGGTAATATGCTTTCAGGGACGTTGGGTGGACAGGATCACCTTGGGGCATTTTTTGCGGAAGAATTAGGATTGCACGTACCAGCTATGAAAATTGAAGGAGCATGTGCTTCAGGAGGTCTGGCGATTCATGCAGGAGTGACAGCAGTATCTTCCGGTATTTATGAAAATGTTTTAGTTTTGGGAATAGAGAAAATGACAGATTTCAAACCTGAAGAGGTGGCTGAAGCTCTTATGGGCGCTGGTTCTGATCCTGAAAGAGATGCCGGGGCCAGTTTTCCTTCATTATATGCGCTTATGGCCAGGGCGCATATGGAAAAGTATGGCACAACAGAGGAAGATATGGCCGCAGTCGCTGTAAAAAATCATTACCACGCGTCCTTAAACTCTCACGCACAGTTCACTTTTCCAGTTACAATGGAAAAAGTGATGGAAAGCCCGGTAGTTTCCTCTCCATTGAAACTGCTTGATTGTTCTCCTATCTCAGACGGTGCAGCCGCAGTCATACTTTCCTCAAAAATTAAAAAGACAGGTAAAAACGTATTTATTGTCGGGTCTTCCGTGGCGACTGACTCACTGGGTTTGGCCGAAAGAGATGATTTGACCACAATTTATGCAGCAAAGGAAGCGGCCAGAAAAGCTTATAAGATGTCCGGTGTCGGACCTAGTGAAATAGATGTGGCAGAAGTTCATGACTGTTTTACTATTGCAGAAATTATAGCGATGGAGGATCTTGGATTTTTTGGAAAGGGAAAAGCGGCAAGAGCCGTTAGATTAGGACAGACTAGATTAGGCGGACGGCCAGTTGTAAACACTTCTGGGGGGTTAAAGGCTTGCGGGCATCCTGTTGGCGCAACAGGAGTAAAGCAGGTGGTAGAAATCTACAGACAACTTAAAGGAATCGCTGGCAAGAAACAGGTAAAAGGGGCCAAGTTGGGTTTGACCCATAACGTTGGTGGTAGTGGAGCCACAGCGGTAGTGAACATATTGAAGGGTTAGAGCTGGTACCAATTTAATAGAGATTTTAGTATCTTAAGGTGTATATAATGATCAGTCCAGTCAAAGTTTGGCGCAATCAGAAAAAAATTCAAAAAATATTAGGGCTTTATGGAACAATAGTTTCCTGGACTAAAGTACATGTTCCTCCAGTGGGATTTTCCTCACAAGCCCCATATGTGATTGTTGTGGTTAAGCTGGAATCAGGTAAAAGTTATATAGCTCAACTTGTCGATTTTAGTGAAAATAGCTTGAAAACAGGACAGAAGGTGAAAGCTGTTTTAAGGAAAACAAGAGATCCCGGTGAAGAAGGAGTGATACCATACGGTATTAAGTTCAAACCCGTATGAGACTTCATAAACAATGTCTGTAATCGTATCGTCACCCGGGAAAATTCATCTACTTGGAGAGCACGCTGTTGTCTACGGTAAACCGGCTCTTCTAGCTGCAATAGATAAAAGGTTGTATGTTAAAGTCAAAAGATTAGATTCATATCAGGGGACAACAGATACTGGTGTGAGAATAAAAACCTCCGAAGGCGGAAAATTAATTCTTGAATGTATTTCTGTTTTTAGAAAAGCTTTTGTTATAAAGAAATTTCCACCGCTAGAGATCAATGTTTCCTCCAATATTTCCACAGGTTCCGGTCTTGGTTCATCAGCCGCTCTTTCCGCATCAGTTATTGGTGCTCTTATGAAGGGTGTCAAAAATATTTGGAATCCCGTCAGGATAAATGAGTTGGCGTTTGAGGTAGAGAAGATGGCTCATGGAAACCCATCGGGAGCGGATAATACTACAGTCGTTTTTGGCGGGTTGGTTTGGTATAGAAAGGAGTTTGACTTTCTCAAATCAATTTGGAGTTTACCTTTGTCTCCATACAAAATTCCGTCATTCTTTCTTATTGACTCGGGCCGGCCAAAAGAGTCTACAAAAGAGATGGTTGAGTTCGTAAGTTTACTATATAAAAGAAGAAAAGGGATGATGGAGTCTGTTTTTTCCGATCAGGAGTTACAGACAAAAAAACTTTTACTTTCTTTCCGAAAAGATAATAAGAGCGAGATGATTGAAGCATTGAAATGCGGAGAGAGAAATCTGGAAAAAATGGGTGTGGTTGGGGCGAAAGCATATAAAATAATTAGAGAAATAGAAGTTTCTGGTGGTGCAGGAAAAATTTGCGGAGCCGGTGGAAAAAAAGAAGGAAGCGGCATGATTCTTTGTTTTCTACATAACAAGTCAGTGTTACAAAAAATTGCACAAAAATATTCTACGTCTCTTTTACCCGTAAAATTAGGAGAAGAAGGTATAAGGGTAGAACAAAAGAATTAGTCTTATGAACTCTGAAGTATTGACTGTTGTTGCCCCTGGTAAACTGATGCTTTTTGGCGAGCATGCCGTAATTTATGGTCATCCCTGCATTGTCTCAGCCTTGGATAAATATATAGAGATTAAAGGGAAAATTATTGATGAAAGAGATGATAAATTTGATATAGCTGATTACAGTGATAGTTTTATAAGACGTATGATAAGTGTTTTCAGGAGAAAATATGGAAAGAAAGAAAAAATTTTTATTTCCTCAAAAAGCACATTAGGCCGGTATGGGCTTGGTTCATCAGCAGCTATTTCTGTGGCGACTGTAAAAATGTTAGGCAAACTTTTTAATATACCATTAAGTAAGAAGAAACTTTTTAACATCTCATACGAGGGTGTATTAAAAGTACAAAAGGGAAAAGCGTCTGGATTTGATTTGGCCAGCAGTATCTACGGCGGTACCATACTTTTTGACGGGAAAACAAAAAAGACGGTTTATTTAAGTAAGGGAAAGCTGCCTTTTTTAACGGTTTTTACCGGTAGAAAATCAAAAACAGTAGATATGGTAAAAAAAGTAGCCCAAGAAAAATTAAAAAATCCTAAAATGACGGAAAAAATACTCTCAGAAATCGGAAAAATAGCATTGAGAGCGGAAAGGGCATTGAAAGAAAAAAAATGGGAAGTTGTGGGAAAATTGATGAACGATAATCAAAAATTATTGGTCGGGCTTGGCGTAAGTAATGGAGTAATTGATAAACTAGTGAAAATATCTCTTGATTCCGGAGGGCTGGGAGCAAAAATATCAGGAGCAGGAGGAGGAGATTGTATAATAGTTTTAACGGATAGAATAGCAACTGATAAAATAAAGACAAATATTGAAAAAGCCGGGGGAATTGTTTTGGATATAAACGTCGGCATCGGAGAAGGGGTAAAAGCTATATGAAAGCAACTGCACTTGCACCATCAAATATCGCTTTTATCAAATATTGGGGGAGAATTGATGAAATTTCACGGTTGCCTACAAACAGTAGCATTTCCATGAATTTAAGCGGGATGCACACTGTGACTACTGTGGAATTTTCAATAAAATACGAAAGAGATGATATTGAGATTGATGGGCAAAAGAATGATAGAGAAACAGAGCGTATTGTTGATCATTTGGATAGGATAAGAAATTTAGCCAAGATTGACGACAGGGCAAGAGTTGTTAGCAGGAATAATTTTCCGTCTTCTACTGGTCTTTCCTCATCAGCTTCAGGATTTGCCACTTTGACTGTATCTGCTTCTAAAGCTGCAGGTTTGGAATTGCCGGAAAAAAAGTTGTCAGTATTAGCTAGGTTAGCATCTGGGTCTGCCTGTCGGTCAATACCTGACGGTTTTGTAGAGTGGGAGAAAGGAATAGACGGTAAAAGTTCATACGCGTTTTCTTTGTACCCCTCAAATTGGTGGCAGATTGCAGATGTTGTTGTCATTGTTTCCCAAAATAAAAAGGATATACCTACTACACAGGGCCAAAAACTTGCAGGTACGAGTCCTTTTTTCAAGACCAGGTTGGATCTGATTAATGAGAAAATCAAAGAATGTAAAAACGCTATCTCCGAAAGAAATTTTTTAGCTTTTGGTAATCTTATCGAAAAGGAAGCATTAGAAATGCATGCTGTTATGTTGACTTCAGATCCACCCTTAATATACTGGCAGCCGGCAACTTTACAAATGATGAAATTAGTGGAAAAATGGCGCAAAGAGGGATTGCAGGTCTATTTTACGGTAAATACCGGGCAGGATATTCATCTAATTTGCAAGAAGGATGATATAGAAAGAGTTATGGTTAAACTGAAAAGTTTAGATATCGTAAGAAATATAATTATTAATTATCCGGCAGAAGGAGCAAGGTTAGTAAAAAAACATCTTTTTTAATATGGCAGATTCTGAGAAATTTCATATACCAAGGCATGTAGCTATCATTATGGATGGAAACCGCCGTTGGGCAAAGGAGAAAGGTTTGCCATCATTTGAAGGTCATCGAATCGGTGAAGAAAAAATTGAGCCTATTGTAGATAAGGCAATAGAGCTCGGCATAAAATATCTTACTTTTTGGGCGTTTTCCACTGAAAATTGGCACAGAACAAAACGTGAGGTGTCATTCCTGATGAATTTATATAGGCGTCAGTTAAATAAAAAGGTGGATAATTTCCATAAGAAAAATGTCAAGGTCAACGTCATAGGTAATATAACAATGTTTCCAGAGGATATACAGAGTAAAACTGCCAAATGGATGGAAAAAACAAAAGATAATACTAGGATTACAGTAAATATTGCGCTCAGTTATGGCGGAAGAGATGAAATCATCCGCGCTATTGAAAAATGGCAGATTAAATCCGGGAAATCAAAGTCAAAACTGACAAAGGAAGAATTTGGGAAATATTTAGATACTGCCGGTCAGCCGGACCCTGATTTGCTAATAAGAACCGGTGGAGAAAAAAGATTGTCCGGTTTTCTTTTATGGCAAATGGAATATGCTGAGCTTTATTTTACAGATGCTTATTGGCCAGTTTTTACACCTGAAGAGTTTATGAAAGCAATCACTGATTATTCTGGAAGAATGAGGCGTTTTGGGAAGTAATTTTATCATCAAGAGTGTAAGAACTGGGAATTCCATGCAGGAGTTATGAGTTTTTTACCTTTGTAATGTATAATAAATAGAGATAGAAGGTTTTACTGTAAAGCGATAATTTATGGATAGAGAACGTCTTACGATTACTTTGAAAAAAACCGTTTTGTCACAGGTGGATAAATTTATTGACGGAACCAGAATACGTAATCGTTCTCACGCAATAGAATATCTTATCACCCAAAGCCTGACGCCAAAAATAAACCAAGCAGTGATATTGGCTGGAGGAAACGGTCTTAACATGCGGCCATTTACTTTCGAGATGCCTAAAGGTCTTTTTCCTGTGGGGGGAAAGCCGATTTTGGAATATGTCGTTGAACTTTTGCGTCAGTATGAGATAAGAAACCTGATTTTTTCCATTGGACATCTTGGAGGTAAAGTAAAAGAACATTTCGGAGACGGTAAAAAATATGGTGTTAGTATAAGGTACGTGGAGGAAGAAAAGGAAGCGGGTACGGGTGGAGCTCTTAATTTAGCTAAAAAATATATTACTGGCGATACATTTCTAGTGGTACACGGAGATATACTTATTGATATACAGTTGTCCGATTTCATACTCTTTCATAAAGAGCAGAATACAATAGCCACAATTGCACTTACATCAGTAGCTGACCCTTCAAGATTCGGCGAAGTGGTGATGCAAGGAACCAAAATCACTAAATTTGTGGAGAAACCGCAAAAAGGTATGCATACTTCCCAACTGATAAGCTGCGGCGTCTATCTTTTTGATAAAGATATTTTTAAGTATATACCCCAAAAAGAATTTTCACTTTTGGAAAATATTTTTCCTGAGTTGGCAACAAAGGAACAGTTGTCTGGTTTTCTTTTTGGAGGAAAATGGGTAGACATAAGCAGTCCATCATCATACGAAAAAGCAATTAAAGAGTGGGGCCAGAGAAAATAAGCGCGTATATCTCTTAAAAGAGATGATATAATTGATTTTTAATGGATCAAAATACTGCATTTACACCCGGCTCTGCGCCAATTGCACAATCCGGTCCTCCATCGGTACCTCCCGGTTATTCCCAACAGATGCCTGATAATTCGCCCTTCAAGAAACTTCTTCCATTTGTGCTGATAGTTGTAATCTTGATGGTTTTATTCTCGGGTATGTTGGTATTATCTGTGGGAAAATCAGGTAAACAGCAAACTGTACCAACCCCTACTTTGCGTCCGACAGCTACTCCGTTTATCGCTCCTACCATACCTATGGTTTCACCATCTACCTCATCCTTGTCAGCAAATTTAGTGACACCGGTAAAAATCGGAAGGTTGTCTTTTATACGAGACGGTGATATTTACAATAGCGATCTTGCCACTTATTCACTTTTAGTCAAAAATGATATTCCCGCAGCAGATATGCTTTCCTGGTCACCGGATGGAAATTTCCTGGCTTGGAGGGAGAAAACAACGTCTGCGACTCCCTCTGCAATTATGATATATAAAAGGAGCAATAAACGCACATTTGAAATAAAACCATTTGAAGAAGGAAAAGTTAATGAAGTGATTGATTATGCCTGGTCTCCTGATGAGTCACAGATGTCTGTATTATCCCATGGTACTTTTTATAATCTGAATTTATACAGTTTGACATCCTCTTCCTCAGGAGAAAATATTGTTGGACGTAGTGAGGAAATAAAACAAATAGTATGGCCTAATCCTAAAACTATACTTTTTTCTGGTAGTGACGGGATAACAGCTTATGATTTGGCTTCAAATTCTGCCAGTCTTATTGTTGATAATCCGAAAGTTATGCATATGAATTTAAGTCCGGATCATAAAAAACTCCTTTATAGTATTGGGGATAATAGTAAAAGCGATTTATATACAATTAATATTGATGGGACTAATAATAAGCGGATTCCCCCACAGCCGGCAAAAATAGATATGGGAACAACCAATTTGCCTCAGTCAACTCTGGAAAAGGGTTTTATCCCTTATGCGGTCTTTATGCCGGATAGCAATAATTTACTTGTCGGTTATCACTATATTACAAATTTACCTTTAGTAGGAAAGTATAATTTGCAGGATAATTCATTTACGGCTATAGCGCCTTTTATGCTCTACCAAACGGATATTATGGTGGATAGCCTGCGGTTATTGGGGAACAGAGTGAACACTTTTTCCAGCGCCATTCCTACCTGGCAAATTTCTCTTTTTACTCTTGAGGATAATGCAAACCTTGGTTTGGTTAGAGTGATACCAGATGCTTCTTCCCCTGCATTTTTCGGAAATGATATATTACCCTAGCGGAAATACTTTTTAACTCTTGTTTTCCCTAAATTTTCCTACTGTATTTTTAAGATAAATTGCGCTATTTGGACTATCCAGTACGCCACAAATATGAGAATAAAACCCAATAAGGCATTTGTAATTTTATTTTTTCCCGACTCCGCCTTTTTAGGATCGCCCATTGAAGTGAGGAAATCAAAACCGCCCCAAACTAAGTATAATAAAAGAAAGACCCCTGCAACCGGAAAAACAATCCGATTTGTGGCCTGCGTGACAACAGATGCTAAGTTCGGAAATCTATCAGCCGGTAAAGGCCCTACTATTTGCTGTCCACCGGGAAGATTTAATATTTGAGCAATTTTCATAATTCAATATTATATTAAAATCAGTACCATCTCAATTATCCAAATCCTGGTATTTTGAAGATGTCGACTCCAATGAACTTTAATAAAAATACGGAGAATATTATGAGGAATAATCCTGATAATGATGAAATAATTATCTGACGGGCTTCCTCAATCTGTTCCGCATTTCCGGCAGACGTCAATATCATAAAGGCACCATATATAAAATATAGGAAAGATATGCCACCAGCCATTCCTACCCCTGTAGTGAATACATAATCTCTTATAAGGGCGGTGAAATCCAGCGGTATACAGCCGATAGCTGTCCACATTTTTCTGCCACTGGCCAAACAGGCAGAACACTTACTTTGATATTGCGGGTCCAATTGGTCGCAAAGAGGTTTAATGTCGGGAACAAAAGCAACGGTGGGACGTATTGCTCCAGGGCAACCAGGGCATGTACTACAGCCATTGGAGCATGTTCCCGTATTGCAGGGGGAAAGTGAGCAGAAAGACGGGATGGTTGGGGTGGGTATAGGGGTAGAGGTGGGATTTGGTGTTGCGCCTTTTGGCGCTATTTCAAACGTGGTGGAGCACATCTGCTGTGCATTTTTGTAAACAAGTAAATCGTGATCAATTAAAAATCGTATAGTGGCATTCATAACACCAAAAGACGCAATTGATACTGCAGTTGCGGTAGGATCAATTTCAAGTTGGTATACCGATGCATTATGTTGTCCCGCAGTTCTCAGTTTTATGGGAATAGGTTCTTCAATTGTTGAGGCGGGAGTTTCTACGGCTACTTGATTGCCGTCAATAGTCACTCTAAGCGGATTTGGTATAGATATCGAAAGTCCAGGTATGGGTACAAAGAAACTAGCATTTTTTATATCAGACATAGCCACTTTCCATGTAGCATCATCAACATCACCCAAACCTGTGTAATTTGCCTCGATTTTACATGTAGGATTTAGGGCATTTATAGTAATTGTGCTGATATTGCATATTTGTATATTCTGATTGGCTAATTTATATATTAATTCAACAGAGTGGGTGCCTGGGCTTGTAAGGAATGGTCCGCAAATTCCATTGTTGTTTGTTGAGAATACGGGATTGCTCGGGTCAGATACTACAGGGTTTCCACACGCGACATTTTCAGGGAAAGAAAAGACCAGTTGTCCTCCCGAGGGATATTTTGACAGCTCCTGTTTGACAATAGCTCCGTCAAATTTTAGTGAAATACTGTTTACGGGAGCAGTCAATGGTGGTCTAGGATTTACTATCAAATTGCAGTCTGCAGCGGCACTTGTTTTTGTGACTGAAGAAAAGAAAAAAAATGTTAAAAAAATGAGGCAGACGGCTGCTTTGACTGTATTTCGCATGTTATTGCTAAATCAAAAGGCGTAATTCAATTTGTAAGTCTAACTGAATCCTGGAATTCTAAAGATATCAAAACCAACAAAATGTAAGAGAAATACGGAAAATAGTATGAGTAGGATTCCTACAATTGAAGAAAAAATCATATCCTTCCCGTTTCTAAGACGTTCAGGGTCGCCAGAGGAGGTAAGAACGGTTGCGCTGCCTGCAAGAACTGCCAGAAAAGCAATCCCTCCCGAGACTCCAAAAACAATGGAGAGTATTGATTTGACAAAAAATTCAGGTTTAGTGGAAAGGCATCCTAAGACTGTATAGTAAGTACCTTTTTGCTCATTTCCGTTCAGGTCATAAAGACATGTGTGGCACTGGTCCCAGTTGGGAGGTTTGGGATTAAACGCCGGGTTACACCAACCGCAGAGATCACAAGAAGGCTGATCAGTAGGCGTTGCGTCTTGAGCTTTTGCCTGGTTTACCCTAAATAAAAGAGCAATTAAAAAAATAAATAAAAATATAAGTATTTTGTTGGGCATTGAATTTAGTGTAGCAAATGGAGGGTGGAATTCAAGAGATGGTCAAATATTACACCCGTATACACCATTTTGGTTGTATAATTGTCCTATACCTCTTTAACTATTCATGATATGTTTCTTAGACCTTCAAATAATAATCAAAAGAAGTTTTTCTTGCTGTTTCATTCAGACAAGAGGATCAGAAAATTAGTCTTATTCACAGCGGGTTTCTTTTTAATTGTTGTGTTTCTTTTTCCCTTTTTATTTACAGCATTACATCCAGTAATTGCCGATGATTGTAATCAGACATGTTTTGATCAATTAACAAAGCAGATTGGCGATTTGAACCGTGCTTTACAGTCATCTATTGCCGCAACAACCCCTTTGGAAAAAAATCTTGACCAATTGCAGACTAATCTGGCTGACATTAAACAAAAAATAGCTGCAATTGAGACAGATGTTGAACAGAAACAAAAAGAAGTGGATGAGGGTGATAAGTTGTTAGTTTTAGCTCAAGATCTTCTAGGCAAAAAGGTGCGTGCACTTTATAAAACATCCTCATATTTTGGAGGAAGCGGACTTTTTATTTTCTTAAATAACAATCTGTCACAATCTGTCAGAGAGTTTGGTTATCAGAGGAAATTGATGGAGGATGACAGAGATGCAATTATACAGGTAGTACTTTATGTACAGGATCTTGAGGTAAAGAAAAAGAATCTCGAGGAAGAGAAGATGAGTTTGGCACAAGTTAAGGAAGAGACCGACAAGCAAGCAGCAACACTTCAGACAGTTATTACAGGCGCCAAAAAATACCAGGCAGATTTGACTTCGCAAATAGCCCAGTTGACAGCCCGCCAACAGCAAATATTGGCACAAAGGCTCGCAAGCTTAAATATTCCACTTTCTGCAGCTTCGATGGGTCGGTGTGACAGTGACCTTACTAATGGGCGCGACCCGGGATTTTCTCCGAAATTTGCTGTCTTTACCTATGGTGTGCCAAATAGGGTTGGACTCAATCAGTGGGGAGCCTATGGGAGGGCAAGAGCGGGTCAGGGATATGACCAGATACTTCATTCTTACTATAATTTTGACGGTTATAAAGATTGGGATACTAATACTAAGATTAATGTTGACGGTTACGGCAGCTATAATCTTGAAGATTATGTGAAGAGGGTTTACGAAGTGCCAAATTCGTGGGGAGACAGTGGCGGTATGGAAGCGTTGAAAGCCCAGGCGATTGCTGCAAGATCTTATGCTCTGGCTTATACCAATAACGGATCGGGTTCTATTTGCACATCGGAAAGTTGTCAAGTATTTCAGTCTCAAGACAAAGGAGGAAACTGGGATGCGGCAGTTGATGCCACACGTGGAAAAGTGATGATTCAGGGAGGCAACCCTATTAAAGCCTGGTTTTCATCAACGCATGGCGGATACGTCTTTAGCTCAGGGGATGTCGGATGGAATAATACCTCATGGACAAAGAATGCACGCGACGCCACAGGAAATGTAGGCAGTTTTTCAGATTTGCAAAATACTTCTTACGATAAAGATTCTCCTTGGTTTTACTGTGACTGGGGATCGCGTTCAGAATATAATAAGACTGCCTGGTTAAAACCCGATGAATTGGCAGACATCGTAAACGCTCTTATGCTCGTAAAAAGAGATTCGGGAACCGCGGAACATCTTTATCAGACTGACAAACCAAATCCCGCCGGTACCGATACTTGGGATACAAATCGCGTGAAACAGGAATTGCAAAGTCGGGGAGGATCATCTTATAACACTATTTCAGATGTATCAGTTAGCGCAGATTTTGGATCGGGTAGGGTAACAGGAGTGACTGTTTCCGGGGATGCAGGATCCAATACTTTTGACGGAAGTGATTTCAAGAACTATTTTAATCTTCGCGCTCCTGCCAATATTCAGATTGTAGGTCCGTTATATAATATTGAAAAGAGGTAGAAATGCCAGACATTTTTGTTTCTCAATCTCCTCCCACAAACCCTGTTTCATCACCGGCTGATATTCCGATTAATACTGTAGAAAACCCTAAGAACAAGTTTTCGTATTTGGGGAGACTTTTTTCCTCATATATGTTTATGCCTGATGGGGTGAGATTTGAGACCCAGGAACCCGGAGAAACGATCATGCTTTTATTGCGTAAGCATTGGCTTACCAATATCGGTTGGGTATTAATAAGCGCTGTTTTACTTTTTTTGCCGTTTATATTACTTCCAATGTTAAAATTGAGCGGTACTTTACCCGAAACGACTCCCGCTTCTTGGATAAGTCTTTTTATTCTAGCATGGTATCTACTGACATTCAGTTATTTCCTTGTGAATTTTCTTCTTTGGTATTTTACCGTATCAATAGTCACTAATGAAAGAATCGTGGATATAGATTTTATAAATTTACTCAACAAAAAATTTGCAGAAACGAGAGTTGCAAGAGTGGAAGATGTCACCATGCGTACAGGAGGATTTATCAGATCATTTTTTGATTTCGGGGACGTCTTTGTGCAAACTGCTGCTAAGGAAGCGGTTTTTCAGTTTTTGGCAGTACCGCATCCCGAAAAAGTGGTAATGGTAATAAATAAGATTATGGGGGTTGAAGAAGAGGAGGGAGAAGCGCACTAATGAATATAGAACAGATACTTGCAACGTTTATCACTTCAGCTCCGGCAGTCTTTATCAAAGCTGTAGCTGTCATTATCCTTTTTCTACACTTGGCGTTTTCAATCGTTGTGGTAAGGCAAACAAAATTGATGACTGGTGTTGTTGAAGCAAATATTTCTCCTGCAATTTACGGAATAGCTATAATCCATTTCCTTTTCTCTCTTTTTGTATTCATGTGGGCTATTCTTTTTACTTAAAAATTGATTAAATAAAAGTAGACTGTATGACCTTTGTTGCTAAGTCTGCCAAGTTTACTTCTCCTTCCGACGCAACTCATTGGGGCGGGTGTTTTCATGAAAACGGCCTTTTTATTATTCTTCATGTTACGGGAAACGAACCTGATCAGGCCGAAAATATTGACCGTTCCGCTACGTCACTAGAGTTAGCTGCCAAAAGGGGAAAAGCAATATTGGATGATATTCTGAGCCGTTCAGTTGACATAAAAAGCTGGAATTTGAAATCTGTAGAAAGCCTGCTTGAACCATATAAGGAAAATAGTAAGGTGACTGCGGCGGTATTGGGCATGTTGACGTCCGAAGGAGTACTGTACTTATGTAGTGTAGGACATGGTATTGTTTGGATGGAGAGAGGGTCTAAGGCGGGTAAAATTTTGGATAGCGGAGCAAGCTCGTCAGGAATCATAAAAAATGGAGACAGGTTGCTATTTATTTCAGAAACGTTCAGTCATATTTTTGACCACGACCTAAGAGAGCAGATTTTTGACTCAACTGACCCGGATGAAGCAGTAGAAACTGTGGCGACAGTCATTCTTGATAAGCCTGAAATATCGGGAATGTCGGCACTTTTTATAACAATTTCAGAGGGTGCTGAGAAAAAGAGCGTATTAGATACGTTTTCAGTGATAAAAAGCAGTGGAAAAGAAAAGCTTGCCCATTATCTGAGAAATATAAAAAATATATTCAGAGGAACAGAGAGTTTTGAGACTTATGAAGATGTAAAGTCCAAAAGAACCCTTTTGACTATAGCTGCAGTTTTAGTGGTACTTCTTTTATCAAGTATTTTTCTGAATATTAACCATGCAGTCAATACTAAAAAGGAAGAGAATTATACGCAGGTCATGGATTTGGTTTCCCATCAGTATGATGAAGCTGTGAGTCTAATCGACTTGAATCCGACAAGATCGAGAGAACTTTTATCAAGCAGTAAATTAAGTCTCTCAGGTTTGCTTTCCCAATTTCCCAAAAACAGTAAGGAATATAAAGATATAAACTCCTGGTTGGGGAAAGTATCAGAAGAGGAGATGGCAGCTTATAAAATATACAAACTTACTGATGCGTCCCCTTTTTATGACTTGACTCTTCTGAAGACCGGAGGGAATGGAAGTGACATTGCAGAATATAAGGATACGAAGGCAATTTTGGATACATCAAATAAAGTGGTTTACACTCTTGTTACCTCAACAAAAAAAGGACAGATTGTTGCTGGGCCGGATACGGTAAAAGATGCAAAAACAATTGATATGCACGGAAATGACATATATATCTTAAACAGCGATGGGGTTGTTCAGGTGGACAGTCAAAGTAGTAATGCCCGGGTGATAATAAAACATGACGACAAATGGGGTAACATCGTGTCAATGGCAGCTTTTGGCGGAAATATTTATCTTCTTGATGTTACTCACAACACTATATGGAAATATATTGCCACAGATACAGGTTTTTCCCCGATAGTTTCGTATTTGAATTCTGATACTAAAATAGATTTGTCAGGATCGACTAAAATGGTAATAGACGGTTCAGTCTGGGTTTTGACTGCAGATAATTTATTAAAATTTACAGGCGGACAAATAACCCCATTTGCTTTTTCAGGCATTTCTGACAAGATTGAGAATATAGCATCTGTGTCGACTGGAGACGACCAGCAAAATATTTATCTTCTGGATAAATCCCTTTCCCGGATAATGGTTTTTGATAAAACCGGTGTTTATCAGTCACAGTATCAGTGGGATGGTTTTAAGGATGCTTCAGATCTGGTTGTTTCCGAACAAGAAAAAAAGATTTTTGTCCTCATTAGCAGCAAAATATACGCAATTGATATAAAATAATCTCTGCGGTAATTCCCTTTACGTTTCAATTTGAATTATGAAAATTATAAACAGGCGCGCTTACCATGATTATCAGATTTTGGAGTCCTTTGAAGCGGGTATACATCTTTTGGGAGCTGAAGTGAAATCAGTTAAAGGCGGCAAGATGTCTCTTGAAGGATCATTTGTGAAAATGGCGGGAAGCGAAATATACCTGGTAAATGCTGAGATATATCCTTATCCTTATGCGCGTCCTGAGGGTTATGAATCCAGAAGGACAAGAAAACTTCTTTTGCATAAAAAAGAAATCATTTCTCTCAAGACAAAACTGGCCGGGGCTAAATTGACCATTGTGCCTCTGGAATGCTATAATAGTCATGGTCTGGTGAAGTTGAAAATCGGTCTTGCCAGGGGTAAAAGAGAGTATGAGAAGAGGGAAAAGGTAAAGAAAAGGGATACAGAAAGAGATATAAGAAGGATGATGAAGGAAAAGATAAAATAATTTCAAACGGGGATGATTGGTTCGACGGGAAAGCACCTTAAAAACTGCAAGCCTGAGAGATTGTCTCAGTCAAAACAATCAAAAAACAACTGTCAATAAAAGCGACAGAATTGAAGCACTTAAGAGCGAGCGGGATGCAATTCTTGCTCAGCTCGGCGAGCTGTTTCAACCGAAGTTTGCGCGATTATACGCGTAATGTCGGCATCTGCTGAACTCTTTTTCCGGTGGGGGTCTGCAGGTGTAAATACAGCCGGGATGCATTTTCTATCCTGACAACGTAGGAGATAAAGACTTTGTCTTACTTTTTCTGATTATTGTCTGCTGAGATATCGGGGAAAGGAAATTTTTCCGGGGCGAAAGCCACGGAGAAAAACAACAGACTAAGCTTGTAGAAGTTTTTATGATGTTTTTTCGGACTCCGCCCCACAGGCGGACATCTCCACATTTGGCCCTCACTTTAAGCTCGGTCTTCGCGTGGCAAGCCACAATTCCCGATTATAAGTGGGGATTTTTTCGGCGCAAAGTGTGTTTTTGCGTACATACATTGACCGCTGAAATAATTAAAATTAGCGGCAGTGAATATTTTGGATATAATATTTCCCAAAAGATGTGTCTCCTGCGGCAGATTGGGAAAATATTTCTGCACGAGATGTATTTCTAAAATTGAGCTTATTGACAGGCAGATCTGTCCGGTGTGTACTAAACCCGCAATTGACGGAGCTGTACATCCTTCCTGTAAAACAAAGTACGGGATTGACGGCATGTACGCAGCGGCTCATTTCCGCGGACCCGTCAAGCGCGCCATCCACCTTTTGAAATACCAGCTAGTCAGTGACATAGTACAACAATTGGTTCATTTATTATTTGATAAGTATCCCTCTTTTTTGACAGATTTTGATTATCTTATTCCGGTTCCGTTGCATAATAAGAGAGAGAAAGAACGCGGATTCAATCAAAGTTATATCATCTCACGGTTGCTTTCCACTAAATTAAACTTAAAGATATTGAATAATACATTGAGAAGGGCGATCTATACGCTGCCTCAAGCGGAATTAAAAGAAAAGGAAAGAGCAAAAAACATCAAAGGAGTATTTTATTGCAGTAAAAGCACGCTACTTTCAAGTAAGACAGTCGCGCTGGTTGACGATGTAGCGACAACCCGTTCTACACTTATGGAATGCGCAAATGTGCTAAAGCGGTCGGGAGTAAAGAAGGTATGGGGAATAGTTCTGGCGCATGGGTAATTCTCTCTCACAATAACAGCTGGAGAATTTCTATGTTGCTCGTGTTAACTTTCTAATATAAGCCCGTTATCATGGTATGTAAACCGTTATATTTAGCTAAAATGAGACGATATCCAGAAAGATTGATAATAAAAATTAGAAAGTACAGAGTACGGGAAAAACTATCCTTTAAGGATTTGGGAAGAATATTTAATATTCCAGATACAACTATAAGAAATTGGTGTAAGGGTACGGTTAGTCATAAGCGGGAATATTTAATTGTACGGAACGAGAGAAAGCGGAATTCTTTCAAAAACTCAGAAATTTCTATTGTTCCCAAGATGAACAAAATAAATAAAAATAAAGCTAAATTTTTAGCAGCTTTGATGTATGGATGTGAAGGTGCAAAATATCCAGCTACGAATAGAGTTGCTTTTTCCAATAGTGACCCAAAACTTATTCTTACTTTTTTAAGGCTGCTTAGACAAGATTTTGATTTAGACATTAATAAATTCTCAGTTCATCTACAAATTCATTCTAATCAGAATTTTAATGAGTTAAGGAAAAAATGGTCGTCGATTTTGTCTATACCTTTAAATCACTTCATAAAACCCACCATTACCATTCCGACAGGTAAAAAACACAGAGATAATTATATAGGAACCTGTACATTACGGTATCTGGATTACAGGATACAATTAAAGATTCTTGGAATATACGAGCGCTTTATAGGTCAGTTTGTAGATTAAAACAATTACTATTGGTATAATACTTGGACTGGAGAGTGGGCCGGACGGTAAGGCACAAGTTTGCTAAACTTGCAGGGGATAAAACTCCTGAGTGGGTTCGACTCCCACACTCTCCGCCAGTTGGAATTTTGCAAGAAATCAAGCTCAACCTCGCGGCGGCTTTGCCGCCGCTCGGCTAGCATTTCAAATGGTTTTTTGGCCGAAAACGAAATGCATTTATCAATAAGTGCAAAAGAAATTTTTTCATAAATATGAACCAAAAAGGATTTATAAATATTTTATTGATTGTAATCGTCGTCGCACTTGTTGGAACCGGTGCTTATCTTGTTGCAACTCGACAAACTGCGCCTACGCCAGTTACTACTCCCACGCCTAAACTAAGCCCAACTCCTAAACCTTCACCCACTCCCAAACCAGTGAGCATACCAGGTCTTAGGTTTGAAGCGTCACCAATGCTTGGCGCGCCACCGCTGAATGTATCTATTGGCGCTTTCTCGCAAACTCGTTTGCAGTTCGATACGTTCATGCTTAATTATGGCGATGGTTCACAAGAAACTCTTAGCCAGCAATGCTTCGGTGATATATGCCAAGTACGATCAGAACATAAATACATGTCTTCGGGTACATTCGCAGCTACTTTACGCGGAGATAAAAATGGTAGCTCGCAGATAATTGGAACTCTCACAATTGCTGTTGGCAATCCATTAACTGTGACTAAGACGGTGGGAGACAAAGAAAGTTCTTTCTTGATACAAAAAGTCAACCAAGACAGCGTTGGGGGCCTCTGGTATGAAGCGTATCCAGTTTCAACAGGGCAAGGCACACCAAGAACACTGCATATCGGAGACAACATTGGTTATGGCTGTGAGGGCGTATCAGATAAACTCACGAGCATTGATTTTTCCGGCCAGAAAGTGTCATTCACTGTCTCTTGGAGCCAACCACCTTACGGCGGATGTCCAATATGTCTTGCCAGCAAAACACTCATTGATACTCCTTCTGGACCGATTGCGGTAAAAGATCTACAAGTTGGCATGTCGGTTTGGACAGTTAACGAAGCTGGTCAACGCATCACCGCTGTAATTAGTAAAACATCAAAGGTATCTGTTCCCGCAACCCATCAGATGATTCATTTGGTTCTTGATGATGGCCGAGATTTGCTTGTTTCTCCTGGCCATCCAACCACTGATGGACGCACTATCGGCAATCTGGTAGCTGGCGAAGTGTACGATGGTGCTACTATCATAAGCACTACTCGTGTTCCCTATGGTGAGAATGCGACATATGACTTGTTGCCATCTGGCGATACTGGATTCTACTGGGCTAATGGCATTCTTATCGGCAGCACGCTTCGTTAAAAGCCGTCAAAGAAAAACTTGAAATTGTTAATGTGCGGCGGAGCCGCTCATTTTCGCCCGCCCGCCCAATCCGAGCCGAGCCAAGCGCGGCGAGCGAATTCCGTTCGAGCTATTTTAAGAATACACAGTGTTTTACTGATAAGATCTTCCAGTAGTGACAAGTTTCCTTTCGGAAGCTAAATAAAGATCTTCATAAAATCTTCATCTTTTAGGGTATAATATGGGTCTATCATGCGCATATTATTGGTTGAAGACGAACGTCGTCTGGCAACTGTCGTCAAAAAAGGCCTCACAGAGGAAGGGTTTGCCGTAGATGCGGCGTATGATGGCGAGGAAGGACAATATCTTGCCGAGTCTGAAGAATACGACCTTATAATTTTGGACATCATGCTGCCTAAAATTGATGGTCTGACACTCTGCAAAGAACTCCGCAAAAAAAACATAAAAACCCCAATACTTATGCTTACGGCAAAATCAACTCTTGAAGAAAAAGTTGAAGGGTTGGATAGTGGCGCTGATGATTATATTACCAAACCTTTTGCTTTTTTGGAACTTCGATCCCGCATCCATGCACTTATCAGACGAAGCGAAAAGGAAGCTTCCCCCATATTGAAAATTGCTGATTTGGAACTTAATCCGATACGCCACCAGGTCAAAAGAAATGGGAAAATGATTACGCTTACCCCAAAAGAATTTTCTATTTTAGAGTTGCTCCTGCGTCACAAAGATGAAGTAGTAAGCCGTACTATGATTATCGAGCATGTTTGGGACTATAACTTTGACAGCATGAGCAACGTGGTAGATGTATTTGTAGCGGCGCTCAGGCGAAAAATTGACAAGGGAGCAAAAATTAAACTCATCCATACCCTCCACGGGGTAGGGTATAAGACCAGTGAAACAATATGAATACAAAAAGCGTCAGATTCCATCTTTCCGTCTGGTATTCCCTTGCATTTTTTCTGGCGGCAGCCGTAATTTTTGGCAGTTTTTACCTCGTTACCAAACAAGCACTCTATAACCAAACTGACTCTGCCATATCTTCTCACGCCCAAAAAATTGCCGATATCATCACAAGTAAAGGAGGAGATATGCGCCAGATGATGGCAAGAGAAGCATTCCTTCAGGTGTTTTCAGATCCCGGTATGGTAGTCATACTGACTGACAATTCCGGTAATATCATCGGCAGTTCATTTACTATTACCCCAAAAGACAAAGTCGTGTCAGCTCTTTTTGAAGCGGCAGTATCTTCCGGTAAACCAATATTCCTAAATCAGACACTCGGCGACACAAACTTAAGATTTCAAGCAGATCCCATAAGTCAAAATGGACAACTTCGGGGAGTGCTTATGGTAGGACATCCAATTGATGTTATCGATAAATCACTTACAAACCTTTTTATTATGTTGGCAGTTGTATTTATTATCTTTCTGATACCCACTGTTATCGGAGGACACCTTTTGGCTCAAAGCGCCATGCAGCCGATTGTCGTAATTTCGGAAAAACTAAAGAAAATAAGCTCTCAAAATTTGGATGAACGGATAGCGACTCCCGATACTGATGACGAGATAAAAGAGCTGGCAGTTACATTTAATAGTCTTCTGGACAGGTTAAGCCAGGCATTTAAGCGGGAACGGCAGTTTATTTCTGATATCGCTCACGAGCTCAAGACTCCGCTTGCTACCCAACGGACAAATATAGAAGTTACACTATCACACAAGAGGTCAAAAGAGGATTACAAAAAAGCCTTAGCAGAAACATTAGTTGATAACAACAGGATTTCCTCAACAGTCAAAAATATTCTGGATCTTGCCTGGTCTGAAGCGGAAAATGCGAAAAACCAATTTGAAACAGTTGATTTATCCTATCTGACAGAAGAATTAAAAGATATAGGTATGAAGATGGTTTTTACCAAACGGATACATATTTCCGGTACCACTGAATCAGGCATAAAAGTAAGGGGGAAACGCGATAAACTTTTCCATGCTCTTCTTAACATCGTGGATAACGCAGTGAAATATACTCATGATAATGGAACAATTTCCATCACTCTTCGTAAAACTATAGACTGCGCACATCTTCAAATAAAGGACACCGGTATAGGGATAACGAAAAAAGATCTGCCTTATGTTTTTGAAAGATTTTACCGGGGTTTGAAAACTGATAAAGCACCAGGCTCAGGGTTAGGACTGGCAATCACAAAGGCTATTATTGCGGCACATCACGGAAAAATTGATGTTGAGAGTACAGCCGGAAAAGGCACTACTATCAAGGTTTCTCTTCCTCTTGCATAATTTCTTCACAAATCTTAAGCATTTCTTAATTATTCACCCGCTACAATAAATGTATCTCCTTATGAATCTTTCAAATGATTTTGGCAGCCAACATACGACTAGGGTAAAACAAAATAACAGTTTTATATACTTTGCAAAAACTCTGGGTGTTTGTTTCATTTTTGTCGCCATAGCCTACCTGGCAGTAGGAGTGTTTAGAATCCCTGCCGGTACACTGCTTTTTGCCGGAGTTTTACTCCTTTGCCCTCTCATGCACTTCTTTATGATGAAGGGCGACGGACATGATCACTAAATCTTCTCCTTCATAATTTCTTAATCTTCCCTATTGTATCCTCACTCTATGAATCTACTGGTCAGCGCCTCATTTATCGCTTCATTCTTTGCGGGTATTGCGGCGCTTTTTGCCCCTTGTTGTATAACGGTACTTCTACCTACTTACTTTGCTTCAATTTTTAAGCAGAAGACAACGGTCTTTTTGATGACCTTTGTCTATTTCCTGGGGCTTTTGGCAATCTTTTTACCATTGGGACTGGGCGCTACATTTTTGACGAGATTTTTCAGCGACTATCACGACATTATATTTATATCAGGCAGTATCTTCTTAATATTTCTAGGAATAACTCTGTTGTCAGGCAGACAATTTGCGTTACCTTTCTCCGTCCATCCACAACTGAAGAAATATGATTTTTTATCAGTATTTGTCCTGGGAATATTTTCTGCCATAGCCACCACCTGTTGCGCTCCGGTTCTTGCCGGAGTCCTGACGCTTTCAGCTCTGCCGGGATCATTTATCCTCGGAGGGATATATACACTGGCCTATGTATTGGGAATGGTGATCCCGCTTTTTATCATTGCCGGATTTTTGGATAGAGTGAACTTTACCAATAATTTTTTTGCTTTCAGGAAAACGGTATCATACACGCTTTTTGGCCAAAAGATCCGTCTTACCTTTGCCAATCTCTTTTCAGGTCTCATGTTTGTCGTATTGGGAGTGATCATATTATTTTTAGCCAGAACCGGCCAGCTTACCCAGCGCTCTTCCTACCAATTGTCTATCAATATTTACTTGACGAAGTTTGTTAAATCAATTGGCATCGTAACAGGGCTGATTCCGGAAATTGTTTGGGCGGGGATATTCTTTGTTATTTTTTTATTAATAATTTATCTCTCAGTCCGTCAGTTGACGGATCTTAATAAAAAAGTTTAAAAGCCCGCCTGATCTTACTTTTCGCCCCTCTTAGCGGGGTTCAAAGAGCGATCTTTGGCGGACTCAATCCCCGCTTTGCGGGATAGAGGAGGAATTTTATGAAATATAAAACAGCGCTCTGGATTCTCATCGGAACGGCCGTAGTGGTATTGGTAGTACTTTTGGCAACCAGCGGTAAAAATGCCGGTCAAACATCAGCATCAAATCAACCGGACTTGACAACCGGTCAGTCGGATGATTCTATGGCGGCTATGCATCGTCCACAACCGGTGAATACAAAGATATTTGACAGCCTCCCGGGCAAACAGGCGCCGGATTTTACGCTTGAAAGCTATGACGGAACAAAATACAAATTAAGCAGTCTCAAAGGGAAGAATGTCCTTCTCTTTTTTAATGAGGGACTCATGTGCTATCCTGCCTGTTGGAATCAGATAGCAGCGTTTGGATCTGATCCCCAGTTTGCACAAAAAAATACTGTAGTCTTGGCAATTACCGTCGACAATCAAAGTGATTGGAAAAACGCCGTAGACAAAATGCCGGAACTGGCTAAAGCCACAGTCCTCTTTGATACCAATAGAACCGTTTCATCAGCATATGGGATTTTGACACTGACATCGTCTATGCACAGAGGAGCTTATCCCGGCCATACGTACGTTCTTATTGATAAAGACGGGGTAGTGCGATTTACCAAAGATGATGAGATTATGGCGGTAAGAAATGACGAACTGGCCAAGGAAATAGATAAACTTTAATGATTTGTTCATGAATAAAACTTCATGTTTTATTCATACTTGCTTCATGACAGAAGGAGTATTATCAGTATGAAACTATGTCCTGCTGCAAAAGCCGAATCAGAAGTCCTACTATTTTGTAAATTGCTATCACATTTATAATCAGTTGTATCTTCTCCAAAATTCTTCTACAATCTGTAGTATATGAAATCCAAAACCATGAGCAAATTAGAGCAGGAAGTGATGAAAATTCTCTGGGAATATGAGGGGTGTACGGTACGGGAGGTGATGAATCAGTTGCAGAAGAAAAAGAAGTTGGCCTATACGACTGTAGGTACTATTCTTCAACGGCTGTTTACGAAGGGTTTAGTAAAAAGAAAGGGAATTCAGTTATCCTACTACTATTCACCCAAAATTTCGAAAGTTTCGTATTCCCAACATCTCGCAAAATCATTTCTCCAAAAGTTCATCGGTACTTTTGGCGATACCGCTATCGCTTCATTTGCCCAAAGTATTGATAAGCTCCCGGAAAACAAACGGGCCTATTTTCTCAAACTTCTTGCCAAAGATGATACCACAAAATAAACATTTCATGTTTTTTGTCAGTCTCTTACTTCTTCTGGGTATCTGGACCGGCTTTGATCTGGGTAAATTCTTTCATCTGACATTTCAGCACACCGCCTATTACTGCCAGGCGTTCATACGTTCATTTAGTATCCGTATTCCTCATCAGTGGGGTTTTCTTCTTCTTATCCTCTTTTCTCTTATGTTCATTCTTGTCTCGGTTAAATTATTTCTGCTCTACAGAAGGATCCTAGAGCTACGGAAACTGCTGAATACAACAGTGAAGAAGCAGGAAAAATTTAAAAAGGTTGTTGACACGATGGGTCTTTCCCGGAAGGTTTTTCTGGTAAAAAGCGCAAAACCATTTGCCTTTTGTTTTGGCATCAGGAATCCCAAAATCTACATTTCCACGTCTACATCTTCGCTGATGAGCGATGATGAATTACGGGCAATTCTTTTCCATGAGCGGTACCACCTTTTCAAAAGAGACACGCTGACGTTGCTGATGGCAGAGATTTCTCAATTCATTTTTCCCTTTTTCCCCATACTCTCAGATTTTATAAAAAGCTACAGGATTGATCGGGAGATGAAAGCTGACGAGGAAGCTGTGAATCACATCGGCACACCTGCGCCGCTTCTTTCGGCCCTCACCAAATTACTGACGACTCCTGCTCCAGCTACGAGTATGGTTTCAGCAATAGGCGACTATGATACATTGGAAATTCGTATAAAATCTCTGACAGGAAGAAATGTTGTTGCCGGCCGCTTCAGTCTGGTACATATTTTTATTTCGATAGTCTCTTTTCTCGTATTGGGTGCGATAGCTTTATCTCCTGTATATGCAATTAGCAATCAGAACAGCAAACAGGAGACGGTCATGATTTGCGCTGTTGGCGCAAATTGTGCCAGCTGGTGTACTAAACATCAGACAGTACACCCCCAGTCATATTCGCCGACCGTTTCCTACCCATTTACCCCGGTACCCCACGCCATGTAAATCTCCCCTTGACAAGATAGTATCTTTCCTACTACATTGGGTAGTAGGTATTATTCATTTACCCGAAAGGATTATTGTATGGCAGAAGAAAAAAAGGGGAGGATAAATATTAAGGCAATACTGGCGGGACTTCTGGTAGTTGCCGCATTTCTCATCGGATCACTCTTTACAAAAGTACAGATGCTGGAGAAGGGTACCACCGTCGTTGGTGCTACTACCGCCACAGTGCCAAATCAGCCTCAGGTACCCGCACCGGGACAACGAGTAAATGTAACGGTGGGTCATTTACCCCCCAAAGGAAAGGCAGATGCAAAAGTGAAAATTGTTGCTTTTGAAGATTTCCGCTGTCCATTTTGTGACCGCTTCTTCAAAGATACGGAACCGCAGATCATCAAAGATTACGTCGACACCGGCAAAGCAGTAATTTACTTTCGGAATTATCAGTTCCTGGGTCCGGCGTCTATCGTAGCCGGTAACGCCGGTGAATGCGCCAATGAGCAGGGTAAATTCTGGGAGTATCATGATTATCTTTACCAAAACCAGCCGGACGAGTCTGATACATCGATGTATACGACCGATAAACTTACTTCAATAGCGGTCAATCTAGGGCTCGATGAAAATAAATTCAAATCCTGCCTAGATAGTAAAAAGTATGATAAGAATCTATCCGATGACTTAAATGCTGGGCAACAGGCCGGAGTCAACGGCACGCCAACTACATTTATAAACGGCTTAAGCGTCGTTGGCGCCCAGCCGTATGCGGCTTTTAAGACCATCATCGATGCCGAACTGGCAAAATAAGACATTTCCCGTGAAAAATATTCTTCTCTCGCGGAAGTTTTTGATTCCTACTCTTCTTATTGGGGTTATATATTTGGTCTCGGTTGTCTTTTTAATGAACTGGAGATTGGTAGCCAATACCATCCTAGAAGATTATCCGCTTGTTTATAAATTGAATCTTTTGGTTGCCCTTTTGGCAGGCATGTGGACGGCGATGACAAAAAGCGCGTTATTGGTACTCATCGCTACCTCATTTCTCACCGGTGCCAATCTGACGTTGATTGCCCTGAAACTGAAAGAGCTGAAACGTTTTGGCAGTTTGCAACTGCTTACTTCCGGAGGGTCAGTACTGGGTGTAGTGGGCAGCGGCTGTGTGGCTTGCGGATTACCAGTACTTTCAATTTTAGGACTCGGTGGCAGTATTATCTATTTACCCTTCCATGGCAGCGAACTTGCATATATTGCTGTTGGTATTCTCGCTATTTCATTCTCCACATTACTGAAAAGTAATTCTTCGACTGTTTGCGCTACCCCTCAAAAGAGAGTAAATTATCAAAAAATGTATGCTGTCAAATAAATCAAATCTTGCCGCTCTCGTCCTTGTATTCGTAGTTATTGGCCTTGCTGGAGCTAACTTTCTACTAACAAATAAGAATCAAATTGTTATAAAAAATGGGGGCCAAAATTCTGACAACACCTTACACGCTAAACTTCTTGCAATCTACAATAGTATTCCCACTCAAAGCGGTAAAAATAATTACCTTAGGCAAAGCAACAATTTGATCAAAGAGGTCGACCCTGAACTGGTTGATTTAGACATCCAGATAATTACCTGTGGAGCAAACGTTGACAACCTCCTTTCAAGTAATCCTGTTGCCGGAGGAAGCTGTGTCGGCAACGCTACACCGCTGGGAAATACCAAAGGCATGTTTTTGGGAGGACAGTGCTGTGGGACGCTAAGCGACACAAAGGAATACCGTGAAGAGTTACAATCAATGCAGAAATATAAGGATATTCCTGATATTCCATTAAACCCCTATAAAACACCGATTACACTGGCTAAAAAATGGATTGACTATGATAACCAAACCATATTAACTTCGTCAGAACAGGCTATATACGATCAGGCGGTATCGCTTTCAAAAGAGAAAGGTCCATGTTGCTGTAAATGCTGGCATTATTATGTTAACGAAGGGATAGGAAAGAAAATGATAAAAGACTACCACTATTCAGCCAAACAAATAGCGGATTTCTGGGATAACTCGGACATTTGCGGCTCATAAAACTATGATGCTATGAAAAATGTGTAGGCCTTTTCTGGGATAATGCAGGAGTTATTAAAGTTATCCCAAAGAAAAGGAGGATACCATGAATTACATAGGTATAGACCTACACAAAAAGTTCTCCCAGTTTACGGTCATG
>CAZFNL010000030.1:0-4112 GCA_964520615.1 uncultured Gammaproteobacteria bacterium
AGATACTATTTAATGAGGAATTGGCCGAATACCTGATTTTTTACAATACCAGAAGACCTCATAAATCTCTTGGTCTTAAAAGTCCTATAGATTACATCATTTCACAAGGAGGAATGTCGAATATGTCCGTAGCTTGTACAACAACTTGACAAATAACACCGGATTCTCTAAGCTGGAGTCAGATTCAAAATGAAACTGCCGCAACTTCACACACACACACACACACACACACACACACACACCTATGTATAATAGGTAAGGAAGGAAAGCTACTCTCTCTTTTTTCCTCTACCGCTCAAATTCTATCCAAACCGCAGAATGTCAGAACGGTTGTACTACTGCTCACACTTGCTTTCTTTGTATATTCACTCTTTTTTTCTCCGGTTAAAGTAGCCGCACAAAATTACCTTTTTGGCTCAAGCGGGGGGAATTTCTTCATAAAGCCCAGCGGGGACAGCAATGCCTTCCAGATGGACTCCACAGGTCATATATCTGTTGCCACAATAAATGCCTCAAATCTATCCTCAGGGACATTCGGCTCAAATACAGGAGGAGGCAACTATAGTTTCTCCGGTACTGTTACCGGTAGTCAATTCAACGGCTCGGGTGCCGGACTCACGGGAACAGCGACAAGCTTGACGGCAGGTGTTGCCAATTCTGTTGCGTGGACAAATGTTTCTAGTAGACCAACTGCTCTGTCACAGTTTACGAATGATACTTCACTTATGGCTGCATCAGGTACTCTTACCGGTCTTGTTCATTCCACAACTACTGGTGATTCCTACTTTACCGGCGGTAACGTCGGGATAGGGACGACGGGGCCTCAAGCTCCATTGGATGTTGCGGGAGTCTCTTCTGTAGTCAGTAACGGTTCCGGAAATATAAACCTTACTCCGAATTCCAACCTGGTATTGTCTCAGGGATATTTTGGTGTCGGGACAGCTTCCCCGGGAGAAAGACTGGAAGTCAACGGCAAAATCAAATTTACACTGGACGGAAGCACTATCTCAAAAGCTCCCAGAGTCATCCATGCTACGGACCCCAGGTCAGGTTGCCCGCCTGCCGGAGCCGCTGGTACCCCTCTTTGGACAACTACCTTTACCCTTGCCAACACCTCCTCTGTGTATATAACCGGTAAAACGATAAGAAACTTTGCGGGAAGAAATGACATGTCTTTATACTTGGATGGAGCTGGAGTAGATACGACTCTCGATTATACCCCATCAGCGCAATGGAATGAGGAGCTGATGCGCTATTCAGGCACCCTAGCGGCAGGCAGCCATACGGTAGGTATCGGTAGCAGCAATGC
The DNA here is from genome assembly GCA_964520615.1 of uncultured Gammaproteobacteria bacterium. Lineage (GTDB taxonomy): Bacteria > Patescibacteriota > Microgenomatia > 2-02-FULL-39-11 > 2-02-FULL-39-11 > JAMCUI01. The sequence continues at coordinate 1,310 of CAZFNL010000030.1, forward strand.
CAACGTGCAGGGCTGTGGAGGCGGTTGGGGTACTATCGACATAATAATTTTTGAACAGTAAGTGAAAAACAAAAATAAACTACTTTCCACCATCTATATCACTGTCATTTTGGGCCTCGTATTGCTGGTCTTTGCCGTCTATGACAGGTATTCTTCAAATATCTTATATTTGACTTCCCCGGTTGTTACTTTTTCCGGCATAATTGATAAGACCGGGAAAGACTATGTGATTATCAGTAATTATGTTGAACAGAAATCTCCATACGTAGTCCAGGATGTGCCGCCATCCTATATAAATAAATTCATGGCCATCACTCCCCTACCTCCGAAAACGATTAAATACAAAGTGAAAATAACCGGTAATACAATTATCACCCGTCCTCCCCTAAATATACCTTATCTTTTCAATACACAATCTGTCGCACCAAAACCAACTTCAATAAATGATATAAAAGAAGGGGAATACGCCACTGCCATGTTCCCTCAGGACCTGCGATTATCAAAGAGCTCAGAGATAAACGCCATCTCAATTAGTCTACTTCCTATTCCCAATGTCATAAACGGTAAAATAACCGCCGTCAAACAAAACATTCTTACAGTCGACGGTTCTCCCAGTCCTACTTCACCTGAGAATTCTTCAATAGTAGAAATTCATAAAACCTACAAAGTCAATGTAACTGACAAAACCGAAATATCAAGATACACGCCACCTGATTTAAGATCATCACATCCAATGGAAGCTAAAAAAGAAAGATTTTTATTGAAAGATTTGGCACTGAATATGCCAATTGTAGTCTATACGGATGTTGACGTGACAACAAATGATAATATAAATGCCCTCAGGATCGAACCGGTAACAGACGTGCCGCCATCGGGAAAATCGCAATAAACAACTTTAATACCTTAAAATATCGATTGTATAAAAGAAGAAAATTATCAAGCCGCCGGTTTGGAAATTAAGACAAAACTGAAATAAATTAAAATTATGAGACAAGATTAGGCTATTCAAATGTATAAACAATGCCCAAAAAAAAATTGGTCATTAGTCTTATCTTCTTTATCATTTCTGTCCTTGCCGGATATGGAGTATCAAGATTTAGAGGTTATATTTTTTCTCAAATAGGTATGCCTACAAAAATGCCTCAAGGATTCAGGCGTATCAATGTGGAAAAAAAGATACCGCCTGAGAAGGACTGGTATTTTATTGTTACATATGAAAATACTAAAAAGCAGCAAATCATCTTCAACTATGAACCCAAGCGTCCTCTCTTTTGTGATGGAGGTTTCTGGCAAAAAAATTTATCGGTTTTCAAACCAACAGGTTCCTCAAAGGGATGCTCTTTTTATTTGGATGTATACAAAAATAATAAACCCGTACAGCTTCACTGGTTCCTATGGAACAACGCTGACAGAACGTACTCTATCTATGACCAGGAATCCGTATTGACTGATGAAGAAGCAATGACTATTGCCAATTCCGTAGGAAAGCAGTTCGTCATTGCCCAGGATTTAACCAATGCAAAATGAGTAAAAGATATTTGATCATATTATTGGCTTTTTTCGGTATTTTATTTTTCCTTTCCGGCCGAGACAATCGGGTCTTTGCCGGAAGAACCGATCACTACGGCTGCTCTTATGATGGGTGTCCCGGCCAATGGACACATTGGTGGTGTGACGATAGCGGTTGGTGCTCAGTAGGCGATTGTTTAGGAAATCCATATTCATGCAGTTGGACTGGTTGCTCTGTTTCATGTGGAGGGGGAACACAATCGTGTAATTGTTATGGCCAATGCGGGGGGTGGTATAGCTGCGGCACTCAAGCCTGCAATACCCAACCCTGTTGTACCGGTGTGTACGGTAACTGTACCGCGTGGGGCACATGCTCAAGTAGTTGCGGCTCAGGAACCCAAACGCGTACCTGCTATGATACGGGTTGTGGTACTGCCCAAGTTCAAACCCAGGCATGTTCTTCCGGTATAACCAACGGCGGCTGGACAGCTTGGAGCACTTGCGGATGTGGCTCAAATATCCAGTCAAGATCATGCACTAACCCTGCCCCAGCATGCGGAGGCAACAACTGCAGTGGAGCCAGCTATCAAGCGTGTACCCCGTCAGGTTGTACTACCACTGATCTTCGTCTGCAGGGAGTAAGGTTACAAAGTATAAGGATTAAGTAGAACATACATTTATACTCTTTTCATCATAAGATTAGATGCATTCTTTGAATCTTTATAGATCTATAAGTTGAGAAATGTTCCCTTTTGCGCAATAATATTCTCAAATGCCCTCAAACCACCCACAACTCACAACCCACAACTCACAACCATATAATGGTTTCACCCTCATAGAACTTCTTATTGTCGTTGCCATTATGGCCATCCTTTCTACAATGGTCATTTCCAATCTCGCCAATTCACTCAAACAGGCCCGCGACAGCAAAAGAAAGCAGGACCTGAACAAACTGGCTCGCACAATGGAGGATTATTACAACGACCATCAGCATTATCCACCGCCTGATATGATGGGAGGAATGATCGGGGCTGCCTGGGGCACAAAGTTTTTCAGTTACCCCTTTGACTTGCCCAAAGACCCTTCATCTCCCAGCTTCAGCTATTATTACATGTCTGATCCCCAGTCTTATAATTTTTATGCCATATTCGCACGCCTGGAGATTACAAACGATCCCGATATTGCAGCTACAGGCTGTACTGGCGGCTGCGGGCCAAACAGCGCTTATAATTATTCCATCCACAGTCCCAATATAGTATTCCAGAACGGCAGTCCCGGCCATCCTCTGGGAGCA
>CAZFNL010000031.1:0-2163 GCA_964520615.1 uncultured Gammaproteobacteria bacterium
TGGTAAATCATAACCTCTTTGCAACTCTCCTAGTTCGATCAATGGGACGACGTTCCATTCTTCTGGAATTTCACCAAGTTTTGTTTTTTTGAATTTTTTATGTCCGATACCTTTTGTTAGCAATTCATTCATCAAACCTTGCTTCAAAACTTCAGTTTTTTGAATAATCTGATTTGTTTTTTGAATTGCTTCATCAAGAGTAAGTAATATAACAGCGATTTTCTTTTGTATAAAATATGGTGGAACATCTACATCTAAATTCTGGTATTCAGAAATATAATAACGTTTATGGTTTCCAACTGGAAAATGGATTGATTTGATTAACTCATAAACGAATCGTAAATCAACGTTAGAATTCTTTTCTTTTAGAATTTTAATCGCGGATGACTTAACTTTGAATGGAAAATTTACATACTTAGAGTCAGTGGTAAAATCATCAAAGATTATGGCTGGTAACTTCGTATACACACCGCTTGTTTCAGGCGTATAACCCAAAATAAAACTTTTGTTTGCTGTCAAGACAGGATAACCATTATCTGTATAGTGGGTACTTTTAACAATAAATTCGTCAGGACGTTTATAGTCAAGCAAGTCTTTAATTTTTAATTTTTGCCAAGTTGCTTTATTTTTCATATCCCAACTCCTTTATAAAATTTTTAACTTTTTTGTTAATTTCTTCTCTTTCCTTTTCGAGAGTTTGCAAATCTTTCCAAACTTGTTTTACGTCAATCTGCTCCTGTTTCTCACTGCCGTCAATGTAACGCCTGACATTGAGGTTGTATTCGTTCTCTTTGATCTCTTTTATATCCACAACTCTGGCGTATTTTTCAATATCTTGGTACTGATCGTATGCCTTAATAATTTTGTCTATGTCTTGTTTGCGGAGAGTGTTTTGGTTTTTGCCTTCTAGGAAATCTTTTTCTGCATCAATAATCAGAACTTTTCCTAGTTTATTTTGAGGTTTATTCCGATTAAAAATAAGAATAGCTGCCGGGATACCGGTTCCATAAAAGAGTTTAGGCGGTAACCCAATAACAGCCTCAAGAAGATCGTTTTTGATTATCTGCTCTCTGATTCTTCCCTCGCTACCGCCTCTGAAAAGCACACCATGAGGCAGTACAACGCCTGCCCGACCATTTACATTGAGAGATTTCAGAATATGAAGAACGAAGGCGTAATCGGCATTTTTCTGAGGCGGTTGGTCATATCCTTCTGTCCGGCCATATTTGTCACCTTTGAATAGTTCAAATTCCCAATCTTTGATTGAGTAGGGCGGATTGGCTACCACAATGTCAAAAGTTTGCAGATTACCAGTCTGCGTTAAAAACTGCGGATTAGCCAATGTGTCGCCGCGTCTTATATCTGCACTGTCCAGTCCGTGCAAAAACATATTGATTTTTGCGATGGCAAAAGTACCGATGTTCAACTCCTGACCATAAAGGTAGAGGGTGCGAGCAACCTGATCATTAGTTTTTATTTTGAGATAGTTGTACGCTTCAAGAAGAAACCCTCCTGAGCCAACTGTGGGATCGTAAATGTGGTCTTTCTGGTGCGGTTTAACTATTCCTATGATGATACGCTCAACTTCCCGCGGAGTATAGAACTCGCCACCCTTTTTGCCGGCATCAGCCGCAAACTGTTTTATCAGATATTCATACGAGTCACCAAGCAGGTCGGAGCTTATATAGTTGCTGCCAAAATTGTACTGAGAGAAGTGATTTATCAGTCTTTGGATGGTTTCATTAGGGAAACGGTCTTTATTGGCAAAATCCAGATCATCAAAGATTTTATCGAGCTTGGGGCTGTTTACATTTGTGATCTTGTCAAAAATATCATTGAGTTTTTGACCGATATTTTCTGAGGTTTCAGTAATAACCGGCCATCTGCAATCTTTTGGCACTTGGAATCTGTGGTTGTAATCCGCTTCTGCGAGGGTCTTATCCTTATATTCATCCATGACCTTTTTATATTCCTCATCCCAGACATCACTGATTCTTTTGTAAAAAAGCAGACCAAAGATATATTTTTTGTAGTCGGAGCTGTCAATTTTTCCTCTTAGAATATCCGCGCTTTTCCATAAAAATTGTTCAAGTTGAGTTAGTGTCAGCTTGCTGCCCATTTCATCAATGAGGGTTTGGATATCTTCTTTGCGGTATTTTCTGT
>CAZFNL010000032.1:0-25977 GCA_964520615.1 uncultured Gammaproteobacteria bacterium
TGAATTTTACTTTTTTTGGTAAATGGGTTAGAGTGACCATAAGCAGTTGGTCTCCTTTCTATTGTTGGAACAATATATTCAGGATGCCATCTGCTTATTTTATTGTCAAATCAATCCTTAATGAGTTTCGGACCAAACTTGTATTTTGTATTATTGACAGTTAAGATTTCCAGTATTATGCTTTCTTCTACATGTGAGAAAGACCACGGTTGTTCATTATTCAGAGGGCGATGTAAAACAGATTGTTAAAGATGAATTGAAATCTGCCAAATCTGAGTGGAAAGAAGAAATAGTTGAGGAAATTACTTCTAATATAGCCAAATTCAAGGATGAAATCATTACTCTTTTGGATAAAGTGATGAGTGAACTTAAGGCTATTCGTGAAGAACAATCATTAATCACTGGAAAACAGTCAGAGCACACTGATACTCTCGAAGACTACGAAACCAGAATAGAAAAATTGAAGTCAGTCGTCAAATCTTCCTGATTCTTCCATTTCCCGATTATTTTTCAAAGTGCAACTCTCACAAAAAAACTCCCTATTTTTTGGGAGTTTTGGCTTTATAAAACAAAACTCCCGTACTTAAATAAAGAGAATGACAATTCCTTTTATTTGGATAAGAGAGTTTTTAGAAATATTTTGGCAGATCGATTCGTTTTTCATTTTGGTGTTGATTTATACCACATACTATCGGATTTGTCAATTGTTATTAACATAAAGTATTAATAATAAATTTATATTAAACACCAAGAGCAAAAAGTAGGGTATATGATAGAATCATATTTTTGTTATGGGTCTTGGTATTCGGATAAACGCGGAAATCATATTTTGAGGGTTGTTGACAGTATTTGTTTCATGGCATAAGATGTCGTTATATGCTCACAAAGACTGATCTTGAAGCGATCAAAACTGTTGTCAGAAAGGAAGTAAAACAAGTTATACAGAACGATCTCAAACAACAGATTAAACCCATCAAAGAAGACGTAGAAAAATAAGAAAAGATATGAGTGTGGTGCTTGATTTCTTTGACCAGGAATATCTCAATTTGCGAAAACGCGCGGAACGTATCGAAAAACACTTAAATCTTGCCCCTCCGCAATAATCTTTCACCGCATACTGCTCTACAGAAAAACCTTCGAGTAATATTAATGTTCAATCAAAGCTGTTTGAATAGTTATTGTGATCGATTTGGTTTGGTCTGATCCGGTGGATTGGAGTGTGGTTTTTTGATCTTTTCCTGGGGTGTGTTGGACGTCTTGGTCAAAGGAGTTGCCGCCGGGGAAGCGCTTTTTGCGGAAGGAATGTTTTGAGACATCGCCTGGTCAATACCGCCAGTTTGCTGTTTTGGTTGTGAGACTGTGGCGGGAGATGGCCGAAGATTGCTGAGCGTCATATCCACGTTTTTCGTGTATCTCTCAAGAGAAAGTCTGACTACTTTTTCCCTGTTTTGGTTGATACTCTTGGGCAATGGCAGTGTAACTGCATGGAAGGGGAGAGAAGTGAGGTTGTCTATGGCAAGCTTGATGACAATCTGGTAGGCTCCCAGATTGACGAGGTCTTCTTCTTTGTACCACTGGCCGAATTCCTTGCTTATAGCCGCGGCATCCTGGGCTCCTATGACAAAGGAAATGAGCGTGCCGGCATTGCCGAAAATGGCTTTTTGCACCGTCTCTTCAAGCTGGCCGATATACTGGTTGGCCAGGATAAGGTCCAGTCTGTATTTGCGCGCTTCGGAAAGTATTTTTATAAATGATGAAGTCGCAAAATTCTGGAACTCGTCGACATATAGGTAAAAATCCTTCCTTTCTGCTTCAGGCATGTTTACCCGGTTCATGGCCGCAAGCTGCATCTTGGTGATAAACATTGCCCCAAGAAGAGCTGCATTGTCCTCGCCAAGTTTTCCCTGTGCAAGATTGAGTATCAGTATTTTTCCCTGGTTCATGATGTCTTCAAGATCAATAGTTGAGGAAGAATGGCCGATAATCTGCCTGATGGTGGGCGACTGGACGAACTGGCCTACCTTATTCTGAATCGGGGCAATCGCTTCTGACTTGAGTCGGGGGTGCATCTTGTCAAACTCGTTGTGCCAGAAGTTCTGGAGGACTCTATCCTGGACCTTCAGCAGGACTCCCTGCCGGAAGTTCTGGTCGGCCAGAAGATCCAGAGCCATAGTGAGGGTGGCATTTGGATATTCCAGAAGCGTGAGGATGACATTTCTCAGAATATACTCCAGCCTCGGTCCCCAGGAGTAAGCGTATAATTTGGAGAAAATAGAGACGATGCCTGAGGCGACCAGTTCGCGGTGTACCGGATTTTTGACTTCAAGCGGATTTATCCAGAAGGGACGGTTCTGGTTAAACGGCTCCAAATAAACAACATCATTAATTCTGTAAGAAGGGACATAGTGAAGGAGTATTTCAGACAAGTCGCCGTGGGGATCGACTACTGCCAGACCTTCACGGTTTCGCATATCGTTTATGGCAAGATTGGCAATCATGGTGGATTTACCGGTACCCGTTTTTCCGATGACATACATATGTTTCCGGCGGTCTTCCTTTTTGACACCGAAGGTGGTGAGGGAATTTTTGAACTCGGCTTTGGCAAAGAAGTTGATTTGGCTCTTTTCTTCTTCCGTGGCGCCGAGGGCTACCGGCAGGTTTTGCGGCGGATCACCAACCAGAGACCTTCCCCAGGAGATATTTTTTATGCCGGCCAGAAGCATCGTAGGCGGGTGGAAGATTGTAGCCAACTCGGCGGTGTTAAAGATCTGGTGGCGGGGAAAGTGGCTTTTTTCGCGCTTTATTATCCGGTTAAATATAATTTTCTTGAAAAACAGCCGTGGGCGCCTGAGAATTATCCGGTTGCCTTCCCCCAGGGCAAAGGCGCCAAAGGAACCGGCCAGGTTGAACATAAGGCTCTTGGCCTGTTTGTCAGTTTCTCCTCCTACCAGGAGTCTGATATACGTGCGGTAACCCGTATTTTTCAGTTTGGTCTCGATAATAGATGCATGCGGGAAAGATTTGGTTTTATCGGGAGCAGTTGGAGTAGGATCAGGGATGCCGCGCTCAATCATCCTCGTTACCATTCCCTGCCAGTTAAAATGCGGAGGTTCAATCACTATCTGGATGAGAGCTTTTTCCTCTGGCGCGAGTTTGGACAGGACACCGATAATTGAGGACATGGGGTCCAGTTCTTTGAACTCGGAAAAAGTCTTGATAGGGTAATAAAAAGCATGCGCCAGTTGCAGGTTGCCTACAGCCAGATATGGGGACCGTGTAATTTCGCCGATATAGTCGGGTACTTTAGTTATAAGTACTTTGGGGTATTGGCTGGTCAGCTGGCTTTCGATAAAAGTCTTGAAGGACTCCGGGACTACCGTATAAAAATGGATGGTCTGGTTGTAGCTGGCAATTTCAAAAGAAAGAGTGCGCACCTTTATCCAGAGCCTTTTCCAGTGGGGAATATGCCCCCCTGAAAAAAGCGCTGCAAAGACCTGTTCCATGGAACCGGGAGTTTCCTCGGCGGTTTTTGGCGTGCGCAGTTCAAGGACGGATTTGGTTTCCATATTAATTACGATCTCAAAACTCAAAGCTCAAATGTCAAATCCAAATCTAAAAAACCTATAATCGTTTTTTGCCTTTCATTGTTAATAAGCTTGAACCAATCATTTTTGAGATTTCAGTTGTTTCCTGGAGAATTGTAATCAACTTATTGCTTTCAATCAGATTTGAATCTTTCAAGAGACAGATCCAATATTTCGACTCATTGGTACTTTTAAGCGCAATTTCATAATACCTGATGAATTCTTTTTTTGATGAAGATGATTTTGCTTCAGTCAAGTTGGCTCCGACAGATGTAGCAGATCTGAGAAGTTGATCACTTATTATCCAAAAGATTCTTTTTTCAGGCAAACTGTATACCAGTTGGATAATCGCGAGAGAATATTTATATGCCCTGTACCTGATATTTGATTTCAGATTTAAGTTATGGTTTTGAGATCTGAGATCTGAGATTTGAGATTTATCAAACGGAATTCCAAAGTCCATATCAAAATAAGTATAAAGTATTGAGTTTATAGAATAAAGTATGTTATTCTAGACACTGATGGACCGGCAGCTTTTAAATCAGGTAAAGGAACAGATGATGAAAGCCATACATGTCCTCTTGGATGACTTGGGGACGATAAGGACGGGACGGGCGACACCGGCTCTTGTGGAGAATGTAGTTATAGCAGCTTACGACAATAGCCAGCACCTGAGACTCAAAGAGATGGCGACAATCACAACCGACGGGCCGCGGATGATTGTCATTTCTCCTTTTGATCCTTCAGTAATCCAGGATATCGAAAGAGGAATAAACGCAGCCAATCTCGGATTTACCGCTTCAGTTGACAGCCAGATCATCAGGATAAATATTCCATCCCTGACTGCAGAAAGACGGGATGAATATATCAAACTTGCCCACGAGAAACTTGAGGGTGGCAGGATCATGATACGGCAGGTACGGCATGAGGCAATGAGCGATTTGAAGCGCAGACTTGAGGCCAAAGAGATCTCCGAAGATGATAGTAAAAGGCTTGAAAAAGAAATCCAGACACTGACTGATGAGATAATGGCTGAGATTGAAGTGTTGCGGGAAAAGAAGGAATCAGAATTATCACAAATTTAGGAATTATTTACCCCATTTCCTTTTCAATAATCTTCTTTAATATTGCTGTTGATATTGCATATGTGGGTTCCACGCCCTCATAGGAAAGATTCCTGACTCCCAGGTTTTTGGCTTTGGAATAGGGGGTATCAGAAGCATAATGGGCGATACCGATATCAAAAGGGGTATCCGTCAGGTTTATAAACTGGTTTTCGGCGTAGCGGTTGTAATAGACAAATTCATACATGGCGTTGAGGTACGGTCCGGACTCCATTTCGATTGCAGTATAACTTTCTCTATACCATTTCTTAATCAACTCACGGTTTTCCAAAAATGTACCTTTGGCGGCAATGGTCTTTTGGTGGTCAAGTACCAGGCCGGTTTTGAATATGTCCTTAAAGTCACGCCCGGAAAAAGAATTATTAAAGACGTATATATTTTTTGTATGTTGGTCAAAGACCGTGGTTGGTAACAGGATATCACCGATCTGTCCGTTCAGAGTGGCGGCTTTACCCATGATGTAGACCCCACGGACATTTGAAACATTCTGGCCTATCTCAGTCAGGACCTGATAGGCTGCCCAGCCCAAAGGATAGTCGATATTGACGATTACCGCGTCACTTTTGGCCAGATTTTTGGTGTTTATTCCGATTTGAGGAGATAACTGCAGTTTTGACAGGTTTTTGATTTCCACTACCTGCGCATCAATATCAAGATAATGCGATGCGCCGATGTGGCGGATGCCGATTTTTTTCTCCATGGCCGCCTTTTTTCTGACAAGGGCGGGATTTATCCGGGCGTATTTTTTGGCGATATAGTACAGGAAATTTTCCCGGTTGACTTTGGACCGGCCAGACTCGATATCTTTCCAAAGCGAAATGAGGTTTTCGTCTTTTGTCTTATATAGAAAGTCAATTAATCCCTTTTCTTCACCGACAACAAACCGTGTCAGAAGATTGATTATGGAGTGGGTATTACTCGAGATAAAATATACAGGCCGCCGGTCAAGCCCCAAATCTTTATTGTTTTCCGAAATATTATTCCACCATTTCTGGGTGGATTTGGCATACTCCACGTAAGAACCGGCAAGGAGGCGGACAGTAAAATCGACCTCTTTATACTTTATGGCGGTCAGGAATTTTATATAATCGCCTCCCCATATGTTTTTTACTTTTTCTATATCTTCTTTTTCCAGGATTTTACCTACCACCGATTCTATATTGCCGCCGGAGCTTTTTATTTTTTGGTGGAATTTGTTCCATTCAATCTGGAAAGCGGTAAGAAGTGTTATCAGATCGTCAACGTCGGTGACTGAAGCGATATAAACCGCTAGCGCACCTTTCCCGTCAAAGTACATCATTCTTCTTCTTCCCGGCGCCTCGACCGTCTTCCAGCCGGTAATTTCCCCAAAGCCATGGTTGGCAAAGACGTCATAGGATTGGCCGAGTATTACCTTTTTGACATTGGACATACAAAAGGGGAGACGCAAAAGGACATATATAAAGGCTGACATATCCACCACGTCCTTGCTGCCTTTCTCATGAAGGATTGATTTCATGCTGTTGTGGGAGCCGATAAGCTGGTTTATTGCCACCTCGCCGGTAGATTTCAGGAGAGACCGGTAGGTCCTGATGTGGATTTCAATTTCTTCGGTATTAAAAGTGGTATTGCCCTGGTGCATATTTTAGAAATTACACTGTATTATATCTTTTTCCGATGTTGAATTACAAAGTCTCGTAGCTTACAATTGGATTTATGCTTGTAACGGTAATAGTTTTTCTTCTCATTCTTTCTGTATTGGTTCTTGTTCATGAGTTCGGGCATTTCACCGCGGCAAAAAAAATGGGCATAAAAGTGGAGGAATTCGGTTTCGGATTACCGCCCAGAATATTCGGAGTAAGAAGGGGCGAGACGATCTATTCCATAAACTGGTTGCCTATTGGCGGATTTGTCAAGCTGTTTGGTGAGGAGGGGGATACTGACATAGCCGGGAAAAATCCAAAAAGCAGCGAGGTGCAAAAAAGGGCTTTTTATACACGTCCGGTCTGGCAAAGAGCAATAGTGCTTGTTGCCGGAGTAGCGATGAATTTCGTCCTGGCAATAGTTGTAATTTCCTACCTTTTTACACAGGGAGTGATGGTTCCGACAAACCGGATACATATAGAAAATGTCATATCAAATTCTCCTGCCGCCCAGGCAGGTTTAGAGAAAAATGATGTAATACAAAGAGTGAGTTGGGGCAAAAGCCAAATAAATGTAAAATCCAGTGACGGCCTTATCAAATTTACAAGAGATCATGCAGGCGAAAAGATTGATTTGACGGTACTTCGCGGAGCAAATACACTGCAATTATTTATTATTCCCAGAAAAGTTTATCCCAAAGACCAGGGGCCTATGGGAATTGTAATCTCAAATTATGAGGAGAAAAAATATCCGCTCTGGCAGGCGCCGGTTCTGGGTACAAAAGAGTCGATAGCACTGACAGGAGAACTTCTAAAAGGAATCGGGACGACCATCTGGAAACTTATCTCTTTCCAGCCGGTTTCAAAGGATGTGGCCGGTCCAATAGGTATTGCCCAGATGACCGGTCAGGCTGTAAAGACGGGAGAAAGCGCTGTGTTGGAACTTCTCGGTCTTCTTTCTCTTAATTTGGCTATAGTAAATATTTTGCCGTTTCCCGCGCTTGATGGAGGAAGACTGCTTTTTGTGGTGATTGAAGCAGTGACCGGCAAGAAGATAAAGACAAATTGGGAGCGTTATATCCACCAGGTGGGGATGATCATACTTCTTCTTCTTATGGTTTTAGTGACAATAAACGACTTAGTAAGGATTTTTGCGAAATAATTTGACAAGAACAATTTTTATTTATATAATTCCCCTAGTTTCATAAAAGCACTTGAATCGGGTTTCCCGCCTGATAAGCTGCACATGATGAATGTGACGGAAGCTTGACCGTAAAAATAGAAGCAGGTGTGTCATTTCGCTGAGGCTCAATACAAGCATTTGCGCTGAACGTAGCGGAGTAGAGCACTAAAATGAGGATCCTGAAAGACGCACAACTTCGGTTGTGCTTTATTTTAGGGATTAAACCAAGGTGGTACCACGTAGAAGAACTCAAAACTCAAATGTCAAAACTTGAGTGATTGAGTAAAAGACAAATCTTACGTCCTTGAAGTCCGATAAATTATTGGACAGAAGGGGCGTTTTTTTATGGAAAGAAAAATAATTGTCCTAAAAATCGGCAGTTCGGTGATTTTTAATAGAAGAGGATTCGTAAACCAAAAGCGATTGGATGATATCGCTTATCAAATCTATAAATTGCATAGGCACGGGTTAAATACGGTCATGGTGTTATCCGGTGCCGTAGGTTGTGGAATTCATTATTTTGGTCAAGCGGATGTAAGAGATCATAATTTATCAGGCTGGACGTTAACAACAGATTCGGAGACGCTATTGAGACAACCGGCCGCAGGAGTGGTTGTAAAAAATTCGACGGATCAGATGGCAGTAACAGAATTAGAGGGAATAATAAGACAAGCGGCCGCAGGAGTCGGACAAGTGGAGATGATGCAATTTCTTGCCAAATCGATGCAAAAGAGGCAGATAAGAATTGCCCAGATATTGGTGACAAAATTTGATTTTAATAAAATAAACACCCGGAGAAATATTAAGAAAGTTATAGAGTTATATATTGCAAGCGGAATCTTGCCGGTATTAAACGAAAATGACGTATTGGACCTAAACAGTTTTGGCGGAAATGACTATCTTGCTGCGGAAATAGCCAGGCTTTTTAGAGGAAGCACGCTTTTGATTTTATCATAGTGGGAAAAATCTTTATTTGGCATAGGGGGAGGAGAAACAAAAAAGAAAGTAAGAAACAGGCTGATTGAGTATGGAATCAAAACCAGCATAATAGACGGAAAGGAAAAAAATATTATATTGAGGAGCGTATTGTGATAAAAGATAAAAAACTTGAGAAAATAAGGAAAGCAGCGTTACTGATGTCTCAATTTGGGGAAAAAGGTGCTAATAAATTTTTGAGCATTCTTGCGGAAAAAATTAAGGCCTCTAAAAAAAGGATTATTTATGAAAACAGAAAGGATGTGAAAGACGCAAAAAATAAAAAACTGCCAGAGGCTTTTATACAAAGACTGAAAATTGATAATCATGGTGTGGAAAAAATTGTTGACTCGATAAATAGGACAATGAATCTTAAAAGCAGTGTAGGTGAAATTATCGAAAAGAGAACGCTAGAAAATGGAGTCAATCTGCAAAAAGTAAGGGTTGCTCTTGGCGTGATTTTGATAATTTATGAAGCCAGACCTGAGGTAACTATTGATGTAGCTGCCCTGTGTATTAAATCGGGCAATTGCGCAGTATTAAAAGGTGGCAAAGAAGCCAATCAAACTAATAATATATTATATAAGTGTATAAGTGAGGCTCTGAAAGAAGCAGGGTATCAGGCTGATGCTGTAACTTTTTTGAGGGATGAGAAAAGAAATGAACTTTACGGGTTATTGAAAAAATCAGATTTTATTGATTTGGTAGTAGCCCGTGGCGGTTACGGGATGGTGAAAGAGGTACAGGAAAAGGCAGAAATTCCAATCCTGGCACATTCGGAGGGTGGGGCAAGAATTTATGTTCATAGCTCGGCTGACTTAAAAATGGCCAAAAAAATCATCATCAACGCAAAGATAAGTAAACCGGCAGCATGCAACTGTGTCGATACAGTTTTGGTTGACGGAAAAATCGCAAAGCAGTTTGTACCCTCTGTAGTAAAAAAATTAAACACTCTCGGAGTTGAGGTTTTCGGGGATGAAACCGTCTGTAATTTGGTTGATACCAAAAGAGCGGATAAAGACACATGGAGCAGGGAATTTTTGGATCTGGAGATCGGCCTAAAAGTAGTAAAAGATATTGAGGAAGCCGTGAGATTTGTGAGTAAATATACTAATCATCATACGGAAGGGATTATTGCAGGTGACCAAAGCGTAGTAAACTTTTTTAGTAAGTCTATTGATTGCGCGGCAATTTTTGTCAACTGTTCAACCCGGCTGCACGACGGGGGAATTTTTGGCATGGGGACCGAGATGGGTATAGCAACAGGAAAGCTGCATGCCAGGGGCCCGGTCGGTCTTGCGGAATTGAGTACTTATAAGTGGATTGCAGCAGGTAGTGGTCAGGTGAGGGGATAATATATATAATTAGATTTAGTTTTAGCAGGTATTTTTAATATGAGAAATTTAAGGAAAATTGCATTTGTCGGTGTAGGACATATCGCCAGAGCGCTTCTTGAAGGAATATTGCGGGGCGGGAAGGTTGATGCCAAATTTATTATACTTGCCGGGCCGCATACTGAAAAATTTATTGGATTGAAAGAAAAGTATGGAGTCAGTGTTACAGACGATAACCGCCAGGCGGTAAAATCTGCCGACATTATTTTTATTTGCCTGCGCCCAAAGGTAGTAAAGCAGGTTATAAATGAAATTAAAAGTGATTTGAGGAGGAATACCATAATTATTTCTCTTGCAGCCGGAGTGACGTTTGATCTTCTAAAAAGATATCTGGGAGACAGTTCAGGGAAAATTGTCAGGGTTTTACCCAATATTCCTATCGCATTCGGTTTGGGTGTAGTGGCTTATACGGATAACGGCCAACTGGATAAAAAAGATAATGAAATTGTCCAATCTATTTTTTCGTCTTTGGGTATGGTTGTCAAATGTAAAAACGAGGAAGAAATGAACAGGCTGAATGTAATAACAGGTTGCGGAACAGGATATGTAGCCTATTTTATCGATGCGGTGAAGAATGTCGCTGAGTCATACGGTTTTGATGCTGAAATGTCCCAAAGAATTGCCCTGGAAACTTTTTGGGGTACGCTTTATCAGCTGAAGAAGACAAACCAGTCTCCCTGGGAATTAGCTGCGGCCGTGGCTACAAAAGGGGGAATTACGGAAGAGATAATAAATAATCTGGAGAAGGAAAATTTCAGGAAGCTTTTGAAGGACAGTATTGCCCTGGGGTATGCTAAAATGGGGAGAATTACGGAGGAATTAAAATTATAAACGTAAAGCGTAAAAGAAAATTATGGCTGTTTATGATGATTTTGCCAAACTTGATATAAGGGTAGGAAAGATTATAGAGGTGGAGGATTTTCCGCAGGCCCGTAAACCGTCTTACAAATTGACCATAGACTTTGGTACAGAGATTGGTATAAAAAAGTCAAGCGCACAGCTTGTGAAATATTATAAAAAGGAGGATCTGAAGGGGAAGAAAGTGTTGGGAGTGGTAAATTTCCCGCCCAGGCAGATCGGGCCTTTCATGTCTGAAGTATTGACGCTGGGCGTGCCGGATGAAAATCATGAGTGTATATTAATAGTTCCGGATAACGAGAAAGCTGTTGTTGGAGGGAAGCTATATTAAATTTATGTCTAAATTTGAGAAAAAACAGATTGTAAAAAGGTCGGAGAATTTTGACCGGTGGTATACGGATGTAATCCTGCGCGGGGAATTGGCGGATTATTCACCGGTGAAGGGCTGCATGATAATCCGTCCCTACGGGTACGAACTTTGGGAGTTTATACAGTCGTATCTTGACGGGAAATTCAAGGAGCTGGGAGTAAAAAATGCATACTTTCCGCTTTTTATACCAAACGGTTTCCTCAACCGAGAGAAGGAGCATGTGGAAGGCTTTTCGCCTCAACTGGCTGTCGTGACAGTCGGAGGAGGGGAAAAACTGTCTGAGCCGCTAGTCGTGCGTCCGACCTCAGAAACGATAATGTACGATACTTATTCTCGCTGGATCCAGAGCTGGCGCGACCTGCCGCTTCTTTTAAACCTCTGGAACAATGTGGTGCGCTGGGAAAAAAGGACTTATCTTTTTTTGCGCACGACAGAATTTCTCTGGCAGGAGGGCCACACAGCCCATGCGACTTTTGAGGATGCCGATAATTTTGCCCGCAAAATTCTTGATATTTACGAGAAGTTTGATGAAGAAGTTTTGGCTATCCCCGTAATTGTCGGTAAAAAGTCTGAGAGCGAGAAATTTCCGGGAGCGGCAATCACATACTCTTTGGAATCGCTGATGCCCGACGGCCGGGCGATACAGATGGGCACGTCACATCATCTGGGGGATAATTTTGCAAAGGCATTTAACATACGTTATTTGGATAAATCCGGTAAACAGCAATATGTCTGGCAGACGAGCTGGGCCGAAACAACAAGAGTAATTGGGGCTCTTATCATGTCCCATGGGGATGACCAGGGACTTGTTTTGCCTCCGGCTATTGCGCCAATTCAAGTAATTATTATTCCCATAAAATCAGAGGAAAAAGTATTGATATATTGTTTGACATTGGAGAAGGAATTGAAAAACTGCGATGTAAAAGTTCATTTGGATAGCCGTGAAGAAAAGACAGTGGGTTGGAAATTCAATGAATGGGAACTGAAGGGCGTTCCTTTGAGAATTGAAGTAGGACAAAAGGAAGTTGATGCTGGAGAATTGACAGTGACAAGAAGGGATAGCGGTGAAAAGTTAAAAATTAAAAATTCAGCAGCAAAAAGTGAAGTCGAGAAATTACTAAATGACATACAGAAGAATTTATTTGACAAAATGAAGAAATTCAGGCAGGAAAATACCCATGACGTATCAACTTATGATGAATTCAAAAAAATCATGGCAGGCAAAAAAGGATTTATAAGGGCTTTCTGGTGCGGGGACGCCGATTGCGAAAAGAGGATAAAAGATGAGACAAAAGCCACCACTAGAGTTCTTCCTCTTGCTGCCAAAAAAGAAAATGGCAATTGCATATGTTGTGCAAAACCCGCCCAATACCGTTGGCTGTTTGCCCAGGCTTACTAAGGGTCCGTTCATAAATAACTTGATAGTTATTTATGATTACGACCCTTTGTGCCGCACCGATGAAGTTAAGTTATTATAGGATGCGGCCTAAATTCCTCTTTTTTTGATCCCAAACAACCTTCTGCTATAATCTATAGGTTTTATGGCTAGAGGTTTGGAACGAACTGAACTGCGCGCACAAAAGCAAATTGACCTTGAATTGAGTCCAACACATCATGAGTTTTTGGATTTCATGAGGCCGCAGTTTGATTCTGTGAATTTTGTTTCCTTTTTAGAGGCCACAAAAAAGCATTATCCTGACCATCCGTTTACACCCACAGGAGATCTCTCGGCACTTGAGGATAAAGATGTGCTTTCAAAAGTAAATGAGATAGTGGATAAAGCCGCCTCATTTAGAAAATTATCAATTCAAGAAAAAAAAGATATTCGTACTGCAGCCTATTTTGCCATTTGGGCACATGGTACTGATACGCGGTTTGAATCCAAAAGATTCAGACATGAGTTGAAAACGGATGGCAGCGGTAAACACCAGCCTTACGCAATGCACCTTGCCAGGGTGGCAGAGAGACTTGTGGGTTTTGACACAATGACTATACAAGCGGCTTTTCTTCACGACATTATCGAAAATACCAAATACACATACGAAGACTTAAAGGAAATATTTGGGATTCGTATTGCTAATGCTTGCAGAAAAACAAGCAAAATAAGCACTGACAGCATTGAGGAGATGTCCAAGGATCTGTCACTTACTGAAGTCGGTGTGGCAACTGACTTTTTAAGGCAATTCCGTCTGGATGAAGAGATAGAAAAACTTATAGCTTTACTGGATAGAGAACTAGTCAATTCATTTCACTATAAATCATTCTCAGTTAGTGAATTTGAAAATTTACCTTATATCAGAGAGAAGTTTGAAAGCGGTAATGTGATTACTTTGTCAGAAGCGCTGAATAAATATGTTACCGGTGAGGAGGAAGCGCAGATATTAACATTCATGAGATTGCTATCGGTGCTTGAAAATGAGCCTGAAGTTAGAGCATTAATTGTCAAATGCGCAGATGTAGCAGATAACATGACTACAATTCAGGGTCTTGTATCAGGAAGGGGACAAAAGCGCGCTGAGGAAAAAGCTCTTCTTGCCCGGAATGTTTATGCGCCTATTGCAAGGATATTGGGGCTTGACGAAATAGCACTTCAAATTGAAGACCCTGCATTTCTAGTATTGGACAAAGCAAGCGGTAAATTCACAAGATTTCTCGCACGCGAGAAATTCAGTCCCGAAATGGAAGAGGATATTTCCGAAAAGTTAATACAGTTTAGGGACGAATTTTTTAGATCTCTAAGAAAAACTTCACCAGACATAAAATTAACGAAGGAAGAGGGTACAGCAGTTAGGTTTGCTTTGCGTTACCCTAAAGCATCAGAGTTGAACCGATTCAAGATAGATACGGGAATTCAGCTTGCGCCTTTTGTTGATATCTTTATAAGAGACAGAAATCTTCATCGAGCTTTCATAAAATTTCTTGAGGAGAAAGGTGCATTAAGTGAACAGAATATCAGCACTGGGAAGGTGACTAGCGTTGTCGGAGAAAGAGTAAAAAAGACAGATTTCAGGCTAAGGGTACGAAGGAAAAATAGGAATTTAGCAACATTTATATATGACAGTTCAGGCGATATCGTTGATATTTTCCGCAGGGGGATACCTGATTGGCAAAGTCAAAATGCTCAAGAGAGATATACTGCTCTTAAAACGCATCTTTCGTCAGGCGACTACTCTGACTTTTTGGATCAGCTTCAAACCGGAAAAGTGATGAATGTATCAATTGTAGGTTCAAGCGGATATTCAGTTCCGAATATTTTGTATCTGGCTGAAGGAGCAACTGCCGAAGATGCACTGGTTATGGCAGGACGTTTTTTGTCCCGTCCTGTGGTACTGAGAAACGGCAGAATTGTGGAAGATATGGTATTGCAGCCTGGTGACGTCATTGAGCTGCACGAAAGAATTTATGGCGATAGCAATTTAGTTTTGGATCCAGAAGTATTTGACAGACTAGCAACAAAAGCCGCAAGGAACAGGGTCAAAACGGAAATGATGCAGATAATGGAGAGCATGTATAGAGATGAAGATAAGAAAAAAATCCGCAATGGTGCGATAAAAAGAGGAATCAAAATCATGACAGGACTTGCCGACACAAGGCGGCGCAGAACCAAGAATTATTATTACAGTTACAATCCTCAAATTGACAAATTCTATCAGAGTTTACTGGTCTACCACAGACATCTGGTGGATAGAATTCTGAATGACGAGTTTTTACTTGGTATCGGTTTGACCCAACTACCATTTTTCCTCGACAGCAAATTTATTTCCGATAACATTTACAATGAATGGAAAAGTGTAGGAGAGGTAGAAAACAGACTTAATAGACTTATAGATTGGGTGAAGGAGAACTGTTGGGAAGTGATGCCGAAAGGTAATGAGTGGGCAAAGGCATCACAAGCCGCAACCTCGGATGAGACGGTCACTTTATTCGATCCTGAATTAGAAAAGTTAAAATCGAAAACAGAATACGTTCTTCTGGATAGAATTTTCATACCCACTCTTGAAGGTCAATTCGTACAAGATGGACCTTTTTTCATCGCTGTAGATAATTGGAATCTGGAAAGATATGCCAGAAGGGAAAGACTTTCAAAAGAAGATGCGATGAATAGGCTGTTTGGCAGGGCAACGAGGATTATAAGGAATTATAGATCATAGACTAAAGCGGACAATTAACTTAAAATAAGATGACGAAAACGATAGTGACACATGTGATAACGGAGGATAAGTGGAGGTTTATGATTAAATTTACATTATTTTCAGTATGAAAACGATAGTGACACATATGGCGCCTGATGTGGACGCGGTGACATCGGTCTGGCTCCTGAAACGCTTTTTGCCCGGATGGGAGAGTGCGGATGTTGCGTTTGTTCCGGCAGGCAAGACTCTAGGTAACGAACCTGTTGATAGTGACACCGATGTTTTGCATGTGGATACAGGGATGGGACTATTGGATCACCATCAGACTGGTGAGGATACATGCGCAGCGAAACGCACAATGGAATACATTTCACAAGTTCTAAATCCAAAGGCCAAAGGCCAAAGGAAAAAAGATACTCATAAAGAATTTCCCGATGAGGCTTTGGAAAGATTGGTTGAGGTGGTCAACATTATAGACCACTTCAAGGAAGTGTATTTTCCCAATCCCACGGCTGACTTTTACGATTTCGGGCTGGTTGGCATAATGGATGGGTGGAAGCTGATTTATTCTGATAATTATTTGCGGGTTGTCAGCCAAGCTATGGAGGCTCTTGACGGCATTTATAAGGCGATGCAAAATAAGGTTTGGGCTGAAAGGGAGATAAAAGAAAACGGAGTAGAGTTCCAATCCAAGTGGGGAAAAGGGATAGGTATAGAGACCATAAATGATGAGACAATACGCATTGCGCAAAAATCCGGTTATGTAATCGCTGTCCGCAAAGATCCCAAAAAAGGTTATGTGCGTATCAAAGCCCTTCCTGATCCAAGAGTAGATTTGACGGACTGTTATAATAGATACATGGAAATAGATAAGGAGGCGACATGGTTTTTGCATGCCGGTAAGAATATGGTCTTGAACGGTTCTATGAAAAATCCCCAGACAAAGGCAACAAGACTGACGTTGAGGGAGATTATTGAAGTACTCAAGGAAAGCGGAAAGCGGAAAGCGGAAAGAAAATTGTAGATTTGACTTCACGCTTCACGCTTTACCCTTTACGCTAACTTATGGATGATTGTATCTTTTGCAAAATCATAAGAGGAGAGATTCCGTCAAAGAAAGTTTTCGAAGACAATGATATTGTCGCTTTTAACGACATAAATCCAAAGGCGCCGGTACATGTATTGGTTGTACCCAAAAAACATATAGAATCTCTGGCAAGTGTCAATGCGGCTCATAAGGATTTGTTGGGAAAATTGCTCGTTGCGGTGTCTGAAATTGCCAGGAAAACAAAAGTTGATAAAAACGGATATAAAGTCGTTGCAAATAATGGAGAAGGAGCCGGGCAGCTTGTCTTACATCTGCATTTCCATATTCTAGGAGGATGGGGAAGCCGGCCGCACTGGCAGGTATAAAATTGAGAATATATTAATTCGCCTTCGTTCAAGTTCGTCTCGCGGTTTACATCCATGCAGTCGAAACTTCACTTCGGCGAGATAAGAAAGAGTAAACTCATTTTATTCTTTAACTCTTTCTAAAGGGGGTGTTTATTTTTATGGTTTTTGTCAAAGCAGGACCGGGGGATACTTCTGATTCTGTCATAAGAAAATTTACAAAAAAAGTCATTGCCGAGGGGCTGCTTCTAGAATTCAAAAAGAAAGAATTTTATGTAAAGCCGTCTGAAGTGAGAAAAGAGGCAAAAAAGGAAATTGAAAGAAGAAAAAAGGCAAGAAGAAGAGCCAGAGCCAGGGCTAAAGCAGTTTGAAATGTTATTTGGGAGAATTACTATAATTTACGGGTCCTGCCGTTTGAGCATTCCAACTTTTCGTCCCGCTAAGCGGGACTCAGCTTGGAAATCCTTCTCAAGCGTCACCCGTTGTTAAAAGTAATGTATTTTGTTATGTAATTTTTGGGAATTTACGCGTACTTTGCATTGTTTAATTGCCCAATATGATAAAC
This sequence comes from uncultured Gammaproteobacteria bacterium, assembly GCA_964520615.1. Classification (GTDB taxonomy): domain Bacteria; phylum Patescibacteriota; class Microgenomatia; order 2-02-FULL-39-11; family 2-02-FULL-39-11; genus JAMCUI01. Next base: position 17,201 of record CAZFNL010000032.1, read on the forward strand.
GTACTTATAAAGACGGAATCACATTATACGGTAAACCGTGACAGGGTGAGGGATACAATTGCCAAAGTATTGTCGGCAAAGGGTGTCAAAGCACGGGTGGAGGTGAGCCTGTCTATCGTGGGTGACAGGATGATGAAAAGCTTAAACAAGAAATACCGTGATTTAGACGAGACTACCGACGTGCTTTCTTTCCCGCTTTCCGAGGAGAAAAAAGATGCCCCTTTTATAGATATGCCGGATGGAATTCTCAGATTGGGCGATATAGTCATTTCATATCCTGTGGCCCGTGAGGAAGCAAGCGATGAAAACAAATTTGTCGATGACAAGATAGACGAACTGGTTGAACACGGGATGCTGCACCTTTTGGGAGTACACCATGGGGATTAATATGTAATATGGTTGTGGGGATGAGGGGTGAGTTATGAGTTAGGGTTTTTCAGAGAGTTGTTGAAAGTTTATTTTTACGTTTAACGCTATACTCGAATTTTTATGGTACTTTATAGGAAATACCGTCCGCAAAAATTGTCAGAGCTAGACAGTAGTGCCGTCAGAGAGAGTCTGACGCGTATTTTCTCTTCATCTTTTATGCCTCATGCATTTCTTTTCTCCGGGAGCCGCGGTACTGGCAAGACATCTGCCGCCAGAATTATTGCTAAAATATTAAACTGCGAAGAAAGAAATAGAATCAGGAATAAAGAATCAGGAATTAAGGCAGGGAAAACTGTTGATAATAAAACAAATGATTTTGAACCTTGCAATAAATGCAGCGCATGTCTTTCGATTACGCAGGGCAGCAACCTTGATGCTTTCGAGATTGATGCGGCATCCAACCGCGGTATCGAGGAAATAAGGGATTTGCGCGATAAGATAAGGCTGGCACCCGTATCCGGAAAGTACAAGGTTTATATCATAGATGAGGTGCATATGCTTACTAATGAAGCCTTCAATGCGCTTCTCAAAACTTTGGAGGAACCACCTCAACATGCCGTATTTATACTTGCCACCACCGAGCCGGAAAAATTGCCGCTAACCATCATTTCCAGATGCGTCAGGATAAATTTCCAGAAGGCAACCAGCCAAGAGATATTTAATTGCCTTTCCCGCGTCATTTCGGGAGAAAAACTGAAAGTGACAGAAGAAGTGCTAAGGCTTATTGCTGCATCTTCTGACGGTTCCTTCAGAGATGCCACAAAGATACTGGAGCAGGCAGTTGCCGAAGATGCACTGACAGAGGAAAAGCTCAGGGTGCTTTTAGGAAAGCAAAACATTTCCCCGGAAAAATTTCTGCAACTTATGGGGAAAAAGGATACAAAAGTATTACTTGAGGAGATAATAAAAATGGGACAAGGCGGAGCGAATTTCCGTCTTTTTACAGAAGATATATTACATTTACTTCATGATTTGCTGGTTGCACAGTTTGGAATTGACAAAAATAAAGTTTCAGCTGAAATTGTTGATAAATACAGCAAAAATGATTTATCATTTCTTATAAAACTCTTTTCCAGAGTCTATTTGGAATTAAGGGGAGCTAGCATACCGCAGCTGCCTTTGGAATTGGCGGTAGTCGAATGGTGCGAAAAAGGTTAATTTGTGTCCTAGGAATGAAACGTGTGAATTGTTGTTCTGGGAACTGGCAGTAGTCAAGTGGTGCGAAAAATAGTTGGTGGTTAGTAACTGTTTGTTTACCGGATTATTATTTTAAAAAAAGGAGGTTGAGATATGTTTAATCCGCTAAAAGCTGTTGGGGATTTGAAAACCATGCGGGATCAGGCGATGAAGATGCAGCAGATGCTGGCTGCAGAGGAGGTAATAGTTGAGAAAAACGGGGTAAAAGTGGTTATGACAGGAGATCAGAAAATTAAGGAAATTCTCATAGACGGCCAGGAAGACTGGAGAGTAAAAGAAGCACTTTCTGAAGCAATCAAAAAATCCCAGGAAATAGCCGCCAAAAAACTGACTGAAATGAATGGTGGCCTGCAGGGTCTTCTGGGTGGCGGGAATAAATAAGGGTAAAGCGGAAAGCGTTAAGCGGAAGGTAATTGACCACATTATGGACTTTCCGGTACATTTCGTCAGGTAATATTAATTATGATACTAGTAACCGGTTCCCTTGCTTTTGACCATATCATGGATTTTCCCGGTAAGTTTTCCGAACACCTGATGCCAGAGAAGAAGCATATATTGAATGTTTCTTTTCTCGTAAACCAGATGAGGAAAGGTTTTGGCGGCACAGCCGGAAACATAGCTTATTCCCTTTCACTTCTTGGGATAAGGACTGCGCTTTTGGGTGTGGCAGGTCAGGATTTTGCCTCTTATAAGGAGTTTCTGGAAAAAAATGAGGTAGACACTTCATATGTCAAAATGGCGGAGAATCTTTATACCTCGACAGCCTTTGGTATCACTGACTCCAAGGATAATCAAATATGGGGATTTTATACCGGGGCAGATTTCCTTTCAGACCAGTTGTCGATCTCTCTTGTGAGAAGGAAAATAGATTTTGGTATCATTGCGCCCCATAACCCCAGGGCAATGCTTAATTTTGCAAGAGAGTATAGGGGAAAGAAGATACCTTTCCTTTTTGACCCGGGGATGCAATTGCCGTGGTTTTCCGGTGCTGACTTGAGAAGCGCTTTTGAAGGAGCAAGAATCATCATAGGCAATGACTATGAAGTCAGCGTGATGGAGAAAAAGACAGGGGTAAAAAATCTTCACGAACTGTCAAACAAAGGTAAAATTATTATCACTACATTGGGAGAAGGAGGTTCCCGTATCAGTGAAAATGGGCAAACCACTCAAATACAGGCTGCCAGGGTAAAAAATAGCACTGATCCGGCAGGCGCAGGAGATGCTTATAGGGCAGGTTTTATGGCCGGATATATGCGCGGTTTTGATCTTTTGATATGTGGACAGATGGGAAGTGTGGCCGCAGCTTATACTGTAGAGAAATACGGTACCACCACTCATGTTTATAGTGTCCAACAATTTTGTGACAGGTACAGGGAAAATTTCGGAGAAAGATTAAATTTGTAAATTACTGACATAAAACACCTATTAATTCTTTTTGATATAGACTGGACACTTTTGCGGGGAAATCTGCCGGAGCATGTGGACGGATTTAGGTATGCCTGGAAAAAAGTATTGGGAATTGATGCAAGTCTGTCGGACTGGCCCACACATCACGGTCAGCCGGACGCAGTCATCCTGGAAAAACTGCCACAGATTTCACACGGAATAAAGGCGGAAATTATACTTGATAAAATTGAAGATTTGAAAAGCGCAAAAGAGGAGTATTTTTTTGCTCACTGCCGGCAGGATTATACAAAAATGGTAATGCCCGGAGTTTTGGGATTACTGACAGAATTAAAGAAAAGATTAATTCCTCTGGCAATTAAAAGCGGAAATCTTGAAAAGATTGGCTGGTTTAGACTGGAAAAGGCGGGACTGAAAGATTTTTTTATAACTGGCGGATTTGGCGACAATGTGTCTTCAAAGGCGGGGTCTGTTGAACAAGCAATAAAGAGAACCGAGGATGGATTGAATACAAAATTTATCCACCAAAATATATTTGATGTTGGTGATTCAAGATATGATATCGAAGCGGATTTGGAAGTGGAGATAAACGGAATTGCGGTATGCAGCGGATTTGACAGCCGGGAAGTATTGCGAAAAGCAGGAGCAGAATATATACTTGATAATCTGTCAGAGATTGATAAGTTTTTGGAAATAATATATAGTCAAATTTTTAATGCCGAAAATAAAAAGCTGCGCGCAGTATAGATTTCCTAGATCGCAAGGATGGGAGTTTTTGTAAGTGCGTTGTTTTATAAAGTTGGATTAAGAGCTTCGTATGCGATCTTCGGAAATTTACACATACTCGCGTCTTTAATTTTTCGTTAAATTACAGTTGCCAATTATTTAATTACTATATATGCCCAATTTTGATATTAAAGATATAAAACTTGCCCCGGAGGGCAAAAAGAAAATTGAGTGGTCAGATCAACAAATGCCAGTTTTGCATCTTTTAAGCGAGGAATTTAAAAAGAAAAAGCCGTTTGCTGGACTTGTCATTGGTGCCTGCCTGCACGTAACAAGTGAAACGGCAAACCTCATGATAGCACTTCATGCAGGCGGTGCCGAAGTTTATTTGTGTGCCTCTAATCCGCTTTCCACACAGGATTCTGTTGCCGCCTCTCTTGTCAAGGATTTCGGAATATCAGTTTTTGCGATACACGGGGAAGACAATAAAACTTACTATAAACATATTGATGCCGTTTTGTCCAAAAAGCCGCAGATAACCATGGATGACGGGGCGGATCTGGTCAGTACCTTACATAAAAAGCTCAAAACTGATAACTCAAATCTCAAATCTAAAAATGTAAATCTAAATTTATACCAAATTGAAAAGGGTTGGGAATTCTACGGTTCTTCGGAAGAGACGACTACAGGAGTAATCAGATTAAGGGCGATGGAAAAAGATAAGGCTCTCAAAATACCAGTTGTGGCCGTTAACGACAGTGATACTAAACACCTTTTTGATAACCGCTATGGTACTGGCCAGTCGACTATTGACGGGATTTTGCGGTCGACAAATATCCTTTTGGCCGGGAAAAGAGTGGTAGTTTGCGGATACGGCTGGTGCGGACGGGGAATTGCCGCAAAGATGCGGGGAATGGGAGCAATGGTGACAGTAGTTGAAGTGGATCCGGTCAAGGCGCTTGAAGCGGTGATGGACGGATTTCTGGTAGACAGGATAGGTAGGGCGGTAAAATACGGGGAACTCTTTGTGACCGCTACAGGAGATAAGAATGTCATCAGTCTGGAAAATCTAAAAAGGATGAATGATGGTGCAATTGCAGCTAACAGCGGACATTTTAATGTAGAGCTTGATTATGACGGTCTGGTAAAAATTGCCAAGGGAAGAAGAATTTTGCGAAATAATCTGGAGGAATTCTTATTGCCTGCCGGTAAAAAAATATACGTGTTGGGGGAAGGAAGATTGGTAAACCTGGTGGCTGCGGAAGGGCACCCGGCAGAGGTAATGGATATGTCTTTTGCCAATCAGGTGCTTGCTGCACTCCACTTTGTCCAAAACCGCGGCAAACTGAAAGCCAAAGTTTACCGTCTGCCCAAATCCATAGACAGGCGTGTCGCCCGGTTGAAGCTGAAAGCCATGAATGTAAAGTTTGACAATCTGACCAGTGAACAAAAAAAATATCTTTCAAGCTGGAAGGAAGGGACATAAACCATCAGACATAAACCATCATTTGTTTCCTATAAATACTTTTTGTTATAATCATGTATTATGCAGGCTAAATGGAGTTACAGACTTTTGGACAAGATAGAAAGGGATTCGTTACAGATTGAGGTCATCGCCGACTACGGCGGAGGCCACACGACAGACCACGCCTTCTCTGAAGTGCGCAACCACTTCTACCGTTTTGACAAGGAAAAAAAGATAAGCGCAGTCACAGAACATCCGGTATACGCCTTTTCCACTATCGAAACGGGTTTTTGGCTGGCGCAGGAAGGACTACACAGCGAGCATAAAAATCTGGTCATATTTTCCAATACCGCACCACGAGGGGAAATTTTCTGGCATGGTGAGGAAAGGCAGGCATTTGTCTGCGGGATACTGGACAACGGCATCCCTATCTTTGCCGTCAATGCCGGTTATAACCTTTCATTTGTAAAAGGCAGGCTTAGAGTCCTCTGGGAAGTAGAAGTGCCAAACCGCGGGACACAGTTTCGCTCCAGAGATTATTATCCCGAGGCGACTATGGAGATAATTTACGGGAATTTGTCCAGAGTCGGCCAACCGATTGAGGAAAGAACCATTCCTGACGTACCGCAGTTTTATGTGGCCTCAGTAGACGGATATGGCAATTTGAAGACTACCATAAAAAGAAGCCATCTCTCTCTCAGCGTTTTGGAAAGCGGCATATTGAGAGTCAGTATTAACAAACGCTCACAGTTTGTCCTCAACACGTTAAATGGAGTGGTAGGGAAAACAGGAGACTTGTGTCTGGTGTCAGGTTCCTCAGGCGGAAAGAAAGGCAATCTCCTGGAGATAGTCCAACTTCAGGGAAGAGCAAATGAGGAATTTGGAATTGACGGGCCAAAAGACGACTTGGGAAAGATAAAAATTGAAGCGGTGAAAATATAAAGCCGGAAAATTCATAAAGTTGGAAAGCGGTTAAATTTTACCCGATAAGTCTATTGGTAAAATTTGACTTGTAGATTAAAGTCTAGTAATATAACCAATTATGTCGATCAGATTATTGAATGCAGTTTGTTGTTGTACCTCGCCAATTTTGGGGAGGTACGGTAGTTAGCGGAATAAAATTATAAACATTTTCGTACGACCTCCCCCCAAAGGGAGGTTTTTTGATGTATTACAACAATATTTTAGAGGTCATCGGCAATACGCCTCTTGTAAAAATTAATAAACTTAATCCAAATCCCCATGTTTTAATGCTGGCCAAACTTGAATTTTTAAATCCCGGAGGCAGTATAAAGGACAGGGTTGGTCCTTTTATGGTTGACATGGCGGAAAAAGAGGGAAAGCTGAAAAAGGGCGGGACAATTGTCGAGCCTACCTCCGGAAATACCGGCGTGGGGTTGGCACAATTAGCCGCCATAAGAGATTACAAGTCAGTTTTTGTCATGCCTGATAAGATGAGCGAGGAAAAAAGAAACCTTCTTCGCTCTTATGGAGCAAAGGTTGTCGTAACTCCGACAGCTATCCCCCCTGAGGATGAGGGGAGCTATTACAAAGTATCCGACAGGCTGGCCGTCGAAAGTGGCGGTTTTAAGCCAAACCAGTATGAGAACAAAGCAAATCCATTGGCGCACTATAAGACTACGGGCCCTGAGATTTGGAAACAGACCGGCGGACGCGTCACGCATGTGGTAATAGCCATAGGCACAGGGGGAACAATAAGCGGGATAGGCAGATACCTCAAGGAAAAGAATAAAAAAATAAAAATCATAGGCGTTGACCCGAAAGGCAGTGTCTATTTTGATTATTTCAAGAGGAAAAAAATTCCCAAAATACTAAAAACATATAAGCTGGAAGGCGTGGGAGAGGATTTTCTGCCGGGTACAATGGATTTTTCCGTAGTTGATGAAGTGCTTCAGGTGGGGGATAAAGAGGCATTTATGTCGGCCAGAAATTTAGCCCGCAGAGAAGGCATATTGGCCGGAGGTTCGTCTGGTATGGCTCTTTATGCTGCAATAAAGATTTTAAAAAGATTAAAAAAGGGTCTTCTGGTAGTGATATTCCCTGATTCCGGCCGCAACTACCTGTCAAAATTCTACAATGACGAATGGCTGGTGAAAGAAGGTTTTATTAATGGTAAAGACAAAGGAGATAAATATGAAATTTAGCACCAATGCTGTCCATAGCGGAAATGAGCCTAATCTGGAAAAGGGAGGGAGTGGGGATGTGGTAGTTCCTATCCATCTTGCCACAACCTTTGCCAGAAGAAAGGTAAGGAAGCCAACGGCTGGATATGAATATTCAAGAAGCGGCAATCCGACAAGATATGCGTTGGAAAAGAATCTTGCTGCACTGGAAAACGGGAGGTTTGCTTTTGCTTTTTCCTCAGGACTTGCCGCCATAACAAATGTTTTGCTTTTGTTGGAAGAGGGCGATCACGTAGTATCAATTGATGATGTGTATGGGGGTACGAGAAGGCTTTTCAAACAGGTTTTTGAAAAGCTCGGGTTGGAGTTTACTTTCGCGGGTTTTGCCGACGGATTTGAGCTTCAAAAACATCTCAAGGACAATACGAAGATGGTCTGGCTTGAATCACCGACAAACCCTCTTTTGAAAATTATTGATATTGCGTCTGTTTGTAAGACGGCAAAGACCAAAAATATTTTATCAGTCGTTGATAATACTTTTGCTTCCCCTTATTTCCAGAAGCCTCTTGATTTGGGAGCGGATATCGTTGTCCATTCCATGACCAAGTATATCGGCGGACATAGTGATGTAATCGCCGGTTGTGCGGTAGTAAAAGATACCGGTTTGGCAGACAGGTTGAAATTCCTGCAAAACGCCGCAGGGTCCATACTCTCCCCGTTTGACAGTTTCCAGGTGTTAAAAGGCATAAAAACTTTGTCCCTGCGGATGCAAAAACATGAGGAAAATGCCAAGAGGGTGGTGGAATTCCTTTCCCGCCATAAAAAAGTCAAAAAGGTATATTTTCCGGGTTTACCAACTCACCTGGGGCACAATATAGCCAAAAAACAAATGAGCGGATATGGAGGGATGGTGTCATTTAAACTTGCGGCTACACTGTCCAGATCAATAAAGTTTCTTGAATCGTTAAAGCTCATATCTCTTGCCGAAAGTCTGGGAGCGGTGGAATCTCTGGCAGAGCACCCGGCTTCAATGACCCATGCGTCTCTAACAAAAGAGGAGAGGGAAAAAATCGGCCTGTCTGACGGACTGATCAGACTCTCAGTTGGTATCGAAGATGTTGAAGATTTGATAGCAGACTTAAAGCAGGGGTTGGAGAAAATATAATAAAGCAAAATCATTTTTCCCCAGGTGTTATAGCTATTACACCTCCAAGGTGTTTAGAGTGTTCAGACGTTTGTCATGTATTTTGTAGTTGTGAACAAGATACGATACATATTCGACATTGAATGATTTGGAATACAGTTCGAAAATGTATGACATAGTCAGTAGAATACACGGCTATAGGAGGTGGTTATCAATGCTCTATAGCCTTAGAAAGTTTGATGAGAGTGAAATAGCCCAGGAAAGGAAG
>CAZFNL010000033.1:0-1707 GCA_964520615.1 uncultured Gammaproteobacteria bacterium
CGGGTTTACCCGTGGGTATCTACAACCAATGTCGTATAATTCTACGTAATATAAAGAAAAAAATAACAATATTTCTTAATTCAGGACTTACGCAGTATTTGTCATGCTGGAGGGAGCGAAGCGACCGATAGCATCTTAATAAGATTCTATCGCTTCGGCTTACGCCTTCGCTCCAGAATGACATTGAACGCGTAACTTCTGTTAATTGTAAATTCAGCATCTCTTTATGCTGAATAAAAAAACCGTCGTCAATTTGAAGTGTGGCCTATAATATGATAAAATACAGATATGGAAATCTCGGATAAAGTCCAACTAGAAAAAAAGTGTTCTTATGACTCGGTATTTGGATGTCCAGCTTTAGCACAAGGTTTATGTGTAGTGGCACGACAGTTAGGCCAAACAAAAGAAATTGCCGTCGAAGTGAAAGTAGAATCTACAGAAGGATTACAACAGATGGATAAAGAAGATTTAATTCAAGCAAAGGCAAAACAACAAGTTAATGATCATCCTGAAAAATGGGGAGATTGTAAAAATAGAAAACAACTAGTGGAAATTTTAGGGACTGATCCTCGACCAGAATTATATTACGGCAGTCCAACAGTAACGAAAGTAATGACTTGATTATTTTTGATAAAGTTTATTAAATTAAAAAATCTGGATTTAAAGAATAAATTTATATATGAAAATAGAGTCCGAAAAACAAAGATTATCCCCTAGGAGACCACTAATTATTGATGGGATAGAAAATAATGATTGGTATACTACGTTTAAGGGTATGATCGAGGATAAGGTTGTATCGGTTCCATTTCCTATTGAGGTAGTAAATACATTTGAAAAGGCAGACAAACTATTAAGAAAAAAGGGTAAAGATTATACAGACCTTATTGCGGCACCATGGTACACTGGAAGAGATCCAACAGATTCAGGTTACGAAAAAACGATAGAATTTGGTACGCAACATGGTTTACCAGTAACTATTATTACAGGCTCACCTGATCTAGTAGTAATATTAACGAAGCGAAATATTAGAGCAATTTTGAAAGACACAGATACAATAATAGGGCAAGGAATATCTTTTTCTATGCTTGTAACTGATCCACGGCTAAGATAATTTATTACTTATTAAGGTAAATTCGATATCTATTAAACCAAACTATTCTTATAATCTAACGGACCACAAAAAAAGCCGCCGGTATAAAGATTACTCTCTACACCAGCGGCTAAGTAATAACTTTTAACTCCAAAACACCTTACTTAGATCCCCACCGTAAAGTTGTGGGTTTGGTTTATACACCCCGACAGATAGCGGTTGAGAGTGCTGCTAACTTTACGAAGGGTAATCTTTCAAATCTCTTGACAAATCTTAATTGAAAGTATGCTAAAATAGAAAGTATAAATTGAATTGACTTAATTAAGCGGGTGTGGGTCTTTTGTCCATGACCCGCTTATTTTTTTGCTCTTTGCCAGTTGACTTTCCAGACACTAAAATATGAGGGTTTATGAGCAGTAAAACTTTCGTTTAATGTTTTTCTTTTAGGGAATCTTCAAACGATTTTATGATGTTTGATGGTCTCGATAAGTCATCAGCCAGGACACAGACTTTACAGGCATCAAGATTGTTGATATTGCCGGCCAAAAGCATGGCGGCATAGCTCATATACATATTCCAAGGTGTTGAAAAGATTTCCTTTGGCTTAAAGTTGGGAT
>CAZFNL010000034.1:0-5889 GCA_964520615.1 uncultured Gammaproteobacteria bacterium
AAAGGGGAAGTTTATTGTAGAATATCTAGATAGAGGCAAAGTTATTTATGCCCATATGCTGTTTTAAAGCAGCCAGCTGCGATCCTAACTCTGAAGTGATATACTTTGATAGGTTCGAGCTGAGTACGCTTTCCAGCTCCAAATTACCGGGGAAACAAGCAGCTATATCTGGGTTTATACTGTAAATTTCATTTACAGTATTCGATTCCCGTATCCCGCTCACAGCATAACTGGTTTTGGTATAATTCGTTTATGTCCTTGGAAGCCTCTAGCTATGCTAACCGCATTTTCAACGCCAGGAATTGATCGTACCTAATCTCTCCAGAAATCTTTAAGAACCTGTTTGAAAAGTTAGCCATATATTTTAGCTAATCTTCGTAACATCAGTCTGGTCATTGCCCAAAATATCCAGTTCCTCACAGTTTCAGCAAACCGTTCAAAATCTTTTGCAAGCCTTCGGTATCGGATGATCCAGGCGTTTGTTCGTTCAACAATCCACCTCTTGGGTAGAACTACGAATTTGTGCAGTTCATTCCGTTTAACAACTTCAAAGTCAACGTTCCAGGTATCTTTGGCAAAATCAATAAATTTACCAGCATACCCCCCCGTCAGCATAACCTTTATGGAACGTGGCTCCATTGGTTTTTGCTTTGCAAACAAGATATCTTCCTCCATCGCGGTCTTGAATCCCAGCTGTATGAACAAGCGTCTCAATAACTAATCCAAGCGTATCAACGAGAAGGTGTCATTTTCTTCCTTTTGTTTTTTTTTCCTGCATCAAAACCGTTGCTCTTGGCTTCTTCTGTTGTCTTGACACTTTGGCTATCAATGACGGCTACCGTTTCATCAGGATGTTTTCCTGCAGTAATCCGAACGAGCTTACGCATCTTACGATGGATCTTTTCTATCGTACCATTCTTATTCCATTGGTTAAAGTACCAATATACCGTTTGCCATTTGGGATAGTCGTGCGGCAAAGACCTCCATTTGGTTCCGTTATCCAGAACGTAGAAGATGGCATTGAGAATATCTCGGATATCGACAGATCGATGTCTGCCTCCTCTTCGTTCTTTGGGAACCTCCTTTGTAATCATCTCCCACTCATGATCTGTCAGATCCGAGGGATAGGCAGTCATATTTACAGACTACCATATGTGAGGTCAACTTTTCAAACAGGCTCTTACATCAGTTTGAAAGAAAAAGCACTGATGTAATTTTCGCCTTATTATTACTAATTAAATTTTAATTCTATGAGTAACAATCAATTATCACGGTATTACCAATTGAGAAGAAAAATCATGGGGTATTACCTCGGGAAAACAGAAGTAAGACTCACTTCTCAGGAAAATACCGAATACGTCAAACTATTTAATCTTTATGTTTGGAATGTCAAAGATCCAAACGAACCGGAAAGGAGAAGCAATGGATACGATTATAAGGAATAGATATTGAACTGGCCGCTGGAGTGGGAAAATCAAACCTGCTCCGGCGGCTTTTTTTATGGTCCCTTATTTATCTTTGGATTGTTGTATCAAGATTTATAAAGACTTGACAGTCTGCATGATTTGTAGTTAAATATAGATAAAGGTTCCCGCTTGATGATAAGAGCCCCCGGGCTCTTCCCAAAAGGATAGTCAGGCGGGTCAATTGTTATAAGGATAATATTCTGTAGTTCCTCTTTGAAATATTTCAAATTCGCTTTTAATTTTTGGTTTTATTTGATTGATTGGTCTTAATTCTTTTCTTTCGTTTTTGACATAAATTGCCCAGCCGCAATAATCTGCAATTTGACAATTCAAATCTGCTTTTGATTGATGAAAATAAATATAGAAAGGTTTTTGACAGTGTTGCTTAAGATAAGTTTTTAATGATTTAAGAATTGTTTGTCTTTTATTGTCCGTGAAAAGATTATCCAAAACAACAACAATTTTTTCTATAGAAGTTGAATTAAATCTTTTAAAGATATATTGTAAAAGTGTTTGACATACAATACGATAAAATTCTGCCCCAACAATTCTTGTCATGAATTTCCCCTTTTTTGAACACATCTCACTATAAAGACTTGGGTTGGCCTTGTTCTTTTGTGCAACAACAGAATCAACATAAAAATCATCATATCCAGAAATTAAACCGTAAATTCCATCTCTAACTGTTTGTTTATCTTCTGTTGCATGAAAATATTCTTGATCCGTTTTATCTGATAATAGTTGATAGCGATATTCTAATAATTTCTCACGCTCTTTTAGGGGTTTAATTGTGCTAATTGCAGTCAATATAAAATATTTCGTTCCACCTGAGGAAAAGTCAAAATTACCTGATTCGTCTATAAAAATAAATAATGTTTTATTAATCATGGCCTTTCTTTTGGGTGAATAAAAAACTTAGGATCTACTATAACTACTCCTTCTTCGTTACTGCAAGAAACTCCATTTTCGACAGGAATTTGATTACCTGATTCTTCAAAGCGTTTTTTTGCAAATGTAAGACCGAATTTTTGAGCACTATTTATATCAGCAGAAAGTTTGGCTTTGTCTTCAAGATATTCGTCGGTAACCCATACAAAATATTCCTTAATCAATTTATTATTCTCCGGATAATCACTAATGAAAGAAACGATAATACGCCACGTTTCAACATTTTCTTTCACAGGAGCAACGTGTTGAATTTTTATACGTAAATTTTTGATGAGTTTAATTTGATCGGTTTGCATCGTATTATTTATCATTATTTTATCAAAAAACAAAAGATCAATAAAATATAACGTTGGTTTTCTTAATTATTTTCTGATCTGCATTTTATAAATCATCAAAGTTTGGTATACAATACTTCTTAGCGGACTGATGATAGAAGGTTCTAATTTTATTCACTAGCCCGCTCCATATCGGACTTAAATTGAGTTAAATAGAATTATATTGAAATACCAAGCTTTTCGTAGGTTCGAGTGATGATGTTTTTAGAATTTTAAATTGAGCTTGAAAATAAAAATCGGGAGATGAGATTAGAACTTATAAATGATATTATAATTCTGTTATGCAATTAATACTCAAGGTTGCTGGGGTCGCATTTTTGGGAATAGTGATATTGTGCATTCTTTCTTGGTTTGGATTCAAATACCTCTTTCCTAAAGCTGGAGAAAAAGATCCAAATAGTATGGCGAGGGCACTTGTAGGAATAGTATCCTTCCTGTCAAAATCAATAGTAGGCTTAGCGCTAATTGCCATGCTTTTAGCTGCTATAAACGCAAATATCATTACATCTGCTGTGGGGTTTCCCTTCATCACCTCAATTGCAACATATCTTATTGCGTTTAATGTAAAAGACGTTTTCTTTAGAGGTAAAAATAAGGATTCTTAAAATATGGAGGAGAAAAACTATAGTTGGGTTATTTTACTAATTGTGGCGATATTAATTGCTGGCGCATGGTGGATGTTACGTGGAAGTAATGACTACAGAAATGCATTACGCTGGGAAATAGACTGTACATTTCCTGAGGAACAAGGACATATTCAGATGCTGACGGATTATAAACTCTGTCTTTCTAAGCATGGAGTTAAACCTTCGGAAAATGGCCTTAGGAGAATGTGTTATTACTATTCAAGAGATGAGTACAATGCATTAACAGGAAAATATCCGACTGACAGTGAGCTTTTACAGGACAAGTCGTTTAGGGTTTGTCTCCAACAAGAAGGATTATCGACACAAGGTATAAATGAATATAATTTAAATGACTATAAGCGTCCTTAAAAGTTATTTGGTTTTCTTGATTTTCCAAAAATTTCCAAAAACAGATAGAAACGAACAGTCTTGATGCAGTTTTCAAGTGCAGTGAGTTGCATAATCAATTCGGGAGTGATGTAGTAACGAAGAAAGATTTTTATTTGAGAGATTAAAGGCAAGTATGGGTTTTGTTGGAGATACGCTTTGATATAATCATCATGTCCAAATAGGTTCGAGCGAAGTACGCTCCCCAGTTCCAATCCCCGAGTCGGCGGGGCGGCGCGCAGTGCCGCCCATTGGTTTATCTCTTCCCCGCGCGCTTTTTGGTCGGAAAGAATAATGTTCGAGCCGAAGATTCTTTGGGTCAACATCTTTTTCTCATTTAAGTCTTTGCCACTGACGATATTAGCCGCAAAAGCGGCTTCAATTATCCATTGTTTCATGGGTTCGAGCCAAGCATGGTCCATTTGTTGAAATCGAGCAATTTGTTCTTCCAGCGTCTTCTTGGAAAATAACAATACTTTTGGAAAGAAAAAGCAAAAGGATGATGAATTTTGTAGTCAAACAATTGTTGGATTATCCGAAGCAAATGTACTCTTTACCACCTTTCAGGGAAAAAAGAACCTGCCTGAACATGCCATCTGTCAAAAAAAGTAAAGTAGGATGGATAGAAAAAAGACATATAGAATGCTATAATTGATGTCATCTTATGGCTGGAGCAGCAGAAAAAATAAATCAGTTTTCAGGAGCTTCAAGAACCAATTGGCCAAGAACTATCCAAAAGATAACTCAATTAGTAAACCCAACTGATATGCGGGCACAATTGCTCACACTTCCTTTATTTGCTGCTTCCCTTATTCTTCTTCCTCACCTGCCTAAAGTATTATTTATGGCGTGTAATTGTGGGGGGGGGTATGGATAAAAAATCTCCTCGAAATAGTCAAAATGGCTATACAAATTTTACAGCAGGTCAGACTTCTGAGACAATTGCGTTTACCCAAAGAGAATATGAAGCAGGAAGAATGACGAGAGAAGAAAAAATACGTTTAGATAATCTATCTATTGATAACAATGCGCGAGCTCAATTAAATGGTATACAAACGAAAGCGGACGAGATGCCAGGTGAATGGAATCAATACAAATAATTCTTTTTATTTATAGGGAATAGTTTTTTAGTAGAAACAAGAGAAAAAAAGAAGCTTAACAATAGATTTCAAAATTTGACTATTTGTCTATTTCTGTCAATAAAACCTCCATCTCCGCATTGAATACAAGTACTACCGACTCCGCCATTCATTGCCATTGCTCCTGATCGTAGGGCTTCGTTCCAAGAACGAAACGATATTACAAGTATTCCCGTACATTCTTCTTGTCAAGCCAATCTGAAGTTGAAAATTATGTTTCAGTTTGGTATCATACTTTTATGATTTTAAAAAGATTAGAAAGCTCATTAGGAGAAGCGGAAGAATTGGAAAGGCAATCTTTTTAATCTTCTTTATGTAATGCCTCCATGAAAAAAAAACGAGAATATATAGATACAAAAGCTCAAATTGAATTTACCGTGTCACGTATAGATCATAAACCTAGAAAATGCAAAGACGAAGCGAAATTCGCTATCCGATTATTAGTTCAAGGGGAAAGGATTTATCGGTCAGGTCAAGTTGTTGATTTACAAGGACAGATTACTATCGATGATTGTAAAATAGGAAGAACGACTTTTACTGATTATCATTCTGTTGCGCTCTTGGATGATCGATGGATTGTGGATATAAGCCAAATTCCCTGGCGACGAGTATATGACTCAATGCAAGAGTATTACTGTATGGTTTCGAGAAACTTATCTTAATTTCTGATCAAAATTTGGTATATAATATTTCTTAGCGGACTGATGATAGAAGGTTCTAATTTTATTCACTAGCCCGCTCATTATCCTCTCGTTCCCGTATGAAAAAATCCTTTTGGATGGTATTCGTTGCGGCTTTTTTCCTCAGACTGATTGCGTTAAACCAATCGTTGTGGCTTGATGAGGCAACGACAGCCCGGGCGATAGTGCATAATAGCTATCTGGGCATCATTTTCCGTTTCTCACCGTTTGATTTCCATCCTCCCCTTTATTACCTTTTCATGAAATTCTGGGCTCAAATTTTCGGGTATTCCGAGATTGCCTTGCGT
>CAZFNL010000035.1:0-2181 GCA_964520615.1 uncultured Gammaproteobacteria bacterium
TGGTCTAGGAGATTATGCACCTTCTCTGATTACTCAGAGGGTAGGACTGTGTCTTCGCCCAAATCAAATTGGGTGTTGGCGTTCAGTCTCTACAGGGTCCGACGTTACGTCGGACTTCCCGCGGCGTTGCCCCAATTCTATCGGGGTTTCACCGTTATAAGCCAATTATCATATAAAATTACTTTTATATGAGCCCATTTTGAGCCTCCCGTGCAACCGTACACTACCCCGTAATATAGCCAAAGTATACAGTGCACCGTATACAATGTCAACCATTTAATATGATATAATAGACATATATCTCATATGGCTAGATCAAAAGAAATGCTTATTGCAAAATCAATGAGACAAAAAGGGGAAAGTATTAAAGATATTGCATATTCATTAAAGGTTTCAGTCTCGAGTGTAAGTAATTGGTGCAGAAATATTGAATTGACAGATCAACAAAAAAATAATTTAGCAAGAAGAGTGACGGATCCTTATTATGGAAAGAAAGCGGAATATCTAGAACGTTCCAAAGAACAATTTAAACAAAAAGTAGAAAATTTAAGGAAACAGGGTATAAAAGAGGTTTCTAAACTGTCGAAAAGAGAAATATTTCTTATAGGTATCGCTTTGTATTGGGGGGAGGGTTTTAAAAAGGATCATCAGGTCGGTTTTGCTAATACTGATAGTAAAATGATCAAATTTTTCATCTATTGGTTAAAAACTTGCTTCAATTTAAGAAATAAGGATTTAATCGTAAGAGTTACTTCTAATGACCAATATAAAGATAAGATAAAGATTATGGAGGCTTTTTGGTCTAATGCACTGCATATTCCTTTAAATCAATTCTCAAAACCGTTTTTTCAAAAAACAATATGGAAAAAACAATATGAAAATCCGACAGATTATCATGGTGTCCTACGTATTAAAGTACGGAAAAGTGTCAATTTATTAAGAAAAATATACGGACATATAGAAGGTTTAACCTTAAATGTTACTTCGTAAATAAGTTTAGCCATTGTCGCCAATTTGGGGCAGGCGTGGGAGTTATTATTATCGGTGTCGGCGTGGGATTAGGAAGAATTACCGAGACCTCATTCGGCCTCAATAAGTTTAACTTGTTCCGTATGGTTTTTTCCAATTCATTCGGATCTTTTTTCTTGAGAATTTCTGTCTGTAAGGCTACATTCTGCTGCCTTTCTTGGTTATACGCTTGTTGATATTGTTGATAGAAATTAAGTTTGTCCCTGTAATCAAAAATATTTTTTATCAATGAAGAACCGAGAAATAACACGAAAATAACCAATAATATATTCTTAAGGATTTTCATATGCCTATATATAGTATAAGTTATTAATCAGTAGTTGATGATCATTACCTAGGAAGTCAGTTGGTTCAGAGTCTTCATGATTCTTGACGGATCGGCTTTTGATTTCAGTTCTTTCATACAAATACCGATGATTACTTTCGGATTTTGTTGATAGGCATCTTTGTTTTTTTCGATGAGGTTTTTAATTGCGCTGGTAAGCTCTTCGTCGGATATTTCAGCGGGGAGGTATGGAATGACCAATTTCAGCTGTTTTTCGTATTCCGCAACCAAGTCTGCCCGATTGCCCTTAGTAAACGCTTCAATGGATTCCTTAAGTTCTTTTACTATCTTTTTCAATATAGAAAGAGCTTCGTCATCATTTATCTCTGTTTTTTTCTCGATTTCCTTGTTTTTGATCTGCGCAATAATATAGCGGAGGATACTCAGCCGATCCTTATCACCTGATTTTAGAGCATTAAGTTGATCCTCTTGCAATTTCTGCTTTATCATTCCATAATTATAACCTATGAGAAATAGGAAACGCAACGATGTTATCAAGATATTTGACGATTTTCAGAAGACCATGCTGCGCAAACCGAGTTATAAGGTCATGTTTGATGAAATCCGCATGATGCAATTTAAGATCAAACCGATGCAGGGTGATATTTTACTGTTTGACTTGCAGGACAGGCGATTGGCTGAGTTGCTGTGGAGTCTGGGCAAGCTCGATGAATTATTTCAGCATGAATATAAAAGATTATCCGGAAAAGACAAAGGCATTTTTTTTAGGATATTCGATTCAATGTATCAAAAATTCCAGATTGAACTCAATCAACTTAATTTACGCAAAGAACAGGTAACAAAATCTACTCATACCGTAGAAATGG
>CAZFNL010000036.1:0-17077 GCA_964520615.1 uncultured Gammaproteobacteria bacterium
GGCGTATCGGTAGGAGTAGGGTTTGGAGTATCAGTGGGTGTAGGAATGATTGTAATAAAGGGAGTCGGAAGAGCATCAGCCATAGCCAACCCAATTTGCCACTTTCCATCTTTCCCTACACCCGTGTAATACATGGAATAACCGCTATCACCGTTTTTGATAACATAAGGGTTCATAACTCTTGCATAATCGAATGAATTTATTTCACCACTAGCCTCCAACACAGACTTAGGTGATTTAGTCCAAATAACACCATCTGTTGACTCAGCATACCTAATTCCAAAATCACTATGATACCAAAGTCTATACACTCCTCCATCATAAATAACGTTAGGACTTGCAACATCAAATTCATTCAAATCTTTCGAAGCCTCTAAAATAGGCAAAGGATTTCTATCCCAATTAATACCATCAGAAGACGTTGCATATCCCAATCTCCAAGCAGAAATGTCACTAAATTTTCCATATGCTGTGTACCACATCTTATATTTCCCATTTTCATATCTAACAAATGGAAAAGATATACCCTTTTCTGTTTCCCAATTATAGAGAGGACTAAAAACCCCGAGAAGTTGAGAATCCCAACCTATTCCATCAAATGAGGTAATATAATTAATATGTATATTGTTAATTGTAGAATTTGATCCTGCATACCACATTAAATACTCTCCATCTTTATGTATCACTCTTGGGTCATGAAGGTGATAGTTATTGCCATAATCAACCTGATTAATTACATACAAGTCAGATTTATTCCAATTTATTCCATCACTAGACTCAGCATAACCTATTCTCCAGTGGTAACGATCATTACCTGCAAACCACATTTTATACGTGTTACCATCCTTAATTACAGAAGGTGATCCCACATAAGAACTATCCCAAGAGCCTGCAGTTCCTACTGAGATAACCGGTAATGATGAATACTTAGTCCAATCTGCGTACGTTCTATCGATTGAAGGAAAGAACGTTAATACTAAAATGGAAATTAATGCGAATAGAAAACGGGAAACGAGTTTCTTTTTCATAACGTTTTGTAGCTTTGAATAAAGCGAGTGCTAGTGATAAACTACCTCTGGAAAAAATTAAGATAATAAGTTAATCTACCATCTTGTGACTAAAATTTCAGTAATAATTAATACATTAGATGAATCTGCTAATATTGAACATTGTATTAAATCTATTCTTTGGGCCGATGAGATAATAATTGCTGATATGGAATCAAAAGATAAAACTATAAAAATATGTAAAGATTACACATCGAACATTTATTCAATCTCAAGAAAAAAATATGTCGAGTTAGCTAGAAATGATGCAATCAGTAAGGCGAAATATGATTGGATTTTAGTTATAGATGCAGATGAAACATTACCTTCTCATTCTGAAGAAGTAATTCGAAAGTTAATTCTAAATGGTGAAGTGGATGGTTATCAATTTCCACGGAAGAATTTTATAGACAACAAACAATATTTAAAATATGGATATTTTTACCCTGATTACCAAATAAGATTATTTCGAAATAACAAAAAAATTAGATATTCTGGAAAAATTCACGAACAACCATTTATTAATAATAGGCGCTTAAAAATTTGCGATGATATTTTTATTAACCATAATTTTTCTCACAGTAAGTATAAATCTTTCTTCTCTTTTCCTCTCTTTTTTCCATATATTAGGATTGAAGGAAAGATGATTTCAGAAGAATTTTCTTTATTTGAATTAGTAATAAAATCTAGTATAGATTTTCTAAGACATTTTTATCGTTCATTTTTTAAACTTAAAGGTTTTAAAGATGGATATATTGGATTTCGTGCTATCTTACTTTTCGCTTTATATAAAAGCTCTATTTCTGCGTATGCTGCTTATCTTAAAATAAAAAAGCTATAGATTTATGGAATTAAAATATATTAAATTTAATCCTACCCCTTTTGAAACCCATATGCTTGTATATGACAGGATAAAATCCAAAAGTAATGTTTTGGATATTGGATGTGCTACGGGGTATTTTGCCAAGAAATTACAAGAAAAAAAATGCAAGGTATGGGGAATAGACAGCGACAAAGGAGCACTGGCAGTATCAAAAAAATACTGTGTAGCAACTTATGCCACAGATATTGAAAATCTCCCCTCTATCCCATTCAGGCAAAAATTCGACTACATTCTGCTTCTTGACGTCATTGAGCATCTGAAAAACCCTAACCGCATCCTGCAAACTGCCCAAAGATATCTGGAGGAAAACGGACGATTTATCATATCCACTCCCAATATCGCCTTCATATCAAATAGGATTTCACATCTTGCCGGAAAATTTGAATATACGGATATCGGGATAATGGACGTAAACCACGTCCGCTTTTATACCAAAAGCAGCCTACTCTCACTTCTTCTGAAAAACCGGTTGAAAGTCGAAATTCTGGACTCAGCCAGCGGCTTTTCCCAAATCACTTTCTTAGGCAAATACCTCAACCATATCCCCAAAATATGGCAGTATCAAATTACAAGGCTGTTTGATACACTTTTGACATATCAGTTTATCGCCGTTTGCACAAAATGAAAATCGCCATAGTTCACAATCTTCCTGCCGGTGGTCAAAAAAGGGCCCTTTATGAACAGGTAAAAAGGCTTTCTGCCCGCCGTCACTTGCTTGATCTTTTTACTCTATCATCCACCGATGAATCATTTTTGCCGCTTTCGCCTTTTATCAGAAAACATATCAAAACCCCATATATCCAACCGCCACATTTTCCGATGAGCGTCATATCTATATACAATCATCTGCCACAATCTTATGGTATACTAGCTGACAGCATAAATGACGGGAAATACGACGCTGTTTATGTAAATCCCTGTTATCTTACCCAGGCTCCGTATATACTGCGCTTCTTGAAAATTCCTTCCCTTTACTATTGTCCCGAGCCAAAAAGGGAATTTTACGAGAAAATTCCCCACGCATCCAATCTGCTGACTTACTATGTTGCCTACCCTTTCCGCCTGCCGATAAAAGATATCGATATCAAAAATACCAAGTCAGCAACACGAATAGTCACCAATTCATACTATTCCAAAGCAAAAATCGACAGGATTTATCAGGTAAAGTCCTATATCAATTACTTGGGAGTAGACAGTCATCTGTTTCATCCTGCTCCTGCCAAAAAAGAAAAAACCGTATTGACTGTTGGCGATTTTTCCCTCCATAAGGGACATGATTTCCTCATAAGGAGCCTCTCTCTCATCCCGGTTGAGAAAAGGCCCAAGCTTGTGATCATAGGCCATAGCGGTATGGAGAAAAAATACCTCCTAAAGCTTGCTGCACGATTTGGAGTAAATGTCGAAATATATGGCAATATTCCGGATTCCGAACTAGTCAGCTGGTACAACCGCGCCAGGCTCTTTGTCTATGCTCCACACCACGAACCGTTTGGCATGGCGCTACTGGAGGCAGCCGCGTGCAACTTACCGGTGGTAGCAGTTGACGAAGGCGGCATAAGCGAGGCACTGCAAAATTACCCCCATGCCGTACTGACTGATAGAGACGAAAATCGCTTCGGCCAGGAAATAAAATTCGCGATTGAGACTTCATATCTGCAAGGTAGTATAGAAGCCGAAAATGACCAGTTTCTCTCTGGTTGGAGCTGGGATAATTCTGTTAATATACTGGAGAAACATCTTAAAGAGATATGCGCCTGAAAATTGCCGTTGTTATACTCCATTATAAAAACCTCTCAGACACAAATAAGTGTCTTCTTTCTGTCAGCAAACTAAAAACTGATAATTCCGACTTTAAAATTATTCTGGTCAACAACTCACCGCAGCAGAATATTCTCAAAACGGTTCCTTTTGAGATTATCAGTAATAAATCAAATTTGGGTTTTGCTCGTGGGATAAACGTTGGAATTAAAAGGGGCCTTTCCGACAAAAAAGTATCTCATTTTTTACTGTTGAACAATGATACTATCATGCCAAGCGGGATGCTAAAGGAAATGTTAAAGGTAAAGGCTGATATCATCTCCCCGGTCATCAGGTTTAAATCGCTGCAAAAAAAACTTGTTTATGATTTGGGGGGACGCATCAATTGGTGGACCGGGCGCACTACACATATGGAATCGGACAAAATGGGAGAAAACAAAACTGCCGGCGATATAGATTATGCCAGCGGGTGTTGCATGCTAGTTAAAAGGGATGTCTTTGAAAAAATTGGTCTTTTTGACGAGAACTTTTATTTTTATTATGAGGATACGGATTTTTGTGTCAGAGCAAAAAAGGCAGGTTTTTCCATAAAAATCTGTAAGAATAGTTTTATAGACCACAAACTTGCCGGAAGCATCGGCAGATGGTCCAACCGGGCAATCTATTATAACTTGACCGGTAATGCTAAATTCATATCAAAACACTTGGGTCTGAGAAAACCAATCGGGTATACGTATCTTTTCTTACTATCGCTTAAAATTCTTATCAATCGCCTGGCAGGAAAATGAAAGACAATAATCTCATATCTGCGGCAATCTTGACCAAAAACGACGAGCGAACAATCAAAAGATGTCTTGAATCTCTTTCATGGAGTCATGAAATTATAGTGGTTGATGATTATTCTTCGGACAATACTTTGAGTCTAGTACGAGACTTCAACAAAGATATTAGGATATACAAGCGTCATCTTGGTGGTGATTTTTCTTCTCAACGAAATTTTGCATTGGAAAAAATCAATGCTAAATGGGTGCTCTTTGTCGATAGCGATGAGGAAATACCTGATGAACTAGCGAAAGAAATTACTCAAAACCTAAAAAATCCAATGAATGGTGAGGTTCAGGGATACTATATTAAGCGTAGGGACACTTTTGCCGGAAAGATTCTCGAACATGGGGAAACCGGCAACATCAGCTTTATACGGCTGGCAAAAAAGGATGCCGGAAAATGGTACGGAAAGGTGCATGAAGTATGGAATATACCTGGTAAAAAGATCATCTTAAAATATAATATTTACCATTCACCCCATCCGTCCATCTCATCGTTTCTTGATGAAATTAACCGCTATACCGATATAGAGGCATATGCGCGCTTTAAGAACGGCAAAATGACCGGATTTAAGGAAATCTTATTTTTCCCGCTTGGTAAATTCCTATGGAACTATTTGATAAAACTTGGTTTTCTGGATGGAGTACCCGGTCTTCTTGTAGCTGTTATGATGAGTTTCCATTCTTTTCTAGTTAGGGCTAAACTTTTCCGTTTGGTCCAAAATAAAAATGAAAGATAAGCTTTTGAAATATCTCCTATATCTTGCCATATTTTCCATCATTTCCGGATCGGCTTTTAGTATTCCTTTAGGCGGTAACGGTTCTGACACCGGAGTAAATGTATATACTATGGACATATCCGCCATCCTTTTAACCATATTTTGGCTCTTTAATATACGTGACTTTTATAAGTTAATCAAAAGGGATAATGTCGCAAAATTATTTCTGCTCTTTATCGCTGTAGCTTTCCTGTCTTTAATATTTACTCCGGCATTAATTACTTTACACCATAAAATTCTGTCTGCTCTGTACATAATAAGAATATTTTCCTACTTCTCAATTTATATTTCAGTCCGATATCTCTTAGCTAAAAATAAAATCAGCAAATCAAAATTCATATGTCTTCTAACCGTTTCCGGGATAACCCTTGCGATAGTAGGTTGGCTGCAATATTTTTTATATCCGGATTTGCGCAATCTCTACTATCTTGGGTGGGACCCGCACTACAAAAGGATTTTCAGCACTATACTCGACCCGAACTATCTTGGTCTTATCCTAGTTTTGACATTTGTGGCTTTATTTTCCAGTCTTCCTCGCTCTTTTAGGAAAAGAGATACAAAAATAAAAATATTCTCTTTGATTCCTTCCTTTTTTATCTTTATCACAATAATGTTCACTTACTCCCGCAGCGCTTTTTCCTCTTTTCTTACCGCTGCGGCATACTATTCTCTGGCGCAAAAAAAATACATAATCATAGGAGGATGCACAGTTATTCTTTTGCTGGCTGTTTTTTTATTGCCGAAACCTGGCGGCGAAGGAGTAAACCTGAAAAGACTTTATTCTATACAAGAAAGACTAACAAATTGGCAGGAGGGTCTGGGGATATTTCTAAAATATCCTTTATTGGGAATAGGTTTTGATACCTTAAGATATACAAATCCCAACGTAAAAAATACACAATTAAACAACACGATAATTAGTCAAAACATTCCCAACCACTCAGCAGGAGGTCTGGATAATAGCTTTATCTTTGTCGCCGCAACCACCGGAATATTGGGATTAACTGCATATCTACTATTTCTTATTGTGGCATTCAATAAA
Source organism: uncultured Gammaproteobacteria bacterium (assembly GCA_964520615.1). GTDB lineage: Bacteria > Patescibacteriota > Microgenomatia > 2-02-FULL-39-11 > 2-02-FULL-39-11 > JAMCUI01. Next base: position 6,333 of record CAZFNL010000036.1, read on the forward strand.
TCGATATTGGTATCTCGTATTTCGCTTCTGGCTATTTTCGTACATAGCCTTTTCTTAAACTCTCTCTTCTTTCCGCCTGTTTTAATTTGGCTGTGGGTGATTCTTGGACTTAATCAGGAGAAAAGGTGATTTTTAAGGGTTATAATTTACTGTTCTATCCACTTCAGTCTTATTTCCCGCATCATCAGTGGCAACAATCTTATATTTGTTTTCACCTGAAGAAAGTGTGACATGATAGGAAAACTTCCCGTCTGTATCCACTATCACCACATGATCATTTACGACTACACGATTATTGGGGTCTGTCTGTCCGATAATATCAATTTCTTTAGTGTCTGAAGAAAACTTTTGTCCGTCATCAGGAACAGATATATCCAGTTTTGGTGGTTGGTTCACATAAGAAACGCTTATTGATGCTGAAGGACTGCTTTCCTTGTCATTTTTTACCACCGTAGCATAAATACTATTATCCCCTTGGGATAATTTCAGACGAGGTACAGAAAATTGGCCTTTATTATCGGCTAAAGTAGTTAACTGTTCATTTCCATTGACATATATTTTGACTGTTGCCTCCTTATCAGAAAAACCTGAAATATTGGTATAAGCGGTATTGGTAGCCTCAACAGCCGGATTTAAGGAAGGAGGAGAGATATAGTTCTGGGTCACCGCGACACCAACAGTGCTTTTCTTAAAAGTGGAAAAAGTCAGTATCACTTTTACCAGAATTGGCATCCCTGCATAAAAAAATGCTATTACTACCGCTGCAAATCCCAATATGGTTAGTATTAGTCTTCTTTTAAGCTTTGTTTCCTCAGCCCTAATTCTGTGAGAAGATAAAATCATGAAGCGTATGTCGGAATAAATCCGGCAATCCTTAAATTTAATCAGTTTAGAACTAAATAATTCCAGTTATGTTTGAGCCGACAGTCGGGATCGAACCGACGACCTACGCTTTACGAAAGCGCCGCTCTACCAACTGAGCTATGTCGGCTGGCTAGACAATTCTCTTTCTCCGATAAAACTTCTCTATTATAAATGAGCTATACCAGCATATATAAACATATTTTATCAGATTAAAAAAGGATGAAAAAGAGCGGTCACTTTCCAGCAAATATGATACGTGCGTCTTCACAATCCAATACCAATTGTTTCTTCATTTTCAAAAGCGAAGAAAAAGGGAAAGGTTCCCTTATAAATCCTACAAGGCTAAAACTGACAATTGAGGGAGAAACCCTTTTTTTATAATCAAGTATATATACCTCCAGTATATTTTTTTCCTCACCCAACACCAGCCTGGGGCCAAAGTATAATATACCCTTATAAACTTTATTATCCCATCTTACCCAAGCAGCATAAACTCCCAACTTTTTTGTGGTCATAAGTTGAGGAATATCCAGATTTATGGTAGGAAATCCTATTGTCCGACCAATTTTTTTTCCTTGAACAACACGTCCAGAATACCATATGATTCTAATTTTATTCATCATTAAAGCCCCTTGACTGCATAATCATGGCAATTTGTTCAGACCTATGCAATATTCTATGTAACAGAGGAATTACAATCGGAAATGTATTTTTTATCATGTTCAGACTTTTAGTATTATACCCGCGCGAATTTTGAGCCATATATATTTTTTGTGCTTCCTGGAAGATAATGGGTATCAGACTCAGCGTGATTGTAAGCATCAGCTGGATTTTACGCGGAAGAAAAGATAAGACTCTTGTAATTTCACTAACAGATGATACTGCGGTATATGCCAGCATCAAAAGTGAAAGAGTGGTCAACTTCAAAAAGGCAGATAAACCTTGGAAGAGTCTGCTGGAAAGACTCCCCTGTCTACCTAGAAAAATCTGGATAGCCAATATTAAAATAAAAACATACAGCATTGGCTTTAATCTGTATAAGACTTGTGTACCGGAAAGCCAAAATATCAAAAATGCCAAGAGAATTAAAACAGCCGATAATAAAACATAAAGGTTATGGCTGGAGGCAATAAAAACGGTCATCACGACTATAACAAATAATTTCAGCCTGGCAATTGCAACACTATTCATATTTATTTTATCTCTTGTTTGGAATTTTTATTCCCAACCTGTTTAATATCCGTACTTTCCGAAATACGTCACGCGTCTTTCCTTCCAAAACAACAGACCCCTCGTTTAATACTTTGACCTCCATGGCAAACTGGTAAAGAAAGTCAGTATCGTGTTCCACCACGATGATGGTATTTCCTTTTTTATTCAAATTCCGCAATATAGAGTAAAGTTCACAAGAGCTCCTGTAATCCAACATTGCGCTAGGTTCATCAAGCACTATATATGCCGGTTCAAGAGCAATTACAGCTGCAAGGCTGACTTTCTGTTTCTGGCCGAAAGAAAGCGATTGCGGATCACGGTCGGCATACCCTTCCAGACCAACCTGTTGCAAAACCCTGTCTATCTTCTCCTTTCCCCCACTAAGATGATAATTTCCTAAACCGAATTGTATCTCTTCCCTGACAGTCAGATTAAAAGTGGAAAAATCCGGGTTTTGGAACACCATGCCTACTTTTCTGGAAAAAAAAGCAACATTCTTCTGGCTTGTAGCAGTACCATCAATCATCACTTCACCCTCCAACTTCCCTTTTATAAAATGGGGTATAAGACCGTTTAAAAGATATGTTAACGTAGATTTTCCAGAACCGTTACTTCCTGCGATTCCTAAAAAGGTACCTTTAAGTATCGAAAAAGATATATCCTTTAAGACTTTCTGGCTCCCGCCATACGCAAAGGATACGTTTTTTAATATAATTCCCATATCGATATTTGTCATAAATTATATGAAACGTTTCGAAAGAAAGAAAAGTATGGCAAACATTATTTCCGCCATGAAGCAAATCGGTATATACGGAAATGAAACACTACCAGCCATGCCAAAATCACGTCAAATATCCCCTGCACGGAATTAAAAATTGATATGATATACCATGGTATGATAGAAATTGCCTGCTGGGTGGTCATACCGGTCCATATTGGAATAGCAAAATAATAATTCAAAGGCAACATCAAAATGGTTCGTATTACAAGTGCGAAAACAAGAGGTACAACCAGTTCCCGAATGTTTTGGTATGAGGAAATATCCTTTTTCCTGAATTTTATCCATATATACAAACTGAACCACATTGGCAATGTCGCAACCCACTTCATCACCGCACCAAGCCATGTTTCAGGAGCAAAAAGAGTAATAATTAATCCACCCATCAAAGATACTAAAAAAGCTGATCTGACACCAAATAGAAAATAAGCTACAAGCCAGGATACTGCCACCACGTCTATCCACATTCCCCACTGAGGGGATTGATATCCCAAATGCACCAGTTGTACTATGGCAGAAATTGCCGCAAGTCCGGCTGATAAGGCAATTTCCCTTGAATTGAGACTTTTGCTCATAAAATTCCTCCCATAAAAAATCCCCCATTCGGGGGATAATATTAATAAATTTGTCATCCTGAACTTGATTCAGGATCCCACTGGTATGCCGGAATAAATTCGGCATGACATTTTATTTTCTTTCTTTTATCCCGACTTTACGGTCGCTACCGGAGTTGCACCGGTTCATGTCCGACTTTATATCAGACTCGTAGAGTTTCACTACCGATTGGGAATTCCCCGCCCTTGCGTGGTCACCCTTCCCCGAAAGAATATATCGATATTAGCTTTTATTATTCAAACTGTCAAGCGGTGCACGCACATGGACTTGAACCATGGACCTCTTCGATGTGAACGAAGCGCTCTACCGCTGAGCTATGCGTGCATCCTAAAAATAAGTCCTCTTATTATACACAATTTTATGTATCTATCATAACAATATCAACTTTACACTTGCTTAAATAAACGATTCTAACGTATAATAAAAAATGTTGCCTCTATTTGAGGATTTTTAATTTTATTGACTAGATTCCCAAATGCCAACCCAGAATAATTCCAAAGTCGCAGTCGACAGCAGAATAGATCGTTCAACGCCAAACGTGGTAGTTTCATCAATCCCTCCTAAAGAAGATATTGTCAGTCCTGTCCCGGAAGTCAAACAGCAAAATCCTGCAAATCTACCGGTTACATTGGTAAAACGATTGGTAAATTTCTGTCTGGACTTTTTGGAGACTATTGTCGTAGCGCTATCTATTTTCGTAGTAGTCTATCTCTTTCTGGTCCAACCACATGAAGTAAAAGGCAGCTCAATGGAGCCCAATTTCCATGATAATGACTATATTTTGACTGACAAAATCTCACTCAAACTTCACGAGCCTGAGCGAGGAAATGTCATAATCTTCAAATCACCGCCAAATCCTGACGTAGATTATATTAAAAGAGTTATAGGGCTTCCTGGCGAGAAAGTAAAAGTCCAGGATGGCGCTGTTTATATTAACGACAAAAAACTTGACGAACCGTATTTAGTCGACAAAACCAATCTTTTCCCTGGAAGCTTTTTGCAAGAAGGGGTGGACTTTACCGTCCCACAAGGCGAATATTTTGTCATGGGAGATAATCGCCCGCATAGCTCCGATTCTCGAGAATTCGGCCCCATAAAAGCAGATTCCATTATTGGTAAAGCCTTACTCCGTTATTGGCCAATAAATAAACTTGGATTAATTCCAGAAGTAAAATACAATTTTAGCGGCCTTTAGAAAAATAAAGATTTGAAAAGTCGAATAAAGATCGCGGGCATAGCGGCTGAAATTGGATAATGAAGTCTTCTTAAATTAGCAACTTTTCCCTTAGCGTTTTGATTAAAGTCGAAGTTTCTTCAGGTGGACCTTTGAAGAGAATTTGTATCTTGGCGCTGACTGTAGACTGATATACAGATACTCTGGCGCTTAACTTAGAACTTAATTCCTTTCCTATTCCTTCAAGCTCTATACTTTGTATGCGTTGAATTGCAGCTTTAGGAATCTTATCAGTCTTTTCCTTTATTCTTCTGACAAGTTCTTCTACCCTTCTTACTGATGCGCCTTCGGCAAGAATAGTCTTATACACTTCAATCATCTGATTTACGTCACCCAACCCCGCAATTGCTCTCGCGTGCCCTTCAGTGATATCACTTGATATTATTCCGTCTTTTATTGCGTCAGGTAATGCTAAAAGCCTTAACGTATTGGATACGTAAGCCGGGCTTTTACCTATCCTTTTTGATATTTCCGTGACTCCCATCCCAAACTCGTCCATAAGCCGCTGGAATCCCTGCGCTCTTTCAATGGGATTTAGTTCTTCCCTCTGGACGTTTTCCACGAGAGCCATTTCCAACATGCCTTGAGTACTTGTCTCTTTGACAATTACAGGTACTTCCTTCAACCCGACTATTTTGGATGCCCGCCAACGCCTTTCACCAGCAATTATTTGATATCCTGCTGGAGTTTTAGCAACAACCAATGGTTCAAGGACACCGTGTTCTTTTATAGACTCCACAAGATCCACCAACGATTCTGATTTGATGAGACTACGTACCTGAAGAGGATTTGGCTGTAATAAATGTATTTCCAAATTTAATAGTTTCTGATTTTCTGGTACTGTTGAGGCCATATTTTAGGCTATTTCAATAAAGGTATCTCCCAATCTTGTCTTAAAATTAACTACTCCGTTTTTTATCGCATAGATGGTAAAGTCTTTACCCAGTTTTGTTCCTTTGCCCGCTCTATATTTTGTCCCTTTCTGGCGCACTATTATATTTCCAGATATTACTTTACTACCACCATATACTTTTACTCCAAGCCTTTTACCTATCGAATCCCTGTTACCTTTTGTTGTTCCGCCTGTTTTTATGTGTGCCATATTTTCTCCTTTTTAACTAATGTAGTCTACTTTATTTTTTCACGGATGTCAATCTTTTTTTCACGAGAAGTTCTATTTGATAAGGATATTAATTAGATATTTTTCCTGTTCTTGCTGTACTCTCTTTTCCCGCCGGGAGCAATATGAATTTTCTCTATGAGGACCTTGGAAAGAAGCGATCTATATCCCATCACTCTTCTGTAATGCACTTTTGACTTGAATTTTCTGACTTTTATTTTTTCTCCTTTTACATTATCGATCACCTTTCCGCTTACTTTACAATTGTCTATATATGGAGTACCTATCTGGACAGCTGCATCATAATTTACCAGAAGTATATGCGGAAACTCATATGTTTCCCCTTTTTCTTTAGCAATATAATCGACTAGTATAGTATCGCCCTCACTTACCCTATATTGTTTGCCTCCTGATTCGATTACCGCGTAATTCATATTGGGAGATTATATCAAAAATGAATAAATCTCACAAGAGACGTATAGTTACTGGAGAAATAGAACTACTTTAACAGTAACGTATGTCTATTTTTACTTACTCTTGCCACAGAAGCTACCAATCCCAAATCAATAAACGTACTGATTATTGAACTTCCACCATAGGATAACAAAGGCAGAGTAATCCCTGTAATTGGCATGATTCCAAGATTCATACCTATATTAATAAATACCTGAATAAATATTTGGGCAAAGATGCCTAATACCAAAAGTTTGCCAAACTTATTTTCCGACTCTTCCATAACCTGTAAAATCCTAAATAGAAGAATAAAATAAAAAAAAATGACAGCGAAAGTACCAAGAAAACCTAGCTCCTCTCCCAACGAGGCAAAAACAAAATCAGTGTGGTACTCTGGCAAAAATAATAGATGACTTTGTGTCCCCCGTCCCAAACCCATTCCCAAAAGTTGTCCGGAACCTATAGCGATCATCGCCTGTATAGCATTGTAACCTATACCGACAGGATCAGCCTGGGGATTGAAAAACGCCAACAACCTCACTTTCTGATACTGTTTTAGCACAAACCAAAAAAGCGGCAATACAACCCCGGATAAAACGGCACCAATAAAAAAGTATAAAAGAGGTAAACCGCTGGCAAGCTCCAGTGCTATAAACGTCAGAAAATAGACAAGTACATTGCCTAGATCTGGTTGCTTAAAAATTATAATAAGTATTGGAAGAAAAAAAAGGAAAGGTTTAAGTTTATCAAGAATTGTAAGTTTTTCTCTATCAATAATTATTCCTGTCAGAAATAATATGACAAAGGGCTTCAGTAGTTCAGACGGCTGTATCACGCGAATCCCTGCAACGTCTATCCATCGGCTTGCCCCTCTTACTTCACCGCTGGCAAAACTGGCGATAAGAAAAAATAGAGAAAAAATATAAAATATCCAGCTAAAACGAGACCATATTCTAAAATCAACCGCAGAAAAAATCAGAAAAAGAAAAATTCCAACCAGAAAAAAAATTAATTGCTGCGAAAAAAGGGTAGGTGTGGTACTGCCTAAAATTGATAAACTGATCCCCACCAAACCAAATACTGGCACAGTCAGTCCGATGTCAAAAAGGACACCAAGATTCATATTATAACTTTTCTACGCTTAAAACAGTTCCTCTTTTTAATTCTCCAGCCAATGTTTCTTTCTTTATATATTCCTCAAATCCATCAGGAAAATTCTTGCCGGGAAGAGTAACTTTTACTTCTTCCGTTAGAGAACATCCCAAGTCTTTCCTTTTTATCTGAATTTGTCTTACATATTCTCTAGCTTGACCTTCAAGAAGAAGATCTTGAGAGATTTTTGTATCTAATTCCACCACCAAATTCTCTTTCCCTGGTTTTATTTCTACGGATTTTATATTCAACTCATCTTTTATAAGCCTAACAAACTCACCATCATCAGTCGTTAATAAATCTGTGTATACCGTAATAAGCCGCAATGGCTGCCGAACTTTTATATTCTGCGCTTTCCTCTTTGCATGTCCCAGTTCCACAACGCTTCTTACTTCAGCCATCTTCTTTTCCAACTTATCGTTTATTAGATTTGCGTCTGATTGTGGCCAATTAGATAAATGTACGGACAGTTCGTCTGTTATATTGATATATATTGCCTCTGAAAGATAAGGATTAAATGGAGCAAGAAGACGGGAAAATATTGATAAAATATTATAAGTGACTGTATAAAACGAATTTTTGTCGTCAAAAGATGTTACCCCTGGACCCACCCGGCTACGACTTCTCCTTATATACCATAAAGACAAATCGGATATGAAATCTTCCATCAAAATGGCGCCAGTACTCGCATCAAAATTTATAAGGCTTTCTGTCACTGTCCTAACAAGTCTATTAAGCCTTGAAAGTATCCAAAGATCAAGAACGGTATAATTCACTTTCTTTCTGGAAGCATTATTGTGTTTCTTGGACCTCCAACCATCAATATTTGCGTAGGTTATAAAAAAGTTATAAATATTCCATAAAAGCAGATGAAATCTCCTTCTTGTTTCATCAGCAGTCCGGTATCCGAATAATAGATTAATAGTCGGCTTTTGGGTAACATACATCCAACGCATCACGTCAACTCCTATTTTTCCAGCTGCTTCATTGAATTCTATCGCGTTGCCCCAAGATTTATGCATCGGACGTCCGTCTTCACCCAATACCGAAGCGTACCCCAATACTGAACAGAAAGGATTTTTTTTCTCAAGCACCGTAGACATGGCAATCATTGAATAAAACCAGTTTTTGAACTGGCCAGGAAACGACTCGGTGATAAAATCTGCCGGAAACCATTCTCTCCAATATTTTTTATCCGACGTATAACTCAATTTATTACTTTTCGGATCAACCAGTGTGGAAAAAGGTACAATACCAGCGTCAAGCCAGACATTTCCCACATCATCCAGTCTGGACACATTTTTACCACATTTATCGCATTTTATCTTTACGCTATCGATGTATGGTTTGTGTGGACTGTGACCTTCAAAATCCTCCCAACCTTCTATTGCTTTTTCCTTCAACTCTTCTTTGCTACCGATAACCGTAAAATATCCGCAATTGCTACATTCATAGATTGGAAGAGCCAAACCCCAATACCTGTTTTTTTTACTAATTAACCAGTCATGCATATTTTCTAGCCAGTCCAATTCCCTATCCAATCCGAAATCAGGAATCCAATGGATTTTTTTTGCTACTTTTATCATTTGTTCCCTCAATGTTTCTTTACTTTGCAGATGTGATTTTGGATTATGGATTTTTGAGGGTTTATCCATCGCAATATACCATTCCTCCGCAACTTTCCAGACAAGCTCGGTTTTACAACGCCAGCACGCAGGATATCTATGCCTATAAGGAAAAATCTTAAACACCCAATCACTTTCTTTATCTTCTCTTTCCTGAAGATAATCTAGAATTATTTTGGGGTTTTTCTTGGCGTTTTTGCCGCTGAATTCACCCAATCCTGAAAGATAAGTAGCATCATCCCCTATAACTGGAATCATGGGCAAGCCTAATTTCTTACCCAACTTATAATCCTCCTCCCCAGCCGAAACGGCAGTATGCACCATACCTGTACCTTCAGACATGGATATAGGCATAATAATGGGATCAGTAGGTACCACTGTATGAAATTGTTGAGGATTTTCATTTCTTGCTTTTTCCACAGATGGCAACCCGTCAAAAGCACTCTTATATTTCAATCCCAATATTTTTTTTCCTTTGACAGTCTGTAATATCTTTTTCTGAATTTTCTCAAAAATTATATCTACCAAACTTGCAGCCAACCAATATTTTTGATTTTTTTCACCATTTAACACCTCCACTAAAGAATAGTCGGCATTGCTATCCACGGCTACTGCGATATTGGCTATTATCGTCCATGGTGTAGTAGTCCATACCAGAAGATACTCATCTTTTGCAGAAACTAAAGGAAACTTCATGATGACGGAATCATGAGTCAGCTCCTTATAGTCTTCAGTCAGCATTTCATGCTGGGAAATCGCAGTCTCGCACCTAGGACACCATGGAACGCTCTCCCTTCCTTTGTATATCCAGCCTTTTTCATAACAAGTTTTTAGGAAATGCCAGATCATGTAATTATTTTCATCCGACATGGTATAGTATGAGTTATTCCAATCCATAAAATACCCTAGTTTTTGACTTTGCTCGGACTGTATTTTACTAAACCGTTTTACTCTTTCTTTACATAGCTCCACAAATTTAGCGATGCTTGCCTTTTTGTTCCCAGGAACAAGATTTTCTATATCTCTTTTGTTACGTATACCCAATTCCTTCTCCACTTCCACCTCAATCCACAAACCCTGGCAATCAAAACCGTTTTGGAAACGTTCCTTATAACCCCTCATGTTAAAAAACCTTTGCCACAAGTCTTTATATGTTCTTCCCCAAGCATGATGTACTCCCATAGGGTTATTGGCCGTGATAGGCCCATCTATAAAGGAGAACCTTTTTTTTGAACTGTTATTTCTTCGGAGGTATTTCTCAATGACATCGTTTTTAATCCAATACTCATAAATGCTCTTCTCAAGCTCAGGAAAATTTACTTTTGGACTGACGTTTTTGAACATAAACTCTATTTTACACAAAAAATCCCACCTTTGAAAGCACATTCGCTGAGGCTCAGTGCCGGGTGAGATTCAGATAATAATTCCGATTATGCTCTTATTTATTTTGTTTATCATTTTACTAAAATCGATATTTCCATACCTCAGGAATGCGGAGACTCTTAAGCCATCAATAACTTTCCGGATCAAGTTCTCCCAAAATACCTAAATCGAAGTGAAGCGCTCCCCGAGCTTACGCTCGGGGCATCAGCCTGATCGGTCATTCGGAGCGCGAAACCCCGCACCGAATGCCCGCTAGAAAACCATTCATCCCACGGGTTGACACCCGGGGCATTCTGGTGCTGGGGTAAA
>CAZFNL010000037.1:0-28866 GCA_964520615.1 uncultured Gammaproteobacteria bacterium
AGGATTCCCGTGATAGATTTACCCATAGTAGTAGGATCTCCTTTCGTAAAAAGTGTGTCCTACTACTTTTGTATTGAGATTTCGTTAATAAAACAAGCTGGAGATCGATTTTCTACCCACTGTCTTTATTGGAGACCCAAAATAGTGTTGATTTTCCTTTCCCGTTGAGACAAAATAATGACATGGGACCATTTCCTGCTCCTGAAATGCAAATACCGCAACCACGTCTGGCACCAAGAGAAAATCTTTCTGCGCATTCCCCTATCCGTCCTGTGGCAACTGAACAAAAAGCCCATGTAGTCACTCCCGAAGCGAAAAACAGAGCGCAGGCAATTCTGGCATCCAAAAAGCAAGCACTTGAAGCCGAACAAAGACGCCTGGCCTGGAACTTAAAACAGGGCAACTGTATCAGGCTGGACCAACTTACCCGCGATTATGACAGCGAAATATTGCGCTATCAGCAAGCGCTTGAAGGCCTTGCGGCTGGAAACAACGAACAGGCCAGGGATCTCATGGAGCTTCAAATCTGCCAAAACCTGCGGTCATCAGCCCAGCTGAGATCCTACCAGACAGAAATGACATCAGATTACAGCCAGGCAGGTCAACAATTGCAAGAGGCCCGAAGCCGGCTGAATATAAATTCCGCCGACCGGCTAAGATACTCAAACCCGGATGAATTGGACAGAGCTGTCAATAAAATTTGCCTGGAACAAGTTTACCGGGCAAATCCTGCCTGGAGAGGTACAAAAAATCCGGTTTTTATTGCCGCCAGAGATGCGGAAGTGGTCAGGTTGAAAAACATGTTGGCTCTGACCACGCCTGATCAATTTCTCTCCCAAGCCCAAATATTAGCTCAAAATCCGCAAGATGCAAATGGCAGGCTGGGTCTTTTTGTCCAAATACAATATAAAGAGATACGGATGCTTGAAGAGCAAAGAGGGCAAACAAGCTCTATTGTCCAGTCACACGAAAATATTGAGAGAGAAAACCTGGAGCTTGATAACCAGATCATCGATTTGGGAGGCCAGCTGTCTAACCATCCCGACCGGATGGGTAGACGCCAAAAGTATCTGCAACAATTATCAACCGGCTCAGAAACCGATCCGGCCAAAAGTTATGAGAATATTTTGCAGAGCGCAAAAACCACCGGGATACCTGTCGAACGGAATTTTGCGGCTACCTACAGGCAAATTGCGGATGAAAGAGCCAAAGTGGAATTCGCACTGAAAAAAGCAGAGGTCAAACACAATGACCGGGCAGCCAGACTTCACAAACTGCGCCTGTCGAGACTCTCGCTTTTGGAATATCGACTCTCAGAAACTTATAACATTCATCGGCAGCGAAATCAGGGCAAAAAACTTCCGGCCTTAAAAGAGCTCGCTGCAACAAACCAAAAAGCGGAACAACATTTGCCGTTGGCTACTGTAAAACCTCAGCCTGATGTGGCACATTCTCCTTTAGCAGTCTCTGCCCCTATGGTCAATAAACCGTCAGTCTCACCCAATGCCGCTCCTAAATCTGAATCAAAATCCGCACCGGTTGAAATGAAAATAAAGACGTCAATTGGCAAAAGTCAGATCGACCAGATTATCGATGAGACCCACGGAGCCTGGCGGACGATAAATTCGCGGGTAGTTGCCATTTCAGTCCTTAATGAACTAGAAACCAACCTTGGTTACTCATTTCCCCAGCTTGACATGACAGAAATAGCCTACGGTATCCCCAAAGCAACTTTGCCTGATAATATTTCTATGAATCCCGATGGCCAACCTCCTGCCGCCTGGCTGGAATTTGACATTCCAGTCGGACCGGGTAAACCGGCAAGAAGGGTAGCAATAAACAACACTGCTGAGCTAAACGCAGCAATTGCCTATGCCAGACAAGTCAAGCTATTGGACGGTAGACTAAACCCAAAACCGATGTCGCTAATTCATCTTGCCATGCGGGATGATGTCGCCAGACAACTTACCACGGACCGGCTCAGGCAAAATCCGCAGGTACTAAATCAGATTGCCAGTGATCTTCTCCATTTTGCTGATATGTCAAAACCTCCAAGACGTCCGATTGAATCCGTAAGATTTACTATTTGATTCTACGGGTAAATAATACGTTTGATCACGACAACGCACCAAATTTCTGACAAACTTATCCCGAAATGACAGGAAAGGAACTCTTTTCCTTCCGGAACGATTTCCAAATCGGGATACCTTCTGATTTTCAGATCAGGCAGGCCGGAGATAAAATACTCAGGGAACATCAGCCTAAAAAGGCACAGGAGAAAATTGTCCCACAGATTCTGACAAATTTGCAACGGATTAAAGAAGAGTTGGAAGAAAGATAGCGGGATGGGTAAGGGTTATAAGTTGGTTGTAAGTTGTATGTTGTGGGTTTATGGACCCAATTAAACCAACAAATACCCCGCCAGGAGTCGCAAATGCCCGCAAAAGTCGGGTGCCGGACCGGAAAAGCATCCGGCACCCTCATCCGGGTAGACTGGACTGTCATTTTCATCTTCACCAAAACTTTATCGGGAAGATGATCGCGGCGGCTCCCCAGAGAAGCAGTCCCACCGCAAGGGTGAAAAAGTATTTCCGCATGGGAATGAGCAAAGGTTCGCTGGATTTCTGCTCGACTTGCCGTCGAGTAACAAAATAGCGGATGATCCGGGGAAATGCAATTCCCGTTCCGCCCACCAGCGAACCCCAACAATTTATTCCCTGCAGAAAAACCCAGCTACCAAACCAAAACCGGAAAAGGAAAAGTGCTACCTCGGGGTTTTGGATCAGCCAGCTGACCGCCCAGTTGAACTTTTGCACGAGCAAATCCCAATTCGTCATTTCTGCACCTCCAGTGCGATAGATTTTTGAAGATATTGCTATCGAAAGAAGAATAAAAAGAGATCCTGAAACAAGTTCAGGATGACAGCTTTCACAATCTATTCTTACCTCAACAGCAATATCTTCTTTCATCCCGCTATCTTTTCAAAGAACAAAAAAAGCAACTCCATAAACCTCCAGCAGCAAAAAAATAGCTGAAATTTATGAAATTTCGGGAATTATAGCATATTTCTTGACTATAGGTTAAATCCGTCATAAAATTCCTTTCATGCCGCACGAAAGACTGGCCAGATTATCACAACAGCTTGCCCAAAACGGAAGACAATACATCGAGGATAGAATCCCCAGATATGTACCTATTACCGTGGCAAGAAGCATTGCTGAGGCAACTCAATTTATACCGGAACGCCTTAGGAAACCGGTTATAGGTTTGGCGGACCGGCTGCCCTTTGCGCCAGATGCGGCAGCGGAAATTGCCAAAAGACAAACCTGGGGATATTTCCATGAAATACTAAAGGGTGCAGCGGAAAGTAAAGGACAGTTACCGTCAAAAGAATATCAACTCCTGGCAGCAAGGGCGGAGTTATACGGACAATCAAGAATTGACATGATGATGTTCTACAAACCATTTCCTGACCGGCCAAGACGAAAGAATAAAATCTATCCGCCAAGAACAAGTTTTTTTGATCGGAGGCTGAACGCTTTACTGCTTCCGCATACCAGTAACGGACTCCCTGATGAATGGTTTCTTAGGAATGCTGGTGGCAGATATATCCAGCGGGAGGAAGGGCTTGACGCAAAACTTCTCCACGATATGTATTATGCCATGCCTGATAGGCGTGCTGCTTACTTTGAGATGGAAAAAATATTTGACGAGGTAGTAAAAGAGGATATACCAAAACCAGAACCTGACATATTAAACCGGTTACGTTTCCTAGGACTTCCTGATGAAGAAACATTCATAAAATATACTGAGGAAAACTTACTGAAAAGAATTAATTCAAAAATTAACCAGGTTTCAGGAGCAAATGGCCGAAACCATAATTCTAGTTTACGGGGTTTAGTGGAATTTATGAACATGGCGCGCCAGTCAGACCTGATAAGAAGAAAAGAAGACCCCAAGAGCAAGGGTAAACGAAGAACCGGAGAGTCGTACTATTGTCATTATCTTGCCTCAGCCTGGTTTTTGTGGACGATGCTTGAAGAAGATCTGACAACTATAGAAGATGTTTCAGAAGCGCTGGAGGATGTAGAAACAATGATGGTGCATGATATTATGGAAGACCTCCCCTACAAACTTAGAACACGATATGATCCTGACGGAGGAGAAAATAGATTTTTTCTGGATTTGGAAATACCTCAACCGGTCGATATAAACGGAAGAACACCAATAGTTACGGACTTATCAGAGGATATCACGCCAGAGGTAACAATCGAAAAAAAAGATGACAGTGATGAATACCAGTATATCCTCTGGAAAAAAAGTAAAACTCTTAGCATCGAACTTAGCCGGAACCAATGGCTTATTTTAGAAGCAATGCACAAAGAAAGAGATGATGAAAGTGGATTTATATGGCTTGAGAAAATTAAAAATATTTTCGATCCCAACGACCCTACTCCCCAAAGGAAAAATTACCTCATAAAAAAAGCCGCTCGGTGTAAATCTGCCGATAGGCTGGCTAATTTACTCACGATTACTTCCGCCGGCGGACCTTTTTATGACGTGGTAAGAAAACTGAACGAAACCATCTATGGAGGCAAATATCTTGCCTGGCTGGCAAATTTTGGAGATCTGGGACCGGTAGGCACAATGGATAGACTGAAAAAAATTGCCAAAGACAACAGATTTGTTCTTCTTCTCTCTGCTATCCCAATTATTGCCGAAATGGAAAAGAGAAATATCATGATTAAATTCGGACAAAAACTGATGGAAAAAATAAGAGAAAATGCTGACAAACCTTGGGCAAAACAAATTATAGATGTTATTGATAAGAATATACGATATCCGCATGGCGGTCCTGATCCTTTACCCTACGGTTTAAGAAGGTTGGAAGATCTTAAAGCGTGTTACAGGATACCTCCTGAATTTGATGACTATATTTTGCCTTCGGAAAATCTGCATCAATATCTCAGTCTTGAACAATTTGTACAGCAGGAAAATTTTTTCCCACAAAACCAGCCAATAGAATTTGTTCACTTCAGACACCTTATAAATCGTCTGGAAACATTTGAGAAATGGATGATGCCATATGAAGGAATACTCCCGGGAGGAGTAGATGATCATTTCGGGCCGAGACCTCTTCTTTATGCCGATTTTTTCACTATTAGGGATATGACTTCTGAATTTATGGAACAGATGGCGGAAACAATTGCCTGGGGTAAAGCTTTTGAATATGACGGGGATTAAATCAGCTCCACGACATCATGTAGATATTCAATTAAACACCGGCTTGGCTATGAAGATTATTTCCTGAGGTGGACCTTTATCAACTTTTTTTTCTAACCGGATGTCTTTGGGACAAGACATATAAAGCGGACACACCGTATCGATACAATCTGCCCTTTTTGAATTAACTGTTTCCGCCTTCACTTGTGCTATGTCTCCTCGGGATATGCAATTTGCTTCCAGATAAATCATCATTCAAACTATTTTTCTCCCAACTGATACCGGCAGAATCTGGAAACAGTGATGTTCTCCCCCAGCTTTCCTATCACCTGTTTGACTAATTTTTCAATCGTTTGCGAAGGATCTCTGATGTATTCCTGGTTCAGAAGCGCCTTCACATCTTTAGGATCCATCGAGGCTATCTGAAGACATATCTCGTGAGACAGATTTTTGAAATCATCAGTCTTTGCGACAAAATCAGTCTCGCAAAGTATCTCCAAAAGAACACCGACTTTACCTCCGGCATGGATATAACTGTCGACAATTCCTGCATGTGTGGCGCGGTCAGCTTTTTTCTCGGCTTTTTCCACCCCCCATTTATTCAGGAGATCCATAGCCTTTTTCTCGTCCCCTTTTGTCTCTTCAAGAGCTCTCCTGCAGTCCATCACCCCGGCTCCGGTTTTTTCCCTCAGTTTTTTGATTTGATCTACAGTTATCACTTTTTCTTTTTCCTTTCCTTTTCTTTCTTTTCGCTTGACGCTTCACGCTTGACGCTTGCTGCTTTTTCTTCCTTCTTCTCACTATTCCCGCTTTCAGCTTCACGCTTGACGCTTTCCGCTGTTTCTTCTTTCTCATCTTGCGCCTTGGCCGCGCCTTTTTGCGCCAGCGCTTTCCCTTCGGCATATGCGTCCGCAATATAATCTATAATTATTTTTATACTGCCTACAGCATCATCATTGGCAGGGATGGGATAGTCCACGTCCGTCGGATCCACATTGGTATCAACTATGGCCACAATGGGTATCCCGTATTGTAATGCCTCGCGTAAACTGGCCACTTCCCGTTTGAGATCAACAAGAAAAAGCGCGTCAGGCAAGGTGACCAGATCTGCCACTCCAGAATAGACCATTTCGCTTTTGCGCAACTCTTTTTCCAGTTTGACAATCTCATGTTTAGGAAATTTATTCCAGCTGCCGTCAGCTTTCTCTTTTCTCATCCTGTTTATCCTGGCAATATTGTTTTTCACCTGATCCCAGTTGGTGATAAATCCACCAATCCAACGGTTGGTCAAATATGGCAACCCTGCACGCTTTGCGGCTTCAGTGACTACACCTTTTGCCTGTTTTTTTGTGGCTACCATAAGGATAGTCTTACCTTCCCTTGCCAAATCGCGGAAATATTCAGCCGTCTTTTTTAGTCCATCCCGTGTCTGAACTAGGTCAATAATATGCAATCCTTCCCGAACCTGGTATATGTAAGAAGCTGCTTTAGGATGCCATCTTTCTTTCTTATGTCCGAAATGGCAACCGGCTTCAAGAAGATCTTTTAGAGAAATATCTTTCATAAAAATTGCGAAATATCCAATTATCGAATTGAAAATTAATAATAAATCGTATTCCCAAATCTATCCGCCTAATCTACCCGTTCGCCTTTACAGTTCTATCCGAACACGGCTCACGTAGCGATTTTCGGCGGATTATGTGAGAGTAAGACTCTTCAAATTCGTCAACTCTCACATAAAAAATAAAGCAGAGACACTTCTCTGCTTTCAGAAAAAATGTCTCCTTTATCCTCCGAAAAATCAGAGAATCCTGCCACCCGGACATTTTTTATCAGGAGACACATCCGGATGTGAGTGATTGGTATATTATAACGGTTTCGGAAAATTTATCAAGAACGGGTTATTGAGATTATATGTTTTGGAAAAAAGCTGGTTATTGAGCAAACATGTTTATCATTCCCGGACTAAAAAAATTAACTAACTCCCTGACAAACGTATTGTTTAAGATATCATACCTGCTGAAAACGGTTTTATTTTGCGGGATACTGTTTATACCGGCTGAATTTAGCCTCTCTGCTAATTCCTGTAGCTTTTTCCCTTTTTGATAATCCAGTACAAAATCCGTCCCCAACTCATCAGCCCAGAGATCCTGGGCTACAGTAGAATCAAAAAAGCCGGTAGCCAAAATCCTGTTATATTCATCCAAATCCATCTCACCTGGGCCGGCTATACCCGCCCTTTCCCGCATCCATTTTGCTGACTCTGATATCTCCAAAGCTACCCCTGAAAGCCTCATGAACCATTGGACTCTGTCATAAATATCCCTTCCCAAAAAATCAGATATTATTTTTGCCGCACGGGGGACTTTTTCAACTTCCGGTATTTTGTCCCTGAGAGCCAGAAAATACATGTGCGCCAACCAGGCAAACTGGGCAAAATGCACTACTCTGTCTGCCCCCAAACACCTGTTATAGACGTCCACTGCCGAATCCGTACACTGGGTAATATCCAAGGGATATACCCTGGGATGTTTACCGTATACTTTTATCCACCAGGGAATCTGATCATCATGCTCCATCCAATAAGCATGGGATATCGGCACATTCAGCTTTTGGGGACTAGTGATATCATCTCTTATAAGATAAGGACTGAAAACTACGGCAAAAGAGTAAAGAGCAAGATGCAGGGCATTCTCGTCGCTTACATTCCTGCCTGGAAATTCTTTTTGCAGTGCGGCTCTGGCATAACCCAAATGTTTATTAAACTCATCTCCTAAAAGAGGCGGATGGCCAAAAACAGGAGTCGCGGCAAAATATCCCTTCAACGCAACCTGTAATATACCAGGGTTTCTCCAATCCGGATTATTCAGTAATTTATCGTGAAGTGCCACATGCATCAGAAAATTCTTATGGCCGTCTTTATCCCTTCCGTCAACCAGGGGAGGCAATCCTTGCCTGTTACGGTATTCCAGCCACCCGGGAGAAGGAAAATCAATTCCGCGTTTTGAATTTTCACTGCTGGTGGTAGGATCAATAAGATAGTTTGCGACCCCTGCCGCCAACATTCTTCCAACTCTTACCGATTGAAGCGCGCTATATACCTGATAGGCAGCCTCCATTTCAGCCGCTGCGCCCGCCAATAAGAGGCCGCCGGTGAATTTTGCGCTTTTTTCCAGAAATTCCCTTCTGTTTACTTGTGATTCAAGCTGGTTTTGCATTGATACGTATTTAGGGAGGCAGAAATATTTGTTGAAGAAAATTAAAGAAGAAATCAGGTATTTATACCAGACTCCTTGAATATATTGCTTACCTTTTGCCAGATTATTTTTTCTACAGATTCTATATCTTTGCTGCTATCAACCACAAAATATCTTTTTTTATACTTTCCGGCCAATTTAAGGTAACCCTCACGGACTCTCTCATAAAAATCATTCTGCTGGAGATCTAACCGGTCGATCTTACCAGACCCGTTACGCCTGGAAAATCCTATATCCAGTGAAACATCAAGTAAAATTGTCAGGTCCGGCCAAATATCCTCAATTGCCACTCGGTTGAGCTGTTCTATCGTTTCCAATCCCAACCGCCTCCCGTATCCCTGATAGGATAGTGATGAATCTATAAAACGGTCACAAACTACAATTTTCCCCTCGGCAAGAGACGGCTTTATGATTTCTCTCACATGCTGGGCGCGGGAAGCTGCCATAAGATAAGCCTCTGTCACTGCGGTCAAATCCACATTTTCCCGGCCGTGGGTGATACGTCTTATCTCCTCCCCTATCCTTGTCCCGCCCGGCTCACGCGTCACCACGATATCATACCCCTCCTCTTTAAGTCTGCTCCCCAGAAGCCCGACTTGGGTGGATTTCCCGCTGCCCTCTATCCCCTCAAATGTAATAAAAAAAGATTTCATATTTTATGTTCAAATATCCTTCTAATTATATTATTTGTTATTCCAATATAAAATACTGTTCTTGCAATATTGGAAATGATATAAACATAATAGGTCATTATTATTAGATCCTGAAACAAGTTCAGGGTAACACATACATGAAACCAAAATTCAAGATTTTGATTTTGTTTTTTATATTAATATTTTTTATTTTAAGTCCGCATCCTGTTTTTGCCAAATCCTATTCCATCACCTCCGATGTCTTCCACATCCTCATAAACAGCGATAAATCCATTAATGTGGGTGAAGAGCTGACATATGATTTTTCCGGCAGCTTCAGCTGGGCCGATATGTATATACCAACCAGTATCCAAAGAGAAAACTATAACTATAATACGTCAATTGACAATTTCACTCTCACCTCTGCCGACGGCAGTCCCGTCACGATACTTGCCGACAGGCAGGAAGGAAACCGCTTTTACGCCAAATGGGGCTACCAGGCGACAGATGAAAAAAAGACATTTCTCATAAACTATCACGTCACTTCTGCCGTCCGAAAGTATCAGGAAGTGGCGGAGCTTTACTGGCAGATAATTGGTTCTGACTGGACTGTAGACCATCATAATGTTGACGTCACAGTCAAACTGCCGCAACCGGCTGCTTCAACAACTGATATAAATGTCTGGGGACACGGGCCGCTGAACGGAAATTCAGCGATAATAGACAGCCAAACGGCCCATTTTACAGCCGCCAGTGTAGCCGCCGGCCAGTTTATGGAGATTAGACTTGTCTTTCCTTCCAGTCTTGTTTCCGGCAAAATCGACGCCAACACCACTCTTTCCCAGATAAAAAATGAGGAAAATAATTTTGTCGGTAAGACCATAGATGCTGCCAAAAACGCACAGTCAGTAAAAAATATCATTCCAAGAATTTTTTCGGCTATCGCAATTATCCCCCTTATCTGGATCTTTATACTTATTTATATATGGAGAAAATACGGCAGGGAATATACAGTCGGCGGCATCCCAAAATATGTCAGGGAATTGCCATCCCATCTCACTCCCGCCGAGGTCGACATACTTGTAAATCAGGGTGACAAACCGGGTATAAAAGCTTTTACCGCGACCATTTTTGATCTGGCAAGACGGGGATTTATAAAAATTCATGATGAAGCTGTGCCCAAAACCGGATTGTTTGGCTCAGGCGTTGAGTACGAGACGACTCTTGAACTATCCCCCGACTGGCAAAAAAATGAGAGTAAACTGACTGATTATGAAAGAGATCTGCTGGCGCTTATCTTTACGACCATCGGGCACGCACCGCCGGGATATATGGATAAATTATTGCATAAAGAAACGGCTTTTGAAAATAAACACGACAATAAGGTAACGCTTGATGAAATAAAGGGTTGGCTGAAGGGAAACTCCCGGAAATTCACGCTTTGGTTTGGCGGTTGGCAGGAGAGAGTAAAAAAAGAATCCAAAAAATATGCTTTTATCGAGAAAAAAAGTCAACAGATGTTTGTCATCTGCTGGATAATTACATTTATTATTCTTTTTATCTCATTTAACCCTCTTCCTCTTATTGCAGCATTTATTATCATCCCAAAGATTAAACGCTGGGATCGCAAATGGGTAAAGGAAGCGCAGGAATGGAAGGCCTTTAAACAATTCCTCAAAGACTTCGGGGATTTCAAAGATTTACCGCCTGAATCTTTCAAACTCTGGGAATTTTATCTCGTCTTTGCCATACTTTTTGGCGTGGCAGATAAAATCATAAAAATGCTGCCGGCTATACTCGACAATCCCCAGACCGTACACGCCAGCTGGTATTATATGGCGGGAACTGGCAACCTACCCGTAACCAATCTCAGTTGGATGACTCAAATGGTAAATTCTCTAAATGTCATATCATCCGAACTTCAGACCGCCTCAACCTCTTCCTCTCATTATTCTTCCGGCGGCGGAGGCGGTTTCTCGGGCGGCGGCGGAGGAGGAGGCGGAGGAGGCGGAGGAGGCGCAGGATGAATGAAGATATAGTAGTTATTGAAACATATAGCAGTAGAATAGAAGCGGAAATAGCGCGGGGAAAACTGGAGACTGCCGGTATAGAATCATTTGTGATGGCTGATGATGCCGGAGGAATGTACCCCTTCCCCGCTCAAGCGGGGTTTGATAAAGTCAAGCTTTTTGTTCGCAAAAGTGACTTGAAAAAGGCCTTGAAACTACTTCAACCCAATTGAACTTTTTATATCAATACCAGTACAGCCGCCATAAAAAGAAGCGATACCAGCCTGAAAGCATTATCAAGAATATATAATTCCCACGGCTTCTTTTCTGCACCAAATAAATATCCGGATAAGCTTGTTGTCGCCACAAAGCCAAACCATACCCATACGGCAGTTTTGAGTCCTACAGTGAGATTATAGGATCCTGGCTTGGTAAACCAGATGAAATGGAAAAGCACATACGCCATGACTGCTGAAGAAACAAACATTGTCATGTATTTACCATTCATACCTTTCCTGGCTGCCTCCATCTGCTTCTCTGTTATCCCAACTAGTTTCATCCATTGTTTGCCAAAAAGCGGCCCGTACCATATAAATCCGGCTAGCATCGACACCAAAGCGGCTATTACAACTGAGAAATAATTCACAGGTACCAAAAACATCCTTCATCACCTCCTTCTTTATCCAGTATATGACTAATATGGACTATTTGACAATATATATTGACTTTTTGTCTTTGAAAGATGCGAAGTATGTGTAAATTTCCGAAGATCGCATACGGAATACTTAATTCAACCTTTTAATTGAAAATATGACAAGAAATATTATAAATATCACTTTTCAAATAACTCACTAACAAAATCTCCCCTCCTTGCAAGCTAGGAAATTTACACTTCGAGTAGCTTTTTTATTATCTTATAGTTCTCAGCTCCTGAAATACTCAAGAGTCAAACACTTTACCGACCCGCCACCCTTAAAATACTCCTCCATTTGCGTTTCAAATATTTCATAGCCTGCTTTCAAAAGTTCGCTTTTGACATCTTTACCTACTCCGCGTCCGGCTATCACGGTATGGTCCCGGGAGAGAATATTGCAACACATAAACGGCATATTTGCTTTCTGTGCCAAAATGACTTTTTTGAAATTCTTTTTTATCTTTTCTACATCTTCTTTGCTGAAAGATGAGGGATTTATGACTACTTTGCCGTCTCCCAAAGGCGCAAAACAGGTATCAAGGTGGTAATAATACGGATCATTCACATTAAAACTAACAACCTTCTCACCTACTATCTCTTCTATATATTTCAGTGCTTCTTTTGATGTCCTCTTGCCCCAACCGCAAAAGAATTTTCCATCCCGGTAAAACATATCCCCCTGTCCTTCAAAATATATGCCCTCAGGTATCTTTTTTACCTTAAATCCCTTTTCCCTAAAATATTTTTCTGCCCATTCTGCTTCCTTTCTCCTTTGCTGAAATCGGAAATTGGACTTTATAAAAATATCATCTATGACAAAACCGTGGTTGGCGGCATAGACCATGTCGGGCAACCCCGGCCGCGCCTCAATTTCTTGCACCTCAAGATCCAGTTTCCTGTAAATATCTTTAAGGTTTTTGTATTCCGCTTTGACTTTTTGCCGGTCTACCTTATTTTTGATATCCATCCACGGATTTATCTCATACTCTATCTGGTAATAATCAGGAGGACATAAAAGGACGGTTTTTATATCTTTTGCCATACATTTGTAAGATAACACACATTGGAATTAAAAAAAGTGTAGCCTGAGAAAAGTGTTTAGTCAAGAAGAACTTTTGGTGGTGATCCCTTGACAACACGGGGAAAGTATGCTATACTAGGCTAGTTATGAAACAACTTAGCCTTAAAACATTTTTGCGAAAATATAGCACAGATGAAGCCTGTCTAGAAGAAATAAAGACCTTCGTATTCCCCAATGGTATTACTTGTCCAAAATGCAAGAAAATCACCAATTTCTACAAACTGGAAGGTCGTATGGCCTATTCCTGCGGAGTATGCCGCACACAAGTCTATCCTCTTAAAAACACCATCTTTGAGAAAAGCACAACAGAACTACGGACATGGTTTTATGTCATGTGGGTTATGAGCAAGACCAGAAGCGGAATAAGTGCAAGACAAGTACAAAGAGAGGTAGGCGTAAGCTATAAGTGTGCTTTCAGAATGTGCCATCAGATAAGAAAGCTTATGGCAGATGATGGTAAGCCGATGGGTGGCACAAATGAAAGTGATGAAACCTATGTAGGCGGAGATGGCAATAATAAAAGATATATTCCTAATTTCAGTGAAAAACCAAAGGAAATACTGATGGGTATACTACAACGGGGCGGTAAAATTCACCTTCGCCATATTCCCAATACTGGTAAATGGACAATTCTTAAACAAGTCAAAGATAATATAGCGACAGACGCAATAATTTATACCGATCAGCTTGGAGCGTATGCTCAGCTTACAAAATACGGCTACAAACATTCCTACGTTAATCATCAAGAAACTTACGTTATAAAAGGGACAGATATTCATACAAACTCAATAGAAGGCTTTTGGAGCATATTCAAGCGAGGCGTAACGGGCGTTTATACGCACATTTCACCACGATATTTGCAAAATTACGCTGATGAGTATGGGTTTCGGTATGGGAATAGAAAATTAGATATGTTCTACGAAATGCTTAAACAGATTGCTTTGAAGAAGTCTTTACAGCTTTCCGCAATAAATCAGTAAAACTCTTCTTTTCAATCGTTTGATTTTCTTTAAGACGTTTCTGGACGTGAGGATTATGTTCTAGTTTTTTCTTCATACTTCTTTTGAAACCATTTTAAAACTCCAATTCTCTAGTTGTGATAAAACTACCACATCATCTGAATTATTCCATAAAGGAATTTTCAGGTTGTGCATATAGAAAAAATATGTTGTAGAACCATCTTCATTCTTTTTTTCCGTATCAGTCCCACTTTTGGTATATAAAACCACTAAATCACCCTTTTTTACCTCTTTATCTGGAAACCAATAAGGATTTTGTAACGCAGAGGAAATTGTTTTTTCTCCTGTTTTTTTAGACTTAAATACTAAATATGCTCCCAAAAAATCATCAGCAATTACATTAAATACAATTCTTTCTTTTTCTAAATCTTTTGCATCAACGATATTTTTTATTTTTATATTCATAAATTCAATTTAATCTATTTTTTAAAAAATCCCACTAATAAAAATGCTAGAGAAGTTATACTCACCGCAACAAAGAGGCCAATGTTATTCCATCCCCATACAGTAGGTAGAAAACCTACTAATATGCCTCCAGTTGTCGTTAGAATAACCCTTGAATTTATAGTATTTAATTTTTCATTCAAAACAGAACACTTCTCTTTTTCATTATAATATTTATCTTTAAAATCATTCAAGCGTTTTATATCTTCTTCTAGTCGATATTTTTCTTCAACGATTAAACGGATAGCTGGCAAGTTATTTTTTAATTCTTCTTCACTCACTTTTGGTTTTATATTGGATAAAGCACCCTCTCTCTTACTGGCTACTTTATTTTCTGGTATCTGTGCTGTCTCTATTGTTTTACTTATATCAATAGTTCTTTTGTCGTCTTTAGTCATGTAAGAGAATTATACCTCTAGCTATGCTTAATCACAATTCTCTGTCCTGCTTCATAACATCCCGTAGACTTCTCCCTTTTTCTAATTTTATAGTTGTTTTACGTGTTCTGAAGGGAGTACCACCGAACTTTTGGTGGCATATTCCAAAGCTTTAATAGCCAGAAGTCTTGTGGTAAAAATTGCAGGAAACGGGGAGTCGATATTTTACGATTTATTACTTATCTCCAAATAATATTCCCAAAAAGTTCTAAAAAGTGCTGTTACCGGAACAGCCAATATCATGCCAAGTATTCCCCAGAGGTGCGCGCCTACCACTACAGCAAAAAGGACAACAAATGGATGGAGCTTTGTTGCCTTACCCAAGACAACAGGAATTATAAGTATGTCTTCAGCTTCGCGCAAAATAAAATAGACCAAGGCAACCACCAACCCCTGCATAAGAGGCGGCAGGTTGAGAGTGTTTATACCATCAAATATCGCCACCAATACCGCTGCTGCCCCGGCGATAACCGGCCCGACAATGGGAACAATTTCCGCAATGCCGGTAAATATTCCCAAAGTCAAAGCATATCTGACATGCAAAATGGATAACACAATAAACGACACAGCAGCCATAAGAAATACCAGAAAAATCTGGCCCCGCAAATAATCATTCAGGACAGTACTCGTACGTGAGAAAATATCCTCAGCGATTTTCCTGTATTTTGGCGGCAGGCTTCCTATTAGTTTCCTTATCATCATATCCCCGTCTTTGAGAAAATAAAACCCTGAAACAAGAAAAATAAGAGTGGATACTATGCCAGAAAGGGCCCCCGAGAAATAAGGAGTAAGACGGGTAGGCGTAAATGAGTACACCAACTCGCGGTTTGCCGAAAGCTCCATGATGGTAAAACGCAACCAGTCGGGATAATCGGATAATTGGTTGGAAGAGATATAACGCAGTTTACCAAGTTCGCTACCCAGCTCCCTTGATTCCCTGGCAAGAAGAATGCCTGACCTGGCTGAAGCAATGACGAGAACTGCAGCCACCAGAATATAAATTGTCACTACACTCAAAGTTCTGGGAAGGTGCAACTTTTCTGAAAGAAATCTGACTGAAGGGCTCAGTATATATGCCAGTATAGCAGCCAGTATAAAGGGAGTAAGGACACCTCTTATAACAAATAGGAAGAGCAATGCCACGGTAAAAAGGAGGATTTTTGCGATATTCCTCTGGTCAATTTTCATAGACTAAACCGCCAAAATATTTTGGGTAATTTCTAAGGAAATTCTAGCTGCGAACTTCTGTCAATTTTCATATCCGAAAAATAGGTATAAGAATAAATCTAGCTGATGCGGTATTTTTTCTTCATGACCACCGACGCGGCAATAAAACTAATCCCGACGAGGATAAAAAATATGGGCAGGATTATTCCCGCAGCCCCTGCCAACAGTCCTGCGGAGGGAGTGGCGGTTGGAGTTGCAGGCACAATTGTGTCTGTTGGTGTCAGGCTGGGAGTATCGGTGGGAACTTCCGTAGGCAGCGCCCGGTATACCGGTTTGGGTGTAGATGTAGCTGCAACAGGTGTAGAAGTAAGCGTTTCAGTCGGACCCGGTGTATTTGTAGGACTTGAAGTAGGAGAAGAAGTTGGCGTATCTGAAGATGGTGGTGGAGAATTTGTTGCTGTCGGAGGTACAGGCGTTTCTGTAGTTTGTGCCCAAACAGTATTTTGCTGTCGTGCCGCAATTACACCAGCCAGAATTAATACACCCAATAAACAAAAGACTACTGAATTTTTTATCATAGCTTGAAACGATAGGGGTATTTTATTATATCGGGAATGATTAGACAAGTCTGCCTTAATTGTTACTTACCCAATTTTAAATGCGGGTGACGCTTGAGAAGAATTTCCAAGCTGAGTTTCATTTAGCGAGCGGCACAGACTTGATAGTCAACGCTTAACTACATTTCGCGAGCGTTCTGAAACGAAGATTGGAATACTCAAACGGCAGAACCCGCAACTCAAAGCTATGGCTTATAAAACTTCCTTCCTTTCAGTTTTTCCGGAAGGAAAGACTTACCTTCTGTTGGCCCGACATAGCCGCTCCCCCAGACATAATCTTTGGCGTATCCCAACTCCCGCATCAGCTTTGTCGGTGCGTTGCGAAGATAAAGAGGTACTGGCTCGTTGGGCAATTCATAAACTGCATTTTTGGCCGCAGAAAGAGCGTTTTGTACTGCCCTTGACTTTGGCACGCGGGAAAGGTAAATGGCGGTATGAGCCAATATGAGTTGTGCCTCCGGCATACCAATTTTTGCCACAGCGTCAAATGCAGCGTTTGCCAAAACGAGCGCTCCGCGGTCGGCCATGCCGATATCCTCTGAGGCTAGGATTATCATTCTTCTTGCTATAAACTTGGGATCTTCGCCGTTTTCCAGCATGCGGACTAAGTAATAGAGAGCCGCATCAGGATCGCTTCCCCGCACTGACTTTATGAAGGCGCTTATGATATTGTAATGCTCATCGGCTTTCTTGTCATAAAGACCGGCCGAGCGCGTCTGGAAAATTTCTTTAATAAGTTCATTACCGATAACTTTATTTTTATACGCGGTCACCGCCATCTCCAGGGCATTAAGCATGATACGCGCGTCACCTCCTGAAAGCCGCATTAATAATTCCTCAGCCTGAGGATCAATTTTCTTTTTAAGTTTCCCCAAACCGTTTTTGCTGTCGGTCAGGGCCCTTTTAATGATTGATTCAAGGCCTTTTTTCTCCAAACCTGAGAGTACAAACACACGGCAGCGTGACAAAAGCGGGCTTATTACTTCAAAAGAAGGGTTTTCTGTCGTTGCGCCGATAAGAATGAGAAGATTTGACTCCACGTGAGGGAGAAGCGCATCCTGCTGTGCTTTATTCCAACGGTGTATTTCATCAATAAAAAGAATGGTTTTTTTGCCTATTTGCCGGTTAAGTTTGGCAGTAGTTATAATTTTCAAAAGTGCTTCTTTTCCGCTTTCTACCGCCGACAGTTGGTGGAAATCCGCCCCTGTTTCCTGTGAAATGATGTAAGCCAATGTGGTTTTGCCGCTTCCCGGAGGCCCCCAGAGGATCATGGAGAAAAGATTGTCACTCTCTATCATCTTCCTTATAATTCTCCCCTGCCCGACCAGATGCTCCTGTCCGACAAATTCCGCAAGACTTTTGGGTCTCAGACTGTAGGCTAAATTCATGTATATATTTTACCACTCAACCGATAAAATTTTTCATTCTTTTGGATCAATAATGTAAGCTCAATTACAGAAATTATGCTATATTATGGGAAAATAAGAACCAAGCATAAGATATAAAAACCGGTATAATAAGACCATATTATGCGCAAATTCATACGCAGGCATACCAGGCTTCTTATCACAATTTCCGGCCTTGCTCTCCTCTCGCTTATCCTTTTTGCCGCCGGCACTTACATCTTTTATGTCAAGGATCTGGCAACTCCTGACAATCTCATGAACCGCAACAATACTGGAATTATTCTCTCCGACCGCAACGGCAAAGTCTTTTACCAAAGCGCCAGCGCCAAGAAGTTTAATGTAGTGGAGATAGGAAACATTCCCAATAATCTGAAATATGCCACTATTTCTGTGGAAGATAAGAATTTTTATCACCATCCTGGTTTTTCTATTCCGTCAATGGCCCGGGCGTTTTGGGAAGATATTGTTTCCGGTTCACCCACTCGCTATGGAGCTTCCACTATCACCCAACAGCTGGTAAAGAATGCCCTTCTTTCACCATCCAAAACTTATATCCGCAAATTTCAGGAGCTGATTTTAGCTTTTGAAGTGGAAAGGCGCTATTCCAAGGACCAGATACTGGATATGTACCTTAACTCCATCTACTACGGTGCCGGGGCTTATGGAGTGTCTGAGGCAGCCCAAACTTATTTTGGTAAGAACATAAACCGCCTCACTCTTTCCCAATCGGCTCTCCTTGCCGCTATCCCCCAAGCGCCATCATACTTGTCACCCTTCGGCGGCAACTTGGCCGCACTTTTGAAACGCCGTGATATAGTCCTCACCGACATGCAACAGCAGGGATATATTTCTAAAATTCAGGAGTCGCAAGCAAAAGAGGAGAAACAGGTCTTTATCAAACCTCCTGTGGAAAAAGAAAGCGTAGAAGCTCCCCATTTTGCAGTCTTTCTAAGGGATTATCTTTATAAAAAATACGGTGAGGATGAAGTGAACCGGGCAGGGTTTAGAGTGACAACAACACTGGATTTGAGACTGCAAAACTATGCCCAGAAAACAGTCACGGCACGGGTAAAGAGACTAACCGGTCAACATGTGTCAAATGGGGGGCTGGTAGCCATAAACCCCAATACGGGAGAAGTCTTGGCAATGGTAGGAAGTTATGACTGGAATAATAATGATTTTGGCAAGTATAATGTGGTTTTTGCCAAACGCCAACCCGGCTCTTCATTCAAACCGATCGTCTATACAAAGGCTTTTGCCGACGGGATGAAATCTACCGATATACTTCACGATGCACCAACAGACTTTAACGGTTATAAACCACTGGATTATGACAGAAAATTCAGGGGTGACGTGACTCTTCGCCGTGCACTGGCCAACTCACTAAATATTCCCGCGGTGGAACTGTTGCAAAAAGTCGGCGTGCAAAGTGCGATAGATTTGGCGCAACAGATGGGCATTACCACTCTTAATGACCCTTCACGCTACGGGTTATCCCTTGTTCTGGGGGGAGGCGAAGTCGAGCTTTTCCAGCTTGCGCGGGCATATGGTGTTTTGGCAACAGAGGGAAAATTTGTACCCAGCCATTTTATACTCTCCATAGAGGACAAATTGGGAAATACAGTCTATACTTATGACCCCAGGACTCTTGAAGAAACCGACCAGTTTCAAAGCTCAAACCCCCTCAATATTCTCTCAGTATCGGAACCTTATGCCGACCAGTTCATCGGCGGACACGGTGAAAAAAGCGTCATCGACCCGGCTTCAACCTACATTACCACCAGTATCCTCAGTGACGATTCAGCAAGAAGCGAAGAATTCGGTGCCGGCGGCCCGCTTCACCTATCGCGTCCCGCCGCTGCCAAAACCGGCACTACCGATGATTTCCGCGACAGCTGGACAGTAGGCTTTACTCCTGATCTTGCGGCCGGTGTCTGGATTGGGAATAATGACAACAGCCCCATGGACAACGTGCCAGGCGCTATCGGAGCTGCTGTCATCTGGCACCAGTTTATGGAAGAAGCCCTGGCGGGGACACCAGTGCATAACTTTACCAAACCAGATGACATTGTGGAAATGAATGTCTGCTCTGACAATTTCCAGAAAGCCTGCAGGTCTTGTGCCAAAAGCTATAAAGAAGTTTTCAAGCAAGGTACGCAGCCGGAAAATATTTGTCCTGAGGATATTACACCCACTCCGACTCTTACTCCGCAACCCACAGCCGTCCCGCAGCCTACAAACACTCCCATTCCTACAAACACACCAATTCCGACTTTTTCTCCGGTTCTTTCTCCAACCATCTTTCCCACTCCAACACCTGTCGCATTACCAACTATTCCGCCATCTCTCACTCCTCTTCCTGAATCAACTCTGCCTACGATAAATAAATAGGAATAAAGAATTATAACCTTTTGAAAAAATCTATCAAAACCTCTCAGATTCAGAACCAAGACCCGGACGGAAAGACTCCGCCGTCCCTTCCTTATTCTTTTTCATATCCGACTCACTGGAAGTTTTATTCTGCCGGAAATTGACAAACCTGTCTACCACGCTATAAATTACGCCCTTTTTTTGGAGCTTTTTAGGATTCTTTTTTGACAACTGATCTGACGTTTTTAGTGGGATACTCATAAATCTCCCATAATTATACCAAACTGTCAAAAAGAGTGAAAATTGGAGGTAAATTCTCCGGAAGGTTATTTTGTCTTTGCTTTTTTCTTTTCCCGGTTCTGGAAAAAAAGAAGATAGATAATAGGGAGAATCCCTGCTGTATTTACTATAAGCATTACTGCAAACCAATAGCGCCTACCTTCTCTAGCCGATCTCCAAAGCCCGATGCCTTTCCAGATTATTTCCCAGATTGCCAAAGGCACCAGCCAATTCAGATTGTTGGTAAAAAAATTCATATTTCCTTTACTATAACATAACGTATATTACAAGCATGTAATCTCCATCACAAATTA
Source organism: uncultured Gammaproteobacteria bacterium (assembly GCA_964520615.1). Classification (GTDB taxonomy): domain Bacteria; phylum Patescibacteriota; class Microgenomatia; order 2-02-FULL-39-11; family 2-02-FULL-39-11; genus JAMCUI01. Next base: position 20,950 of record CAZFNL010000037.1, read on the forward strand.
TCTTTATTTTCCGACTGCAGAAAAGCACTCATCTCTTCTACCATGACAGCAACCTCATCAGTCTCCAAAACCGCAATTTTTACAGGATATTTGCCGCTTTCCAGAAATGCCCCACCACCTTCATATTGTTTATTTTTTTCAGGATCAAGCTCAATACCAAACACTGACAGATCGCGGCAGACTCTCTCCCTGATTTCAGTCGATTTTTCCCCTATTGTTCCGGTAAAAATGACAATATCAATCCCATTTAAAAGTCCGGCAAAAGAACATAAGTATCTCCTCACCTGATAAATAAATATTTCCAGAGTCTCTGCCGCTGACTGGTCTCCATTTTTCTCGGCCAAAAGCAGTTTATACACGTCACCTGTCGTTCCCGACAATCCCAAAAGTCCGCATTTGCGGTTAAAATACTCATCCAGTCTGTCAATTGTCAAACCCAGCCTTTTGGCCAAAAAAAGCACTGCTCCCGGGTCAATACTGCCTACCCTGGTCCTCATCGGCACACCCTCAAGCGGGGTATAACCCATTGAAGTATCCTGGCTCTCCCCATCCTTTATCATAACAACGCTTGTGCCGCTGCCAAGGTGGCAAACTATAATTTTGTGCGGCAGCATGCCAAGGAGTTTTTGGGCTTGAAAAAGGACGGATTTTACCGACAACCCATGATACCCAAACCGGTATACCCCGAATTTTGCCGCGTCCTCGCGGGGCAAGCCGAAATATCTGGCATGTCTGGGCAAACCCTTGTGAAATGCGCTGTCGGAAACGCCTATAAGCATGATTTGCGGATATGTGTGTCTCAGGAACTTTATCTCGTGTATCGCTTCACCGATGTGAATGGGAGCATGCTCACGTGCGTGCAAAAGCTCTTCCGCAAAATTTTCGTCAATTCGTCTTGTAGATAAAAAATACACTCCCGGAGCAACTATACGTACGCCTATGGCAGTGATGTCTTCTACGGCATGTATTTTCTCTTTTGATTTTAACCATTCTATAAATAGCCTTATGGCCTCATCATATTGTGAGGCGGTTACCGCAATGCTTTCAGAAATTGAATCAGCCTGGTAAGCGACTTTATATTCAGACAAATCTGTTTCAAAATGCGCCCCCGCAATCCTTTTTTCTCCCTGGTAAAGGGCGTATTTTTTGGAAGCGCTGCCAAGATTTATCGTAAGAAACAACTTATCCATATTTTTATTTACCAAATCTCAAAACTTAGATCTCAAAACTTCAATCCACATCTCAAACAATTAATCTTAAAAGAATTACAGATTCCAACATCTAGTTTTGACATTTGCACTTTGAGTTTTAAGATTATCTAACCGGTTTCACCCACTGCCATTCTTCAATCTCGGGTGGGTCTACTCCGTACTGGATAATATAAAAACGGTGTTCATCCAATTTTTTATTACATTCAGCTATAAGCTGCCGTGCCCTACCTTCATCCAGTATATTACGTTTTCGGGAGACCTCAAATACTTCTTTAGCCAGGTGATAACGGCTGGTTTTATTTCTCACCTGCATATCAAACGGGGTGGTAATTGATCCGTTTTCTATATAGCCATGCACCAAAAACCTGCCGGGATCTTTGTGTTCCAGAAGATAGGGTTTTAGAGTTTCCGGGTTGCCGTGGAAGTTAAATATGACCGGTTTATCGGGAGTCAAAAGTTCATCAAAATTTTCTAAGGAAGCGTTGAAAGGACTGTTGGGTACAAGAGCCCGAACCTGCAATACGTCAACACAGCGCAATTTTATATTGGGCGCTTTTGACTTGATATAGTCAATTGCCGCCAGTATTTCCTTTACCATATAATCGCCTATACCGACTAGGACAAAATCCGGATTCCCATCAGAAGCGAATTTCCATTCCATAAGCCCATGAGAATACAAATACTCTGCCTCTTCCGCTGAAAGATAGCGCGGCTCAAAAGTCTTACCGCAGACGATGACATTTATCCTGTTTGTCGACTCCAGGCTATGCCGCAGGCAGACAAGTGTCGTATTCCCGTCAGGGGGAAAATAGACGTTAACCAGATCCCCCTGCTTCTCCAGAAGATCACCTATCACTCCCGGATTTTGGTGGGAAAAACCGTTATGTTCCTGCCGCCACCCTGAGGAAGTCAATATGATGTTAAAAGATGATACTTGCCCCCTCCAGGGAGTTTGGGTGGAAATTTTCAAAAACTTGGCGTACTGGTCTATCATGCTACTGACTATCTGGACAAAAGCTTCATAAGAGGCAAAAATTCCGTGCCGGCCGGAGAGAATGTATCCTTGCATCATGCCTATTAGAGAATGCTCTGAAAGCATCTCCATCACCCGACCGTCAGAAGACAAATCCTTGTCCCATTCCATAATCGGCCAGACAAAAGGCCGTGAGGTGGTTTTGAATACCTCGTCAAGTTTATTGGAATATGTCTCATCAGGTGAAAAAAGCCGGAAATTCCTTTGCTCGCGATTCAGCTCAAAGACACTTGTCAGATATTGACCAATACGTCTCATGCTGCTTGAGCCATAACCTCCTGCAACCGGCACCTCCTCGATACAAGACTTTATATCAGGTAGGGAAAGATTTTGCCGGACCTGACTACCATAGGCATTCTTATTCTCCCCAATTCTTAAATTTTGGGGCGGTACAAGACTTTTGATATCTTCACAAAATCCCTTTTCCTTGTCAAAAAGCTCTCCAAAATGATATGAATCCAACCAGTCATTTAGCGCTTCAAGCTCAACATGGTCAGTTTTGGCATGGGGTACAACCACCTGGTGGGAAAGACAATTATCCTCAATTTTCTGCCCGTGGAGTTCCTTTATCCCGGTCCATCCCTTTTTTGTCCGCAATATAATCATCGGGTATCTGGGCGTCACCATCTCGCCTTTTTTTTCGGCGCGAAGTTTTATAGTCCTTATCTCCTGGTAACACATATCCAAAGCATCAAGCATTTTATCGTATATGACCTCATCCTCCCCTTCGACAAGATACGGATGGTAACCATAGCCGTAAAACAACGAGTTTAGCTCACCTACAGTCATGCGTCCAAAGACTGTTGGCCCGGAAATCTTGTAACCATTCAGGTGAAGTATGGGCAATACTACTCCGCTTGTAGCCGGGTTGACATACTTATTCAGATGCCAAGCAGTTGCCAGAGACCCTGTCTCTGCTTCCCCATCCCCGACAAGACAAACAGTAATAAGATCAGGATTGTCCAACACTGTACCGTAAGCAGTGGCAAGTGAATATCCCAACTCCCCACCTTCAAGGATTACTCCGGGAGTGGTCGGATTGCAATGGCTTTGGAAACCATACGGCCAGCTGAAATTTTTGGAGATATACCCAATCCCATCAAGAGTCGGGACAGCAAGAGGATAATATTTTGAAAGAGTCCCGTCAATAAAAAGGTCAGATTGTATAGCGGCAAAACCGTGTCCGGGACCCAATATGAACATTATATTTGCCTGCGTCTTTTTTATAAGATAATTGAGGTTTGCCCAAACAAAGTTTATCCCGGGACATGTTCCCCAATGACCGATAAGGCGAGGCTTGATATCTGAAAATTCCAGTTTTCTCTCTAAAAGATAGTTGTTTTGTAGGTGTATTTGCGTTACGACAAGGTAATTTGCGGCACGGACATATTTTTTTATCTGTTCAACGGGTGTTGTCATCAGGCAGTATATTTTACTTTAGTAATATTTCAGTATAACACAAGCTGCAGGAAAAAATCAGTGTTTTCTCTGTTTATTTCCCTCTGACTGGAATAACACAAAAACAAGAATAAGAACTGTTAAGACCGGGAGAGCTGAGGCATAAATAGTATCAAAAGAACTTGAAAAAGAATTCAGAGCTGAAGAATTATAAATATAAAAACTCGCTGCCGATCCCAAAATGGCAAAAAAGGAAAGTGCAAAAATAATATATAAAAGCAAATTATTTCTCATATTATCCTGCATCTGTAATATTCAACCTCAGGAATGTTTTTGACTGTAGTCGCGACCGACTGTGATAAGTATATTATAATTTATTCCTGTTGCAGCTTTAGTAGTGACGTTTCTTACACTAAGTTCATTCTCCAATAGATTTATAATCTCTCTGTTTAAATTATTGGAATATAATGTAATCTCGGTTTTTGCCAAATTCTTTTCAGGTGCATCACCAGTTGCAATGACGCGGAAATTCTCTTGGGCAAGCCGGTTGGCAGCCAGTTCAGCCAATCCCTTTATGCCGGTTCCGTTTTCCACCATGATGACCGGGTTTTCAGGTTGTACAGGTGCATCAATCTCATTTTTTATCCATTTTTGGACCGTACCCCAGTTGTCTGTACCTCCCTTGGGAGAAAGTATATACTGGCCGTCACTGGAAAAAGTATAGTGGAGCATATTCTGATCAGAAAGGCCAACGCTGCGGATTTCAAACTTTGAGAAATTATCCGCTTTTGATAAAAGTGTCCCGATCTCAGAAAGAGTCAAGTCAGTCTGCACATGTCCTGAGAGACTGTGATAAAGAGGCAAAAGTTTAGGGATAAGCCCCAGGGACATCACTTTATTTTTAACACCCTCCATAAAATTCCTCTGACGGTTGGATCTGCCAAAATCGCTACCCCCTATCTCAGAATGGCGGGAACGGACAAACTTCAGAGCAGCACTTCCATCCATGTGCTGCAACCCGCTATCAAAATGTATATGTTCATAACGGCAGGGAAAAATCTGTTCGGGTGAGATGGTGATAAGTTCCTGAGTTAGTGTAGGCAGCTCTTCAGGCTTATGATCACAAAGGTCATTTTCCTTTCCCTCTACCGGATACTCGTAATCATCAAATGTGACGGACACATTCACATCCACTCCCCCCAAAGCATCCACCGCCTGGACAAATCCGTCAAAATCAAGCGCGGCAAATCTCTGAACATCAAACCCAGTGACTGTTTTGACTGCATATTTGACCATATTTCCGACCCCGGCTGTACTTTTGTACTCCTGAGGTTTATTAGGATATGTCCTGTCATCCATACCTATCACATAAGCGCTATTTATTTTCTCAAAAGTGCCGGAACTGCCCTTCTCAATTGGCAGCTTAAGCCAAAGATCACGGGGTATGGAAATAAGGGAAATACGTTTGTTTTGGATATCTATACGCACCAGAATCATTGAATCAGTCAGGTATGGCCCGTCATGGTTGGGCCCGCCATAGCCCAGAAGTAAAATATCTATCGGTCTGCCTGAACTTAAACTTTCATCAATTGAAGGAGGTTTGGGAGTCACAGTCACTTTTATGCCGGCTGAATTTGTTACGGTCTCACCGGCAACAGGAAATATTGTCCGGATATTTTGAATTAGAAGAAAAATAAATACTATGACAATGACTGCAAAAAGAAGAGTTATCTTAAAACGTGAAGTTTTCATTATTTTAATAATCTTGGAAAAGAAAATAGGTTGCTTTGTAGATTATACAGAATTTTAACTATGGTTAGCAGATTTTAACAGCGCAGTATACAATCTCCCATCCTTGCGGACAGAAAAATTTTCACTGTGAGTAGCTTTGAGTGACAGAACCCGTAAATTAATATCTAAAATTTATTATTTTCTTGGTATCCACTCATGTACATACTGCTCGTCTTTTCCAGTCTCAATTACCTCAAGAATTTTTTCCGCAACTTTTTCGGCCGAATCCGCCTCAGGCAGATCACTGTCGCGTCTTTGTGAATGCTCTCTACCCATAACTTTCGCTCTTATGGTGTTTTGGGCAAAATTAGTGGCGGTGATATACGGATAGACTACGCCGACAACAATCTTATCTTTTTCCAACTCCTGACGTGCGGTAAGAGTGATGGCATTAATTGCATATTTTGTTGAGGCATATCCGGCAATATAAGGAATATACATCTTAGATGTGCCAGAGCTTATATTTACAATAGATCCGCCTCCCTGCTTTCTCATGATGGGTATCACCTGCTGCATGGCAATAACCGGCGCCATAAGGTTCAACTCCAGTAGATAACGGTATTTTGCCGGGTCAATATTTTCCACCGGAGAAAACATGCCGCGCCCTGCGTTGTTTACCAGTATATCAACTCTGCTATACTTCTCTACGGTTTTTTTAACCATCCGCTTTATTTCAGCCGGTTTGGTCATGTCCGTCTTTATCACAAACGAATCAGACAGTCCCGATGAGATCTTTTTCAACTTAGCCGCGCTCCTTGCCGCAAGGACTACTTTTGCTCCTCTTTCTGACAAAAGTTTTGCGGCAGCCAGACCGATCCCTGAAGAAGCTCCGGTCACTATAGCGACTTTATTTTTTATATCCATTTATCTCTGCCCTTCGTCCGCTAGGCTAGTTATTTTTATTTTAATAAACAAATCTGAGAGTAAGCTGAGTGTATTTCAAAAAATTACAAACGGATCTAATTTTTATATTATAATGAATACAAACAAAAATATTATTCCATACACTTTATGGGAATTCCATGAGAGGAGGTGAAAACAAATGACAGGATACGTAGGAAATATTGAGGAAATCACAGAAAAAAATATATACTTTCGGCAGGTCATATACACTGCCGTTCATTCGCAACTGGTCGTTATGAGCATTGAGCCCGGAGGCGATATAGGCATGGAAGTCCATCCCGATGTCGACCAGTTCCTGAGGATTGAGGAAGGTAGGGGCAAAGCAATCCTCAACGGTGAAGAACACGACTTGAGGGAAGGAGACGCCATCGTGGTGCCGGCGGGAACAAACCATAATATCATCAACACTTCACAAACGGACGCTCTGAAACTATACACGATTTACAGCCCTCCCAACCATCCGGACGGGAAAGTACACAAGACCCGCGCTGAGGCGATGGCTGACGAGGAAGATCATGTCTAAAACGCATATACTTCTTCTAAAGTGAAGCGCTCTCCGAGCTTACGCTCGGGGCATCAGACCGATCGGTCATTCGGAGCGCGAAACCCCGAACCGAATGCCCGCTAGAAAACCATTCATACCACGGGTTGACACCCGGGACATTCTGGTGCTGGGGTAAAGAAAAAAGAGTCTATAATAAAAATATGCTTGATATTCTGGGCATCATATTTCTTTTGTGTGTTTTTGTATATTGGTTTTACTACCGATATAGATCGGAAAAATTCGGCGCTCCCTTCGTTCCTTTGGAACCGCAAGTCGTCGAAAGAGTAATGTTGCATGCCCACCTCAAACCAGGAAAAATATTTTATGATCTTGGCTCTGGAGACGGACGCATCGTGGTAGCCGCTGCTCTTCGCAAAGCAAAAGCCTACGGAGTAGAAATATCAACCTCCAGAGTGATTTATTCGCGACTTTGGCTGTACATATTGAGGCTAAACGATAGGGCCAAAATTATAAAAAAGGACTTATTCAGCGTGAATCTGTCAGATGCGGATGTGGTCTGCATGTATCTTTTACAAAGGACAAATAATAAACTGAAAGACAAACTGGAAAAGGAGCTGAAAAAAGGTACAAGGGTAATTAGCGTTTCCTTCAGCTTCCCGGGTTGGAAACCAAAGATAGTGGATCCTCTCGGAACAAAATACGGCCCTATATATGTTTATGACAGATAAATCTTTACTCATTCCGGATCGTAAGTCTATTTTCTTTCATCAAATAATCCGCTTTTTAGCGAGGTTTTTGTAGAGTTCAGTCTTTTCCATGACGAGAACTCCTGTTCCGGCTAGAAGTACTCCGATTTTGACTATCACACCCACATACGGAATCATAATGACAGTGTAGTAAAAAAGAAGTCCGGCAAGAAGCGCCCAACCCCGGCGTTGCCCCACTCCGGCGCGTACCAATAGCCACCGGCCAAAACAAAATCCCACCCAGATCTTTGCCAGATAGATAACAGCCAAATAAATTAAAACGGCTATCATTGCCAGTGGAATACCGATTAATGTAATTGCCAAAACTGC
>CAZFNL010000038.1:0-6448 GCA_964520615.1 uncultured Gammaproteobacteria bacterium
ACAGAATGAAGCAAAAGAATTAAGCAAAATATTGATTTCAATTATTAGAACTTTAAAAAGTAAACTGTAAACTAATAATTAAACTTCTCACTTTTCACTTCTAACTGGTAACTTATTCTAGATTCCTACCTTAAACTCCACAACTTCTCCGTCTTCCATCACATAATCTTTACCTACAGTTTGTACTTTACCCAGTTCTCGTGCTTTAGTCCAGCCGTTAACATCGACAAAATCATGATAGGGAACAATGTCGGCCTTTATGAAATGTTTTTCAAAATCGGTGTGGATAACCCCGGCGGCTTGGGGTGCAAGTGTTCCTTTAGTGATGGTCCATGCGCGAACTTCCTTTTCTCCTGCAGTCAGATAGGATATCAGTCCAAGCGTTTCATACGCTTTTTTGATCAAACGATTTAGTCCTGTTTCTTCCAACTGGTATTGCCGGAGAAATTCCTTTTGCTCCTGCTCGTTGAATGCAAGCACCTCGTTTTCGAGTTTTGCGCACAGATAGAGATGATTAGTAATTAGTGGTTGGTGGTTAGTGATTTGTTCTTTCTGACCACTAGTCACAAGTCTCTGATCACTAAGGATTTCCAACATTTTCTTTTTTGTTTCATCGGGATTTTGCAGCTGTTGTTCGGAAACATTAAAGATATAGATAACGGGTTTCATGGTTAACAAGTTCAATCGTTTAATAGATTGCGCATCTTCTAATGTAAGAGGAATAATACGAGTAGGAATCCCTTGGTTCAATTTTTTTTTCAAAGATATGATGTATCGATACATCATATGTTCTTCTTTCGAAGCATTTTGCGGGGGTTCCTTTTGTTTTTCTAACGTTTGCAGATCTGCGAGGATTAGTTCGGTTTCTATTGTTTTTATATCCTCAACCGGATTGATTTTGTCCGAAACATGAGCGACGTTTGCGTCCTCAAACAACCGAACCACATGGATGATTGCCGCAACCTCCCTAATATGTGATAGAAATTTATTTCCCAGTCCTTCTCCTTTCGAAGCGCCTTTTACCAGACCCGCAATGTCATAGAATTCGACAACTGCAGGAATAATCTTTTGCGTATTTACTACTTTTGCCAGAACCGGAAGACGTTCATCGGGAACTTCGATAACGCCGACATTTGGTTCTATGGTACAGAACGGGTAGTTTGCTACGTTTGCCACCTGCTTTTTTAACAGGGCGTTGAAAAGTGTGCTTTTACCGACGTTTGGTAGACCTACGATGCCGATGGATAGAGCAGAACTCGACATTTTGATTATCAGTTAATTCATTAACGGTTAAAGGAATATGGCCTTTGATATTGGCAGTATGACCGTCTGTTGTCACGCTTCTTAGTATTTTTTTGACTATGATACGCTTTTTATCAAAGGTTAGATCCTTTAATACAAATGACATTTTATCACATAGTTCCTTAAGATTTGCCAGCTTGACTGTATAAGATGGTGAAAGAGCGGCGTCTTTATCTTGGTTGATTTTACTTAAAAGTTGAGTTTTCTTTAATTTAATTTCGTTTGTTAGTTCCTTCAGTTTCTCAAATGCAATTACCCCTTCTCCGTATGCTTTGATATATCGTTTTTCTTCTTCGGCCAGTTTAGTCAGTTGTTGCTCTAAAGCCGCTTGATCTACAGCCTCGTCAGATGATTTGGATTTTTGCTTCTCGAGCCATATTTTAGCCTGCTTTTTAATAAGATCAGGGTTTGTCAGAAGATTTGATAGTTTTTCCCAGACTACCTTATCAATGACATCAGAATTGACTCCTTTTTGATTGCATTCTTTAAGTAAAGGGAATCTGCGGACTCGATCAGTACAGCGATAATACCATTGACCCGCATTGTTGCCGCCTTCACCAGCTCTTGTACAGCCACAGGTGCAATAAATTAGGTTGGATAGGAGATAATCATGCTTTTTATTTCTCATGCAAAACTGGTTATTGATTACAAGTTGTCTTTGAACAGCGTTAAAAAGGTCTTTGTCGATGATTGCGGGTACTTTGATTGCGTGCCATTCTTCTTTAGGCTTCAATCGGCGGCTGCTTTTCTTTATCCTTTTATATTTATTGTTTTTGAGAGGGTTTTCAGGGATGACTGATAGACTTTTGTTGTAGTAGGTTATACCGATATATGTTTCATCACGCAGGCGTCTTGAGAGGGTACCGGTCGACCAGCAACCTCTTTTACTTTCGCGTGGGGTAATATTTTGTTCATATAGCCTTTTGATCGTCTGTCGAATAGTCAAACCGTCTTTTCCTATCCAGGTAAAGATTTTTTTAATAATTTCTGCTTCATGAGGTACGATTTCAAAATATCCCGTACATTTGTCTTTCCCTTTAACGTATCTATAACCATATGGTGCTTGCCAGCCGAATAGAATACCGTTTTTCGCCTTGTACATCTTGCCTCGTCTCATGCGTTCAACTATTTTTGCTTTTTCATATTCTGCAAACAATCCTTTAAAGCCAAGGAGTATTTTATCTTCAACATTTCGGATGGGGGCTGATTGGAGATCGACAACCTCAATTCCTAATTCTTGAAGTTCATCGAGAATCAATTCTTGATATGAATATTTTCTTGCGATTCTATCCCGATCCCATACGTATAACACTTCAAATTGTTTCTTAGCTGCTGTATCTCTCATTGCATCAAGACCTGGACGAGCCAAAATATCACCGCTCCACCCATCGTCAATGAACATTAAGTTTTCTCCTAATACGTTACCATCCTTTTTAATTCTATCTTTAATTTCCGATATTTGAGATTCGATAGTAGCCTCCTTTTCCTGCCGACCTGTGCTAGTACGTCCAATACCCGCAGCGATTTTCATTTCTTGACAACTCTCCTTTCTTCTAAAAATTTATCAAGCTCTTTTTTAGCAATCCGATATTCTAAGTTTGTTTTCCCTAGGAATATAGCGGGTAACACACCTTGTTTGATCCATCTTCTAATCGTTATCGGTTTAACATGTAGTGTCTCGGCTACTTCTCTGACTGATAAATATTCTTCCATATACTATAACTTTACTAAACTTTATAATACTTTGTCAAGTACAATCGATAATTTTTTTGCATTCATCACAAACAAATATTTTTTCCTCATTCTCACGATCAAGTTTGTCTTTTGTTAAAAACCCGACATTTTTAGTTTCCCCATTAAAACAATCTGTACAATAAAGTTTTCCATCAACATAATAGCCCACGATGTCATCAACTCTTATTTCCATAATTTTCACCCCCGTCCTGAAAAGCCCCACGGTCGACTCCACTATTGTTTTGCTTAGAAGATATAGTGGAGAAAAGTGTAGGGTAAACTAACATTTTTCTTTTATCTACCTCATCATGTTCTTGTGAGATCAAACCCGCGGTCTCAAGCATAGGAATAATCTCTTTTCTTAACTGGTAATCAGATAGTTGTCGGCCATATACTTCGAAATGCTTCTTTACGATTTCTTGTCGACTGATACCTATTTTTGCACCACCCTCATCACCACTATTTTTCTGCTCATAGGCGGGTAGGATAATTTCTCTATACAGGTTATAAATGTATGGCGGTATTCCTAATTCTTGACTCTCTGATATCGCGTCCCACAGCTTAAAAGCCTCTTTAATATCGTCATCGTTTACCACAATCGCCGCCCCTTCTCGTACTCGGAAAAAGATATTAAGAAGAGCAAATGATTTGATAAGTGATATTATTCTGCCGATGTCCCGTTGGTGACGGGGTTTGTAAATTTTTATTCTTTGAGAGAACATCTGTTGGATTACTTCTGGGTTTTTAATAATTATTTCCGTGATATGTTCCTTTTTAATCGCCACAATGCGATCTTTTAATAACCGTCTTTTTTCATCTACCTCCAGCCCATACTGATAGGTTGAAAGATCCGAAGACCTTTTAATTTTTTCCCAGACCGCCTCTCTAATTTTCTCTTGGGTAATTTGCGGAGAGAGAAGGATAAATCTTGTTAACTCTTGTTCGTTGATCTGAAGCCCTGCAGTACAAAAAATAACGGAAGGAAACCCTATGAGAACGACGGTCTTCGTCCTATTGCCGCCTCTTTGATTCTTATCCGTGATTTTTGAGACGATTTCTTTTTTATCATGCGACAGGAGGGATCGTAATCTTTCAAGTAAATCTGGGTTGGGCTGGTCGAGGAATATTATGATCTTATGGGATAAGTCGATTAACTGTTGGTTCTTTTCCTTATCATAATAGCCTTCTTCATGGTAAAAAGCTTGGGGGGACGAATAGCTAATAAGCATTATATCCTCCTTGGGGAATAATTGTGCGATTTCGGTTGGAATGTAGCTTTTACCCGAAGATGACGGCGCATTGAATGAAATATTGAACTGTTCCTCATCGGTATAGGCGGAAAGCATTCCTAAAAATGTGATAACTATATTTTCCTCGTCTCTTTTTATTGTTTTACCTAGAGTCTCGATGATTCCCTTTGAGTCTAAGGTTTGGAATTTTGAGATACGAATATATGTTTGAGATTCGTCCTGTTGGGAGGACTCTTGTCCATGTTGGAGCAATCCATTTATTTTAGCGTCCACAAAAGACAGTCTGGTTAGAAATTCTTCTTGCATTTTTCTATCAGGGATCGTTTTAATATGGTTTTCTATGTCTTTTTTAATATCAACTACTTCATCTATTGACCGTTTGTCCAAATATTCTAAGAAACGGACCTCATCTAGGGATACTAGATAGTCGAATTGTTTTTGGTTAAGCATTGTTTTGTTGTCAACTTACAATTGTTTTCTGACTCAGTCAAAGTAGTAATCTCATCAAAAAGAATGCCGTATACCTCATTAAGTTTTTCTTGCGAAAATTGGGTGTGGTCGAGTTCATACGAGACTTCGATCTTTTTATTTCTATGCTTCACGGTTTAACAAAAACGCCTGGGTAACTATCGAGTTAAACCAGGCGCAAATCTTGAATCTCGATAGTTTTTGGTTGATTGGTAAGTCAATTCTAAAAGAAGATTTCGGAGCTTAACAGAAGTCTATATCAAAATGGGTGTAAATAACTGTAGATGGTTTATCTTCCTTCGTATATCCGTTTTAGGTATCCTTTATATTTATCATAAAGGGCGCTTATCTGTTTATCATTAAGTTCAGATACTCTTTGTTGGTCAAGCCCGAATTTTTTATATATTTTCGGGAGTAGGCGTGCTGTCTCTCTGGCACTTTTGTTATCATGTTCGATTAAAGTAAAGATAATTCTGAATCTGACAAGATCATCTTGTTTAATTTTAAATTCAAGTTTAGGCAAACGCTCCGATACTCTATGAAGCCAGTCTCGTTGATTCTTATTGTCCAGCCAGTCAATAAGTCCTTTGATGGTGAACCGTGATTGAAATATAATTTTTGGTACATCCATCTCGTCATAAAAGATAGTCGGCGTTCTTTCATTCGGATCATATAATACGAATGGAAACGAATCTATCACGGGTAATCTATTAGTTAAAACAAGAACCTTTAAAGAGAACTGCCAATTTAAAGGCAGTCCTCTTAATTTGCTTGATAATTCCCTGATTTTAGAATTTAAAATATCTTGGTGATTAGGTTTTAAATTTTTTTGTAAATCAAAAAGCGTTTCAAGAGTTGTTTTCGGAGGATAAGAAAAATATTTTTTTAAATCGATAAGTTTACGAATTTCTTTAATGTCAACATAAAATTTTTCTAAGTCCTGTAGTATCCATGCATAAGCGATTTCATACAAGTTAGTTGGATCAAAGGATGTTATATCAATATCAAACGGTTCTTTAATCCAGTTAGATGTGCGATTAATCTTTTGTGTTATAAAACTTTCAAATCCTGTTCCTTTCATACCAATCAACCAACTTATAGTCATCTATCTAAGATTCCGTTTCTTTATCGATAGATTTCATGATCCGATACCAGATATCGAATGCCTTCAGTTGAACATGCATATTCGGACTTTTACACCAGGAAAAGATTTTTTTAGCCATATAATCGATGGTTAACCCTTCTTTTTCCAGCTTTTCATACATTGACGAGGCGTTCTTCCTCATTATTTTAGTCTGAATCACACGGGTGGCCTGATTAGCCGTACTTTTTGAGTAGCCCGCCATGAAAAGAGCTTTTCTTTTTGAGTATCCCTCTGAGAGGTAGAAGAGAGCCTTTTGTTGCCGTATCGAAAGCTGGTTCATTATGGATTTATGGGCCAAATCGTATTTTTCTTATTTACAGGACTTACGCAGTTTAACAATCAACAGTAAGCGTTAAGTCCAAGCACTTTAACATAATGGTTGATTCGGCAACGGGCAATACGTTTATCAAATAGCCACGATTCGTGTATCTGGTAAAGAGATTGCTGGAAGGTATTTTCCTGTTGCTCTTTTTGAAATATCAAGTACGTCAGAATACAGCTTACAAGGTGTGTCTTTTGGGCGGTGATTCTCACAGCCTGACATTTTTCC
>CAZFNL010000039.1:0-3616 GCA_964520615.1 uncultured Gammaproteobacteria bacterium
TTTTTTTTTTTTTCAAGCAGAAGACGGCATACGAGATTAGCTGCAGTCTCGTGGGCTCGGAGATGTGTATAAGAGACAGATTTAAGGGTCAGCGGCAAAACGAAGTATTCGGAGAAGCTGATGTTGCAGCGGATAGGGCAGGTTTTGGCGGTCAAACAAAATACGATTGTCAACGTCGCTCTTTTCGACAAGCCTGACGAAACTTGGGAGCGGCCGGAACTGGAAAAGCTTTATACCCGGCTTTTCAGCGAATACGAACTTCAGGACAGGTTCGACATTTTGAACAAAAAAATGGATTTCCTTTCGGAGAGCAATTCAACTTTGATCAATTTTATTTCCACCCAGAAGAACAATTTTATGGAATTTATTATCGTCGTCTTGATTGTCGCGGAGCTTTTGTTTTATATTTTAGATTGGTTTAAAATATTTCCACGATAGATATTGGGCCCATAGTTAAGTGGCATAACGGCGCATTCGCATTGCGCAGGCGGGAGTTCGATTCTCCCTGGGTCCACCAAATTTGATTTGCGGCGTGGTTTCGCTTCGGCTCGGGGCGCGGCGGAACCATCCATTTTCTCCGCCGCGCTCTTGCTTGGGCGACGAAAAATTTTTGCGGTGGAAAATTATTATTTATATTTAGTCGCCCTTGCCTCGCCCTTCCGCGCACGGGCAACGATGAGGAACTCCCTTTTGTCTTTACGAATGTGAATAAATTTGATAACATAGTAATAAATTAAGCAATATAAATCGCTATTACTTCAATTATAGTAATATATTACAATGTCGTCAACAAACAAATCTACAATCGCAGAGAATATAAAGAAATACCGAAATAAACTCGGTGTTTCTCAAGACAAGCTCTCAAAACTTGCTGATGTGACTTATAACACGATCATCAAGATAGAATCAGGAGCGAATGTTAACCCAACCATAGAAACGCTATCCAAAATCGCCAAAGCGCTTAATGTTGGCGTTGATGATTTAATACAGAAATAGCTATGAAAAGAAAATCTTCAAATAAAGATTTACGCAAAGCAAACTCTGCAAAAAAGGATGAGTTTTATACCCAGCTCGTTGATATAGAAAACGAGATGAAATACTATAAAAAGTTATTTCGTGGCAAAGTAGTTTATTGCAATTGCGATGATCCGTATGAGAGCAACTTTTTCAAATACTTTGCGTCCAACTTCAATGCCTTAGGACTGAAGAAGCTTGTCACTACAAGTTACAGCGGTTCGCCGATTGTTGGAGGACAATTACCACTATTTGAGGTGGCTGGATCAAAAGGCAAACAACCTTTCAAAATTGAAATTACAGAAGTGCCAGATACCGACAAGGATGGAGCGATAAATCTTGATGACGTTAAGTATTTGCTCAAACACGACAAGAACACCGCAAACCCTCTGCGTGGTAGTGGTGACTTTCGGAGCGACGAATGCATCGAATTACTCAAACAATCCGATATAGTCATAACCAACCCTCCGTTTTCTTTATTCCGCGAATATGTCGCTCAACTCGTAAAGCACAAGAAAAAGTTCTTAATTATGGGTAATCAAAATGCGATTACTTATAAAGAAATATTTAAATTGATTAAAGAAAATAAAATGTGGCTCGGACAAAGTTTAAATGGTAAGAATATTTTATTCCAAATTCCAGATCACTATGAAAGCTATTACAAAATTATTGATGGTAAAAAGTATGCTTTCCCCAAAAGCGTAGTTTGGTTTACCAACCTTGATGTACCGAAACGAAGTGAAGAATTGGTTTTGTACAAGAAATATACTAAGAAAGAATATTCTAACTTTGATAACTACAACGCGATAAATGTAGATAGGACCGAACAAATCCCTATGGATTATACCGGTGTGATGGGAGTGCCTATAACTTTTTTACATAAATACAATCCCAGGCAGTTTGAAATTATTGATGGATTAAATCGATACACCGTACTAGATGTTGCTGGTCTGAATGACAATGCAGTAAAAAACCATCTTCACATGACAGAGATAGGTGGAAAATCAACATATTTTAGAGTTTTGATTAAGAATAAAAAAGTAAAAAAATAATATGAAAATTGATCTACATAAAATTCCAATTCGTAAAGTGATAGTTGGCTACAAAAACAGCGCCGAGGAAGGCGTAGTGGCTTATGGTGGCAAGCTTGATATTAGGCCAAAATATCAGCGCGAATTCGTGTATAAGGAAAAACAACGCAACGCCGTGATAGAAACTATTAAAAACAGCTTTCCGCTGAATGTGATGTATTGGATGATTAGAGAGGACGGCGGCTATGAAGTTTTAGACGGTCAACAGCGCACAATTAGTATTGGGCAATACGTTAATGGCGATTTTTCGCTGAATGACCGCTTTTTTCATAATTTGACCAAAGAGGAGCAGGATAAAGTTTTGGATTATGAATTGATGATTTATTTCTGCGAAGGCACGGATAAAGAGCGACTGGACTGGTTCAGAATTATCAACATTGCTGGAGAAAAATTGACCGACCAAGAAATCCGAAATGCGGTTTATACCGGGCCGTGGCTATCCGACGCAAAATTGAAATTTAGCAAATCAAATTGCGCGGCTTATCTTTTAGCGAATGACGGCGGACAATTAGTTAGTGGCTCACCAATTCGGCAAGAGTATTTAGAAACTGCGCTTTTGTGGATAAATGACGGAAAGATTGAAGATTATATGGCTAAACATCAGCACGACAAAAATGCTGATAAATTATGGCGGTATTTTCAAGATGTTGTCGCGTGGACACGAAAAACTTTTCCAAATTACCGCCGAGAAATGAGCAATGTACCCTGGGGCGTGTTGTATAATCAATTCAAGGATAAAAATTTTGATTCCAAAAAACTGGAAAAGGAAATAACCGAATTAATGCAAGACGAAGATGTAACTAAAAAATCCGGTATTTACGAATACGTTTTGACTAGAAATGAAAAGTTTTTGAATATCCGCACTTTCACCGACAAGATGAAGCGTGAAGCGTATGAGCGGCAAAAGGGCGTTTGTCCGCACTGCAAGGGCGAAAACAAGAAAAAGAAATGGGAAATTGAAGAAATGGAAGCCGACCATATCACGCCTTGGTATGAGGGCGGAAAAACGATTGCAGAAAATTGTCAAATGCTATGCAAGGAACACAACCGAACTAAATCTGGAAAGTAAATGAATCTATATGTATGAAGTAGCCAATATCATCTTAAGCAACCCGATTTGGAAAACCCATTCCTCATACAATTTAGGTGCTGCGATTACAGCTATCGCTATAGTTGTTGCATTTATTGAATTTATATCAAATAGACGAGAGTTGAGATTCAGTTTGAATTACAGAAAAAGAAAAACTGCTTTATGGCTCGCTATCGCTAGTATAATTTTAGTATTTTTTGGTGAACTCAATGGTCTTTTTCTTGGGTACCCGTTCATTTTTGAAATTAGCGGTGCAGTTTTGATGATTGCCGCGATAGCGATTTATTTGTATGTGATACTAAGGCCACTCAAACAGCTCAATAAAAAGCAGGTTTCTATTCTGCAAGATATTCTAGCCGGAACATTATCAAATTCACACTTGGATAAAATCCAAACAATTCGAGGTTGTATAGAATTATTT
>CAZFNL010000040.1:0-2321 GCA_964520615.1 uncultured Gammaproteobacteria bacterium
ACCGAAAAACAATTGAATATGGCGATTATTGAGGAATTTGTACTTGGAGTGCAGGTAAATTTTAATTTTTTCTATTCTCCTTTGAGTAAACGACTTGAATTGATGGGTACGGACACGAGGAGACAAACCAACATAGAAGGACTACTGCATATTCCAGCTCCTTACCAAAAAGAACTCATGGCTAAAATGAGGATTCAATACGAGGAAGCAGGTCACATCGCGGTAACGGTTTTGGAATCCATGCTGGAAAAAGCATTTGAGCTGGGAGAACGATTTGTAAAAGCAACTGAACAATCATATGCACCGGGTGTGATCGGACCATTTGCGCTCCAGTCGATCATTATTCCCGGACCACCGAAAAAAGACATAGTGGTTATAGACGTTTCTCCGCGAATGCCCGGATCCCCTGGGGTTTTTGCGACTCCATACAGTGGCTATCTCTATGGACAATCAATGTCGGTCGGGAAAAGAGTAGCGATGGAAATAAAATCAGCCACAGAATTTAATAAAATTACAGAAATTACTACATAATGATTAAGGCAATTATTTGGGATATGGACGGTGTTTTAATAAACTCAGAACCTTATCATATTCAAGCGGAAATTAAAACATTCAGAAGATATAAAATTAGACTAACATCCCCAATCGCCAAAGAATATTTTGGCTTAAGAACAATAGACTATTTTAAAGCTTTAAGCAGAAGATTTAGAATTGACTTACCTATTGATAAAATGCTAAAAGAGCATAGAAAAAATTTGGAATTTTATTTTAAAAATATTATTCCTCTTACTCTACATGCAAAAGAAACTCTTAGAGTATTACATAATTATTATTCTATGGGATTAGCAACGAGTACTATTAAGGCTTTAGCAGAACTTGTACTTGGAAAATATTCACTTTTATCATATTTTGCGATTGAAGTGTATGGTGACGAAGTTAAATATGGTAAACCAAATCCAGAAGTATTTTTAAAGACTGCTTTCCGATTGCGCGTCCATCCTCATGATTGTGTGGTGATTGAAGATGCAACAAATGGCATTGAAGCTGCAAGGAAAGCTCAAATGAAAGTGATCGCTTATAAGTCAAGGCACAATACAAAAGAAGATTTTTCACGGGCAGATGATATTGTTGGCGACCTGTCTGATATTCCAGAACGCCTTAAAAAATTATGATAATTCCCGAAACACTATTTAATAATAAATGATAAAAGCCATTATTTTTGATTTTGACGGAACGATTATAGATTCGAATAAAGCAACGGTCAATTTTTTGCAGGAAACATTTCGGTACTTCAATCTTCGGATTCCGGAAAAAGAAGAAATTACCCACTTATTTGGCTATAAGATTCCGGACATATTAAAACAACTATTGCCGGATTTTAAAGAGGAAAAACTCCAGGAAGTTTTTGAGTACAGTATAAAGTTATCCATTCTGGCGGTTTCGGATGTGATTCTTATACCTGATGTTCATGCTGTTCTGAATGAACTTAAAAAGAAATTTAAAATGGCGGTATTTACATCGAGAAGCAAAGAAACCATGAAAATGCTCTTGCCAAAATTCGATTTGGATAAATATTTCGTATCTATTCTGGACAGGGAGGATGTAACTCATCACAAACCTCATCCCGAAGGGATATTAAAAAATATAGAAAAACTACAATTAAAATTAAACGAATCTATTTATGTGGGCGATGCCCGTTTGGATGTTGAAACAGCGCATAATGCAGGCATACCTTGCATATTGATATCTTATAAAACAGATCACTATGGAGCCGATTACCATATTGATTCCATTAAAAAATTACCAAAATTAATGCACACAATTACAGAAAAAAAATAAAAAAAATGAAAATTTCGGGAAAAGATTTGTCTGAAAAGGTTTATGAAGATATCCGCCGGAAAATATCGCTGCTCAATGGGAAAAACATAACTCCTCAACTGATTATCATCAAGTCAAAAGGTATTCCTGCGGTTAATACCTATATTCGCCAAAAAGTAGAAAAAGGAAAAAAAACGGGAATCGACGTAGAGGTGGTAACACTGGATGATGCCTTATTAAACAATCAGCCACAATTTATACAATTGATTAATCAATTGTACAGATCGGTATCCGTGCACGGTGTCATTTTCCAGAAACCAGGCGATGAACGGATCGATAAAAACATGGAAGAGCTTATCGGTCCGATAAAGGACGTGGACGGATTTTTGGAAAACTCATTTCATGAACCGCCGACATATAGAGGAGTAAAGCTCATATTACGTGAAATATACGGCGCTCGGTTTAACGAAAAATTTCATACCGTGCGTTTCGTTTTAATAGGC
>CAZFNL010000041.1:0-2774 GCA_964520615.1 uncultured Gammaproteobacteria bacterium
GACCAGTTCCTTTCCTTTTACGGTTTTTACTATTTTTTTGTAGTTTTTTCCAAATACCGCATCAACCAGATCCTTGGCAATCCAGAATTTGTTCCCGCTTTCCCCTTCGACCAACGAGTAATCATAGGTTTCATCAACCGCAACCGCAATATTGGCAGGCAAAGTCCAAGGCGTTGTCGTCCATACCAGAAGATATTCGTCTTTTCTGCCGGTTATGGGGAGTTCAAAATATATTGACTCGTGGACTACATCTTTGTAATCCTCGGTCAGCATTTCGTGCTGGGAAATCGCAGTCTCGCAGCGCGGGCACCACGGAACCGATTCATGACCCTTATATACCCACCCGTGTTCAAAACACGTTTTGAGGAAATGCCAAATCATATAATTGTTTTCTTCGCTCATGGTAAAGTACGAGTGATCCCAGTCGGCAAAATATCCCAGACGTTTAGACTGTTCTGTTTGGATAGCAGAAAATTTCATTACCCGATCCTTGCACAGTTGTACGAACTTTGCAATCGAAGCTTTTTTATCTCCAGGCACGAGATTTTCTATGTCTTTTTTCGTTTTGAGGCCGAGTTCTTTTTCCACCTCCACTTCAACCCACAGACCCTGGCAGTCGAATCCGTTCTGGAAACGCTGCTTATACCCAAGCAGGTTGAAAAACCGAGGCCACAGATCTTTGTAAGTCCGGCCCCACGCGTGGTGCACTCCCATGGGATTGTTTGCTGTAATGGGTCCGTCAAGAAAGGAGAAGTACTTGTCAGATTTGTCATTTTTCTGAAGATATTTTTTGACTATTCCTTTTTCTTCCCAAATCTTCAACCATTTTTTTTCCATCTCGATGAAGTCGAAATCAGAAGGAATAGGTTGGAACATATTGTTAGATTATATACCGATCGTAGCTCAATTTGCAACTCCGTGTAGGCAAATGGAGCGTACGAACGGTTATGCCGATTGCAATTCCATTGCAGATCGGTATAGTAGATAAAGGCAATACAGGCAAGTATTGTTTTTATAAAACCGGGCGCGACAGCTAAATAAACCTAATGTTGTCTTAAATATAGGTGAGTCGCTTTTCTGCAAACACCAGCCACTTTTGCAGCATATCCGATACCCGGCTTTAAGATTTATTGAGCAGAATGGGCATGTTTTTAATCGTTAGAATAGGTTTTTTTTGTAATTTTTTTAATAAATGCTCCTTGTTTCAAATGAAAAGATCTTCTATTCTCTTTTTCATAAACTATTGGAAAGCCAATAATATTTTTACAGTGTTTACAAACTAAATTTTCTTTATAATCCGCTTTTTGAAGATCTACTAATTCACCCGGAGCAAAAATTCTATCCATATAAAGTCTTTTTAAAATTCCACTTCCATCCTTTTGATATAAAAGGAGAAAATTTTTGCAACTGGCACAATATAGATTTAAAAACCTGGAATAATCACCCCTCGCCTTGCTATAGCGGTCTTTTTTAAAGTTGTATAAATTGATTTTCTTCATATTTTTTAATACGATAAACTAATGAAAGAAATGTTATCACAATATACAATAATTTTCGATTGGAAAAGAACACTTTATGATCCTGATTCTAAAACTTTGATTACTGGAACGCTTGAAGTTCTTAAATTATTAACAGGAGTTACGCAGTATGGTGTCATCCCGAACTTGTTTCGGGATCTGATTGAAAACAGATGCTGAAACGAGTTCAGCATGACACAATGGTCTAAAGTATAATGAACTGCGTAAGTCCTGTTATTAAGTAAAAAGTTTGTCAAAATTATTTTAATAGGTAAAGGAGGGGATGAAATGCATCGAGAAGTGAAAAGACAAAAATAGAAGAATATTTCTCAAAAATAATATTTCAAGAAGGAAAAAAGGATATAAAAACATTTAGTGAATTTATTTCGATTAAAAATCCAAAATCAGCCATAATCGTTGGCGATAGGGTTCGGTCGGAAATAGAGATAGGAAATATACTTAAAACAACTACTATTTGGGTAAAACAAGGAAAGTTTTCTGAAGAAATACCCTTAAACAAAATTCAAGAGCCCACATTTACATTTAATTCTCTTATTGAATTAAGAGACTTTTTTCACTCAAAATTTAACCAGTAAATTACTGCTTAAATTGGCTTAGATGGACGGATATGGTAGGAATCTTCAGAACCTTTTTGTTGATATTAACACATTCCTTATCACTGTATCTGTTTTCTATAAACCACTGTGAATAAGTAGATAATCTGCCTTTGAAAATGATAAGAAAGAATAATGGATATTAATAAAATCTTAATGATTGACTTGATACTATATTCAATATGGAAGGAAATAAATTCTCAAAATTTTCGTTGTATGTACTTGTAATTGGTGTAATTGCCGCCTTTATGTATTAATTACTACTCTGCTTCATTCCAGTTTTGGGTCAGTAATCCGCGGTCAAACTATTCCGGTCAATCAGATGATCGCCCCTAAATCAAAATTCTAAATTATTTTTTTAGGGGAGAAGCAATCCGCCTTTGTATCCGGGAATCCACCAGGGAATAAAAACGTAAATCATAAAGGCAAAGCCTAAAATCATTGAGAAACCAATATAGAAAAGTATAAGCACCATATGATCAAATAATGTTTTATGACCCTTCGTTCTGCAACACCTTCCATAGTACCAGTGAAGAAAAAAGAAAAATCCCCCAAGCAGAAGTAAAGGAATAAGAAACTGCTTTTTATCTCCTTCCTGTCGAATCACTAAAAGATAACCGGATGTAGCCAGGAAAATGATCAG
>CAZFNL010000042.1:0-4421 GCA_964520615.1 uncultured Gammaproteobacteria bacterium
GTTCATTATTTATTAAACAAAAAAATAGGAGAAGTTATTGATGGATCAATATTTGGCTTGACAAATTATAAATTAAAAATAACAGGAGGAAGCGACAAAAGCGGATTTCCAATGAACAAAAGCATTGATAATTCCATAAAAACAAGAATCTTAAAAAGAAAGCCAAAATACAAAAGGCAAAACGTAAGAGGCAAAATAATTTCAACTGAGATTGAGCAAATCAATTCAGTAATTGTAGAATACGGATCAAAGCCTGTCAATGAATTATTCAAAATTACTGAAAATCAGGAACCAAAACAAAAACCTGAAAATGAAAATAAAGAAAATAAAGAAGAAAAAACCCAAGAGCATCATAAAGATAAAGAAGTAAAGCAGCATGAAGAGCATAAAGAAGATCATAAAAATGAAGAACATAAAGAGGAACATAAAAAAAGCAATGAAAATAAAGAAGTAAAGCAGCATGAAGAACATAAAGAAGAGCATAAAGAAGATCATAAAAAAGAAGAGCAGAACAATCCAAAAGAGCATGAAATTAAAAAAGAATCAGAAGAAAAAAAGAAATAGAAATTCAATACTAAATTGTCTTTTTCTTATCAAATTTTGCATTATTTATAATTTAAATAAAACAACAATATCTATTTTTTGTAATTAATCTTAAACCTGCTAGTTAATAAATCAGAGTATTTATAAATTTTCAATATCCTAAAATTAATTAAATCAAGTGAAAATATGAAACAAAAACAAATCCAAATAATTATAGGGTATTCCAAAACATTTACAACTTTAAATGAAATAGAAGTACCTAATGAAATAAAAAAAGGATTTGATGCCAGATTTAAATCAACTACGCATGATAATAAAGGTAATTTAAAAGCAATTTCAAAAGGAGTAGAAATAATTAAAAATTTCGATAAATTTATGGATAATATTATTAACCGTTATAAAACATATTATAAGGACTTTAAATATTTTAATAAAAATAAATTGCTTAGTGATTTTAAAAAAGAATATGAAACAGTAAATAAGCAGATAACAAAAATATATGATTCTATATTGGAGGATAAAACTATAAATTTAACTGCTTATTTTTATGCAAAAAAACATTCAATATTAACAGAAATATTTCTAAAAAAATTAGAAAAAATAAATATAAATTCAATAAAAATTACAGATTTAGAGCTAAAAGATGAAAATCAAGATATTTTTGAGCTTGGGGTATTTTTAGGATTAGAGCCAATATTAGTAACAACTATGCTTTCAGTATCAAATAGAGATGATGATAATCTTAACAATATATATGGAAAACTTATAAATAAATATTCACGAATAATTGCAAAACTATACCCTAAAGAATATATTGAAGCTACGCACCTAGATAAACCATTATATCCTGCAAATACTTATTCAAAATTTCTAAAATATCTTCAAGTTGAAAGAAATGGACAAATACTACTATGATACGAGCGTATTTGGTTATTTTGTTTTTGAAAATAATTGGGAACATGAATATTCTCCTCAAAAGATTAAAGCATATATATCTATTTTTTGTGAAGAAGAACTTGTGAATGTTGTAATAAAAAATGGTAAATTCAATGAATTTGAGAAAGTACCATTTCATGATTTATTGGAAAAAATATTCAATATGAAAGCCTATTTTCAAGCATCAGATGAAGACATCAAAGTAGATGTTATACGTGAAAAATTTCTTAATTTCATGGGTTCTATTTCACAGAATGATATAGATTTACATGCAGATTTTGAAAAAAATCAAAAAAACAAAAAAGAACTAAAAACTCTTGATGGAATGGATTGGCTGCACCTTGCATTTGCAGAAGTTCTTGGTTGCAATATATTACTTACTAGTGATAGAGGATTTGAATATTTATCAAAAATTGGAAAACTTTTAAAATTTAATAATATTAAAAAAATTATTATTTTTAAATCAAATGAAAAACTCGAAAAGATCAAGGAGTTTACAGTGTAATAATAAATAGAATTAGAAGAAGTAAAACACCACGAATAACATAAAAAAGAAGAGCAGAACAATCCAAAAGAGCATGAAATTAAAAAAGCATCAGGAAAAAAGAAGATCTAAATATTAAATTTTAATTGATTTAGTAATTAAAAAATATTATTTATAAATATAATTATTGGACAACACTGATATGCAGAAAGACTTATATATTTATTAGGGCATATATTTATTAGGTGTTATATTATGCAAAACAGGAAAGATGCCCTTCATTACCCTACGCTTAAAACAATATTGGCAATAGAAGAAGTGGTAAAGAAGGCTAATAATCCAGTCAGTAGGAACAAGATATTAGCTAGTTTGCAGACTGGGGTCATGCGCTCGACTCTGAACTTTGCGCTTGACTATATGGAAAAGAGGGGAATGGTATGTGAGACTAAGAAGGGCTTTATCTGGACTTTCAACCATAGCAAGAATCTTGAAAAAGCAGAACATGGTGGTTTGGAAGTGATGAGGGGCAAAGACTCAACTAAGATTCTTGCCATTAAGAGAAAGATAGAGTATACCCTGCGTAGTAACGATGTTAAGAAAGCTGCAGTGTTCGGGTCGTTTGCTACTGGAACTGCAGGAAAAAATAGCGATGTTGATATTCTTGTGGAGTTTACAAAACCTAAGGGACTGGGTTTTGTTTCTTTGAAGCTTGCGCTCGAAAAGAAATTAAAGCGGCGAGTGGATCTGATCACATACGCTTCAATCAACCCACATATAAGAAATAACATACTCAAAGAAGCTGTGGAGATTTTATGAAGAAGGATTCCGAAGTTTTTCTAAAGCATATTCTGGAGAGCATAGAATACATAAATGAATATGTTGGTCTGAAATCAAAGCAAGAATTTCTTAAATCAATAGAAACACAAGATGCAGTTATGCGACGGCTGGCAGTGATAGGAGAAGCAGCAAAAGATATTCCAGTTTCTTTAAGAGAGAAGTATACTGGAATTGAATGGAGGGCTGTAATTGGATTGAAGAATGTGCTGGTGCATGAATACTTCGGAGTAGATATTGAAATTATATGGCACATAATTAAAGATGATCTGCCCAACCTGAAATCTGAAGTATCGAAGTAGGATGCTGACAAATTAAATACTTTTACTTCATAATAATTTATAGAGGTTTCTTTCTTTCTTTTATCGTCGGTGGGAAATAAATAAAGTAGGTCTCTAATAAGAGACCTGTGCGCTATTAGCGCAATTAGATTACCTTACCAGAGGTAATAAAATGAATAATAAATTATATGAGATAAAATATAAAATACCACAGGTTTATGCAATTGCACGCATTGCAGTGCAAAAATATGGACACACAAAAAAATTTGCAAAGCAAATAGTTGCACTGATAATAAAAGAGTCTGAAAATTTTACAGATAGAAAACTCGCAGAATTTCTTGAAAAGGACCCAATAGGAAAAATATTAGGATACATAAGAAAACCTAATCATTCTGTATTTTCAAAAGTGCGCAAAAGATCAGATGAAAGAATATTTCAAGAAATATTTGAATGGCTTGTACAAAATAAAATGCGGGGAAAGCAATTGCGCCTTATTGCGCAAGATAGTTCTGATATTCCTGCATATTCTGAAAAAGACAAAGATGCAAGATTTGGGCATAGAACACCATCAAAAAAAGAACAGATTGCATCAAAATCAATTAAAAAATCGTTTGTATTCGGATATAAATTACATGTTATTGTAGATGCTGAAACAGATATGCCAATTGTATTGGAAATTGCGCCTGCAAATAAACATGATAAAACATTTTTTCATAGCTTATATACAACATTGAAACAAAGGTTTGGAACACAGATGAACTATGATGCAAAATTTCTTGGAGATGCTGGATATGATTCTACTGATATCTATCAAGAATTGCATTATGATAATATAAAGCCTGTAATTGCAATTAATGGCAGAGGCCATTACAAATCGCAAAAACCAATAGATAAAGAATATGGAAAAAGATGGGCAGTTGAAAGAGTATTTTCAAGATTGAAACAACTCTTTGGTCTTGCAAAGAATAGATTTATCGGAATAAAGAAAGTATCAATGCATATTTACTCATGTGTTATTGCATATCTGATGAAATATTGTTGAATCTTTATAAAAAATAATTATTAATAAAATAACACAAATGTTGAATTTATAAAATTTTTATAGTGTAAACCTTTTTGAAATTATTCATTTTTTTATATTTTTAATTAGTGTTTTTATATTTTTTAATCAAAAATAAAATAATAAAACAGAAATATTAAAAATTCAGCAAGTTAAATAATATAAAAATATAAATGTCAGCATCCTATAAACATTTCCATAGAAACATTTAAATATCTTCTTATTCATTATTTAATAAACTAATTTTAGAAAAGTTTAAAAATCCAAGCATAACCTATTATTC
>CAZFNL010000043.1:0-2367 GCA_964520615.1 uncultured Gammaproteobacteria bacterium
CGCTTAATTAAAGTTTAATATCCGACACTTCCAGAGTACAATTATGGAAGTGAATCAATTAACAAAGATTACAATTTGCTGGGAGCTATTCATGCAAGGTCTTCCCAAGAGTCACATCGCACAGAGATTGAGCGTACATCGAGAGACAGTACATTTATGGATCACGGGTATTCAAACGCATCCAGGTTTACTTCTCGGGTTTCTTGAAGACTATACCAGCGCCAAGACGGGAGAACGTGCAAAGCGAAAGATTGACGGTTTACTCAAGACTCGAGTATTCAAGCTCCGGGAAGAAAACAGAAGCTGCTGTGGGCAAAAGATCAGAGAGTTCTTACGGGATGACTACAATACATTGCTTTCAACAACTACCATATACAAAATCCTTGGTGAAAAGTACAAACTGAGGAGCAAATGGAAGAAAAACACCGTACGGGGCTCTATTCCTGAAGCATCAAAACCTCGGGAGGTTATCCAGATGGATACGGTAGACTTTGGAGCTGTATTTGCCTTTACCAGCGTTGATATCTTTGCAAAAGACGTTTCAGTGGGATTATATCCTGACCTTACTTCACACTCAGGAGCACTATTCCTAGCAGACGCTATGGAAAAACACTTCAAGTATTCTACCCTGATCCAAGCAGATGGTGGACCAGAGTTTAAAGATGAATTTAAAAAGAAAGTGCTTACTTATACTGACCGTTTCAGAGTTGCCAGACCGTACAAGAAAAACGAACAGTCATATATTGAATCGTTTAACAGAAGTCTGCGGAAAGAGTGCCTTGGGTGGAGCAAATACAAGCCTCAAGATATTCCCGCCATGCAGCGTGATCTCACAGAATACCTGGTATACTACCACAACAAACGACCCCATATGGGAATTAACATGAAGACACCAAATCAAGTGTTACGAGAATACAAAGTGTCGGATATTTAACTGTACATACCGGAGGTATTACCTGAGTCTGGTGCAAAACTAATTATTTCTTGATTTGACAATTAAAAAAGCAGCTGGCACACTAAAGATGTTGATGAAACAATCTTTATTCCGAAAGGAGGTGAACCAACTGCTCTATGAAATTTGTACCACAAATGCCTCGAAAAGTACAATTCGTGCTTGAATCTTCTTTCCCTCTGGTAAAAAGACTCTGCAAGAAAACGCGTAAAGAAGCCTATATTGGCGGACGAAAGGGCTACGACAAAGAACTTCTGTTTACTCTCCTTTTGGTTAAAAAGGTGACCAATTGGGACTACCGGACTATCGCTGATATGGGTAAGGTATCCCATTCAACCCTAGTTCGAGCAAATGACTATTTTCTTAAAAAGGGTATCTATGACAGAGTATTCTCACGTTTAGTGAAAACTGCCTACAAAAGAAAGCTGTTTACGGCAAAAACTGTCGCTATGGATTCAAGTTTTGTTCATACCTTTTCAAAAAAAGGGGAAACGGGTTCAGAAGGCTGGAATGGATTTAAGGAAGCGTATGGATTCAAACTCCATCTCCTGATGGATACAGAGTCAAAATTCCCAGTATCGCTTTGTATCACAAATGGGCTGGCCTCAGACAATACCTTGGCTATCCCACTGCTCAAGAAAGGAAAAAGACAACTCAAGAACTGTTCCTACGTTCTGGCTGACAAAGGATATGATGACCAGGATATTGTGAAATGGATTACCCATACACTTAATGCCAAGGCAGGGATTCCCATGAGGAAGAAAAGCAGACTCGCCAAGGGAAAGAAGACACGGTACGGAAACCTGCTTAACTGGATATTCAAGTCAAAAGGACGTTCTCTCAAAAGGAGTATCTACAACAAGCGTACAGCCGTAGAACGGGTATTTTCAGTCTTAAAACGTACCTATCACCTGGGACATGAAGAAACGAGAGGAATTGTCAACTTTGCAAAAAACGTATACCTGTCCTTGATTTGTTACATGCTCAAGCTCTTTAACAACCGATTATCAATCTAAAAGGAGTTTTGTACCAGACTCGAAGTATTTTCCTTTAATATCCGCCATTGAGGAGTACAATGGAGAAAGTGAAACAAACAACTAAAATTACTCTCGCATGGGAATTATATGAGCAGAATGTCCCGAAAGGACACATTGCCCAGCAATTAAACGTCAACCGAGAAACGGTACGGATATGGATTCGATGTATCCAAAACCACACAGGGGGTATACTGGGTTTTCTGGGAGAATATGAGCGTGCGAAGAAGGGAAAGCGTGCAAAGCGAAAGATTGACGGGCTACTCAAAACCCGAATATTCACGCTCCGAGACGAAAACAGACAGTGTTGCGGACAGAAAATCAAGGAATTTTTATCTGATAATTATGATATATCACTCTCTACAACCACCATATACAAAA
>CAZFNL010000044.1:0-27101 GCA_964520615.1 uncultured Gammaproteobacteria bacterium
AAGAGGAGGTTCTACTTAGGACACGAACTGACAAGAGGAATTGAGGCTTTCACAAGAAACGCATATCTGTCCTTGATTTCTTACTGTCTTAATAAATTCTATCTTGCTGGAATAAGGAGTTTTTAATTATGGACCAGACTCGATATCCTTATTGTCTAATAGCTTAAGTTGTGTTACATTATTTGCGAATATGGACAACCTCAATGTCAAATACTGCAGCGTAAATTTTAATAATCCATTCATTCTTCCTTCTGGAATAATAACAGAAATACCCGAGCATAGGCGAGCGATTGAAGCAGGTGTTGGTGGGGTGACTCTTAAATCGTTAACTTTTGAAAAAAGGGAAGGCAATCCTTTACCTCGTGTCTGGAAGTACGATTGCGGCATGATAAATTCCGTGGGACTGCGAAACGCTGGTATTGAAGGAGGAAGTCGTGAAATAGGAGAATTTCTAAAAAGCAATAAGAATACTCCTATTATTGTCAGCCTTTTTGCTACAAAGATAAAGGAATTTCTTTATCTGGTAGAAAAAATTGTCCCGCTTAATCCACAGTTTATTGAATTAAACCTATCATGTCCAAATGTAGATGATGAATTTGGTAAACCATTGGGAATGGAGAAGGGAGCGGCAGGGAAAATAGTGAAAAAGGTGAAAAAGATATCTGAAAAAATTCCGGTGTTGGCGAAATTATCGCCAAATGTGAATAATATTGCGGATATTGCCAAAAACTGTGAAGCTTCAGGCGCTGACGGAATTGTAGCCATAAACACTGTCGGGCCTGGAATGATTATAGATATAGAAAAAAGAAAACCGGTTCTTGGAGCCAAAAAAGGAGGAGTGTCGGGACCGGCAATATTACCCGTAACTATAAGATGCGTTTACGAAATCTATGAAGCGGTGAAGATACCCATTATCGGTATGGGTGGGGTTTCTAAATGGCAGGATGTGGTGGAAGTCGTGATGGCGGGAGCAACACTCGTGGGAGTCGGTACGGCAACATATCTTAAAGGGATGAAGATATTTGACGAGCTAAAACTCGGTTTATCTAGTTTTATGGCAAAGAAGAATATTAAAAGCTTAGCTGAATTGGTTGGAGCAGCACATTTTTGATATGAATTGGGTTTTATATGCTATTGCAGCCATAGGCATAGTGGGAGTATCTGATATTTTTAGAAAGCTTGCTTCCAACCTGAAAGACCCCTTTTTTACAAACCTTATTTTCCAAATAAGTGCATTTGCCATTGGTATATCAGCCTATCTTATATTCAGCCGTAAAATAGAATATAACACAAAGGATATAATTTATGCTTTAATCGGAGGAGGCCTTATATCACTTTTTTCCCTAATATCTTTTAAGGCTTTAGCTCTCGGTCCTGGCGCATCGGTGGTCATGCCTGTACTTCGAATAGGAGGAGTAGCGCTTGTAGCATTGTTGGGAGTTATTATACTCCGTGAGAAAATGAACCTAAATACGATTTTGGGGCTTATTTTTTCCGCCATTGGAATTTATTTACTCTTTCTGAATAAATGATCTTTCAATCCAAATTGAACTTTATAGCTAAAAAAAACAAAAGCCTGCTTTGTATCGGGTTGGATGCAGATTTTAATAAAATACCTCTTTTTATAAGAAAGAGGGAAAAACCTCAGTTTGAATTTAATAAAGCCGTTATTGATGCGACATCGGATTTTGTTTGCGCTTATAAACCAAATATCGCTTTTTATGAAGCGCAGGGGCCGGAGGGATTAGTACAGCTGAAAAATACAGTCGATTACTTAAAAACCAGTTATAAGGATATTCCCATAATCTTGGATGCCAAAAGGGCAGATATAGGCAACACCAACATCGGCTATGTCAAATACGTTTTTGACTATTTTGGGGCTGATGCGGTAACTTTGCATCCTTATTTGGGTGGTGAATCACTAAAACCTTTCCTGGAAAGAAAAGAAAAAGGCATATTTATATTATGCCGGACGTCAAACCCCGGTGCAGGCGAATTCCAGGACTTAACTTATTCAGGTAAAAAATTATTTGAGGTAGTGGCGCAAAAAGTCTCATCCGATTGGAACAGCAATGGTAATTGCGGAATTGTTGTTGGTGCCACCTACCCTGCAGAGTTGGATATTGTACGACATATTGTAGGTAATATGCCGATTTTAATTCCGGGAATAGGAGTACAAGGAGGCGATGTGGAAAAAACTGTAAAGGCAGGAGTAGATAAGAATGGTGAAAATGCTATCATAAACTCCTCAAGAAGCATAATTTTTGCCTCGGAAGGAGAAGATTTCGCACTGTCTGCTCAAAAAGAAGCAAAGAAACTAAAAGATGAGATTAATTTATACCGTAAAAATTGAAAGGAGAAGATATGAGTGTATCTCAAAATATAAAAAATACAGATATCGCAGAAGAGGTGGCAAAATGCCTTTTGAAAATCAACGCGGTAACCTTCAGATTTGATCCACCGTATACATTTACATCCGGACTAAAAAGTCCAATTTATCTTGATAACAGATTGGTCATGTCTTATCCATCGATCCGTAATCAAATAATCGATTTTTATATACAGGTAATAAAGGAAAAGATCTGTCTAAAAAATGTCGACTGGATATCAGCTACTGCCACAGCGGCAATTCCTCAGGGTGCATGGGTGGCGGACAGGTTGGGATTACCGATGGTTTTTGTCCGTCCGTCAACAAAGTCGTACGGGAAAGGTAATAAAGTAGAAGGCTTCGTAAAAAAGGGAGCAAAAGTGCTGATTGTGGAAGACCATATATCAACAGCCGAAAGTGCGGCTGGTAATGTCCAATCAATAAGGGAGTTGGGAGGTAAAGTGGACTTTTGTATTGCGACAACTACATATGAAACTGGGAAATCACAGGAATCTTTGGCGGCAAATAAAGTGTCACTTTTTGCTTTAACCACAGGGAAAATTATTGTGGAGACTGCAGCTTCTATGGGTTATTTGAAGAAAGCGGAAAAAGAAAAAGTAGACTTGTGGTTTGAGAATCCTCCCGAGTGGGCCGGGAAAATGGGATTATAACAACAACAATCAGCTAGGCGTGAGAATGGTGTAGTGTTGAAAGAATAAATGCTTAATTTCCCAGTTGACAGTTCGCATATTTTTCTGGTATCTTAAAACATGCCGACCAAATACATATTTGTATCAGGTGGTGTAATATCTGGATTAGGAAAAGGTATTACTGCTGCCTCAATAGCAATTCTTCTAAAATCCGCAGGTTTCAAAGTCTCTCCCATAAAAGCTGATCCCTACCTGAATCTGGACGCGGGTACAATGAATCCTATAATACACGGAGAAACTTTCGTAACAGAAGACGGCTTGGAAACAGATCAAGATTTAGGGCATTACGAAAGATTCGTTGATGAGAACCTGACCAAACTGAATTATATGACAGCCGGCCAGGTATACCTATCCGTAATAGAAAGAGAGCGCAGGCTTGAATATGAAGGCGTATGCGTGGAAACAATACCGCATATACCCAGAGAAATTATAAGACGTCTAAAAGCTTTGGCATCCAAGTCTAAGGCAGATTTTGTCATATTGGAAATTGGCGGTACAGTTGGAGAGTACCAGAATGCCATGTTTCTTGAAGCAGCGCGTGAATTAGCACTCAGCAATCCTAAAGATGTTCTAAATATTCATGTTGCTTATTTGCCTCTCCCCCCTTCTTTAGGAGAGCTCAAGTCAAAGCCAGTTCAAACATCGGTACAGCTGATGCACATGGCCGGAGTGACCCCTGATATCATAATTGGAAGGGCGGTCAAAGAAGTGGATCGCGCCAGGAAGGAAAAAATTGCCACATTTTGCTCAATTGACATAAACGATGTTTTCTCAAATCCGGACCTGCCTACCATTTACCAAGTCCCTGAATACCTTGAGAACCAAGGAATAACGGACAGGATTTTGGATAAATTGGGTCTACAAAGGCGTTCATCTGATCTGTCAAAGTGGCACCTATTTATCCAAAAGATATTGAGCTCAAGGAAAAAGTTAAAAATAGGTATTGTAGGAAAATATTTCAGAAGCGGAGATTTTTCTCTTGAAGATTCATATGTTTGTGTAATTGAAGCGGTAAAGCAGGCATCATGGTGGAATGGCATTGAACCAGAGATTATTTGGATCGATTCCCTTGATGTGGAAAAGAAGGGAGAAGAAGCTGTGCTGTCAGGGTTTGATGGTCTTATAGTGCCCCAAGGATGGGGAAGCCGTGGAATAGAGGGGAAAATAAAGACTGCTTCTTATGCCAGGAAACACAAAATTCCCTATTTAGGATTGTGTTTTGGGATGCAACTGGCAGCTATCGAATTTGCCCGAAATGTGTGTAAATTGCCGGATGCAAATACAGAAGAGGCAGATCCTAAAACCAAAAATCCGATAATACATATTATGCCAAATCAAAAAGATTATTTAGCCAAGAGACAGTATGGAGGCACCATGAGACTGGGTGCTTGGCCATGTGTCCTCAAAAAGGGATCACTCATATATGAAGCATACAATAAATGGACAAAGTTGGGAGTAAATACGCAATATAAACTGCCTGAAGTTGAAGAACGCCATAGGCATAGATATGAGTTTAACAATAAGTATAAAAAAATATTCGAGAAGAACGGGATGGTTTTTTCAGGAGTATCGCCGGACGGTTTGCTGGTTGAAGCTATCGAACTTTCAGACCATCCTTTTTTCGTGGGGACACAATTCCATCCGGAATTTAAGGCCAGGCCGTTGAATCCGCATCCGCTATTTTTGGAATTTATATCAGCGTGTATAAACAAATGATTATTTAGGTAATTGACAGAAGAAATTAAGAAGTATTGTATTCTTAATCTATAGAAAGATGTATTTACTTTTGAATAGGAAAAAGATATTGCTGACAGAAATGGATTTTTACAACATGATCTCGTTTTTTAACAATAATTGAGAAGCGCTCGTAAAAGAGCGCTTTTTTATTTTAATGGCAAAAAGAATTGAAATCTTTGCGGTAATTCCCGACGCAAGGGCAAAAGTTAGGTTGAATAAGTTAAAGCAGGGATTTAGTAGTTACTTTATTAAAAATATACAAATTGTCGATGTCTATACGGTTGATAAAAATCTAACCCAAAACCAATTTCAGAAAGCGGGAGAAGCACTGATTAATCCTCTAAGCCAGTATGCGGTGCTTAGAAGTCATCGTCAAACCCTTATTTCACGCCATAGGAAACAATATCCACGAAGCGAAGAACATGATGTTATGATAAGTACTAGCCACAAAAACTTTGAGGGAGCCAAGGTTCTTGGAGAATTTGACTGGGTAATTGAGGTAGGTTTTTTGCCTGGGGTGACTGATAATACAGCCCGAACCGCCAAAGAAATTATTGAAGACCTTCTCAAAATCTCTTTTTCCGCAAATGAAAATATATATACTTCTCAGTCAACCTATATCTTGGGGAAACTAACTCCTTTTCAGATAGAAAAAATCGCTTTATCACTTTACAATCCTCTTATACAGAGAGTACACCTGAAAAGTTACAGACAATACACTAATGACGGAGGAATGGATACGGTAGTTCCAATTGTCAGGTCGGAAAATTCAGGCGCAAAAGTAGAGGAAGTCAATCTTGAAATTTCCGATGATAAGCTCGTCGAACTCGGCAAGAAAGGAATTGCCAATCCTGATGGGACGAGACACGGTCCTCTTGCTCTTGATTTATATTTCATGAAGACTATCCAAAAATATTTCCGGAAAATCGGCCGGAAACCAACCGATGTCGAATTGGAATCATTAGGACAAACCTGGTCTGAACATTGCAAACATACAATTTTCGCTGATCCTCTTGATGAATTGAAAGAGGGACTTTTTAAGTCCTATATCAAGCGGGCAACAGAAGAAATCAGGCACAAAAAAGGAAAAAAGGATTTTTGCGTTTCTGTTTTTTCCGATAATTCAGGGTCAATTGCTTTTGATCGTAATTTTCTTATTACACACAAAGTAGAAACTCATAACAGTCCATCTGCCCTTGATCCGTTCGGCGGAGCCATAACTGGAATTGTCGGCGTAAACCGAGACACGCTTGGTTTTGGACTTTGCGCCAAACCGGTTGCCAATTTTTACGGATATTGTTTTGCCGATCCCAGGATTGATATCGCTCTATACAAAGATCCTCTAAAAAAACAGAAGATTTTATCTAGCAGGCGAATATTAGATGGTGTAGTTGAAGGGGTAAACGCCGGAGGCAACCAGTCCGGTATCCCCACTCCTCAGGGATTTATTTTTTTTGACGAAAAGTATAGAGGAAAGCCACTTGTATTTGTCGGAACGGTCGGGCTAATCCCCAAAAAAATAAAAGATAAGATGGCATGGAAAAAACAGGCAAAGCCGGGAGATTATATAGTAATGGCAGGGGGGAGAGTGGGAAAAGACGGGATTCACGGTGCCACGTTTTCCTCCCAGTCTCTGAATGAAGGCAGTCCGGCAACAGCAGTCCAAATAGGTGATCCAATTACACAGAAAAAGTTAAGTGACGTTATAGTCCGTGAAGCAAGGGAAATGCTTCTTTACGATAGTATTACTGATAACGGAGCCGGAGGACTATCCAGTTCGGTAGCTGAAATGGCCAAAGAAGCCGGAGGATGCAGGGTGGAACTCGAAAAAGTTCCTCTAAAATACCCGGGTCTTGCCCCTTGGGAAATCTGGTTGTCTGAATCCCAGGAAAGAATGACTCTTGCAGTTCCCAAAAACAAATGGAAAAAGTTGTTTTCACTTCTGGAGAGAAGGGGTGTGGAGGCAACTGTTATCGGAGAATTTACAAATTCGGGTAAATGTAGCGTTTCTTACCGCGGGAGAACCGTTATGGATTTGGATATGAAATTCTTGCATTACGGTCTGCCCAAAAGGATTCAAAAGAGCTCTCTGAAGATTGTTCATAATAAGGAGCCAAAAATTCCAATTAAAAATGATCTCACGAACACACTTCTTGAGATGGTCGGACGGTTGAATATCGCAAGCTATGAATTTATATCCGAGCAATATGATTATGTGGTTTTGGGTAGTTCTGTATTGGGGCCGCTTCAGGGAAAAGGCAGGGTTAACGGTGAGACGTCAGTAATCCGTCCCCTCTTAAACTCTAAAAAGGGTCTTGTTCTAAGCCAGGGTTTATATCCGCGATATAGTGATATTGATACATACCATATGTCAGCTTCTTCACTTGATACTGCAGTCAGAAATTGTGTGGTTGCCGGAGCGAGTCCTGCTAATATCGCCCTTTTGGATAATTTCTGCTGGTGTTCTTCAAATGAACCGGAAAGGCTGTGGGAGCTAAAGTGTGCAGTTAAGGCTTGTTATGACGTTGCCAAAGCATACAGTACACCGTTTATCTCAGGGAAAGACAGCATGTTTAATGATTTCCATGGCTTTGACGGTAAAGGAAACCAGGTAAACATATCGATTCCTCCGACGCTTTTAATAAGTTCGTTGGGAATTATTGATGATGTTACGTTTGCCGTCTCACTTGATGCTAAAGCTGCGGGCGATCTGGTATATGTTCTTGGTGAAACGTCTGATGAGTTGGGTGCCTCCGAGTATTTTATCATGATGAATGAAAGGGCTAAAAAGAATGACATAGGCAATAATGTCCCTCACGTGGATGCAAAAAGAAATATGAAGTTATACAAAGCATATTTTAAGTGTGTACGAAAGGGGCTGGTTGCCTCGGCTCTGAGCTTGGGCAGAGGGGGGCTTGCTGTGGCGCTTGCTAAGACTGCCATAGGCGGGATGCTTGGGGTTAATGTAAGCCTGAATAGTCTTTTGGGTAAGGTTTCTAGGTATGATTTTGCACTGTATTCAGAAAGCCAGGGCAGAATATTGGTTACGGTTTCTCCCCAAAACAAAAAGGTCTTTGAAAGGCTGATGCACGGTTGTTTTTTTGCGCAAATAGGCAGGATAGTTTCAGGAGATACTTTCCGAATAAAAGGGTTTAACGGGACTAATATTATTGATACAAGTATTAGTAATCTGTTAAAAGCATACCGTAAAACATTTCAGGACTATTAATATGAAACCGAAAGTTTTAGTTTTTTCAGGATACGGTATCCATTCAGAAGAAGAAACAAAATGCTGTTTCGAACTTTTTGGCGCAAAGGCTGATATTGTGCATATAAATGATATAATCGATGGCTATTTCGTTTTGGGAAAATACCAGATATTGGCTTTTCCCGGCGGCTTTTCTTACGGGGATGATACGGGTGCCGGCAACGCATATGCACATAAGTTGAAAAACCATCTTTGGGACGGAATACAAAAATTTATAAATGGAGATAAGCTGGTAATAGGCATCTGTAACGGTTTCCAGATACTGGTTAATTTGGGACTTATTCCTGCATTGGAAAGAAATTATGGCCAAGTTCAGGCGGCGCTGTTACCAAACAGTACGGCACGTCTTATTTGCCGTTGGGTAGATATGAAAGTGTCGGCAAAAAGTCCCTGGCTGGTAGGTATGGATACTTTTTCTGCGCCGATTGCACACGGCGAGGGCAAATTTTATGCAACCGAGGAAAATTTGGAAAAATTAAGGCAAAGGAAACTGATCGCTCTAAAATATACCAAAGGGAAAATGAGTACATACTTGGGTTATACTGCCAATCCCAATGGTTCTACTGAAGATATTGCAGGGATTATTGATGAAAGCGGGAAGATACTTGGCATGATGCCTCATCCCGAACGGGGAATTTATGCCTTTCAGCGTCCTGATTGGGGAATGATAAAGGAGAAATGTAAATGCCTCGGGGAGAAGTACCCCTTATACTCTGATAGTGCACAGATTTTTAAGAATGCGGTTAACTATTTTCTTCATTGAAATCTAGCAATTATTAATTTAAAAAGGAGAAGTAATATGCTGAAAAAGAATACAATTCAGAAATCAATTAACCATCTTTTAAGAACAATATACCTATCAGGATTTGGTGATAAACATCATGGTAAAGTCAGGGATATATATTTATATGAAGATTACAGGATACTTATTACTACCGACAGGATTTCCGCTTTCGATAGGGTTTTGGGATACATACCTTATAAAGGGCAGGTGCTAAACCAGCTTTCCCAATTCTGGTTTGAAAAGACAAAGGATATTGTAGCCAACCATTTAGTGTCGGTTCCTCACCCTAATGTTGCCGTTGTCAAAAATGCCAGACCATATCCAGTCGAAATGGTTGTGAGAGGTTATATATCAGGAGTAACAAAAACTTCTATTTGGAAAGCATATGAAAGCGGGGAAAGAGTGATTTATGGGATAAAGTTTCCTCATGGTTTAAGTAAAAACCAAAAGCTTGAGAGGCCAGTTCTCACTCCAACTACTAAAGCTGAACATGGCGAACATGACGAGAAGTTAACTAGAGAAGAGATAATTTCACGCAAACTGGTGAAACCGGATATATACCAAAAAATGGAAAAAGCAGCCCTAGCGCTTTTTGAAAGAGGCAGTGATATCTGCAAAAGGAAGGGTTTAATTCTGGTTGATACCAAGTATGAGTTTGCCGATTACAATGGGCAACTTATGTTGATTGATGAAATCCATACGCCTGACTCTTCAAGATTTTGGAAAGCTGATACTTATAGAGAAAGATTCGCAAAAGGGTTGGAACCTGAAAACTTTGATAAGGAATTTTTCAGACTTTGGTACGCTAAAAAGAATTACCGTGGAGATGGAGAACCACCAAGAATGCCAAAAGAGTTGCAAATTGCAACTTCAGAAAGATATATAAAAATCTATGAGATGATTACAGGAAGGAAATTTATTGCTGGTAAATACCCGCTGGAGAAAGAAATTGCCTTAAATATAAAAAAATATTTTTCAGGAAAGGAGAAATAACATGGTTATAATTATTTTGGGTTCAAAATCTAATTTATCTTGGGGAGAGAAAATTTCCCAAAGTTTGAAAAAGCTGGAAATTGAAAACAAGATGAGGATTGGGTCAGCACATAAGACTCCTGAATATGTTTCGGATATGATAAAAAAATATGAAAAGGAGGAAGTAGTCTATATCTGTGTAGCCGGCCGGTCAAATGCTCTTGGAGGGTATGTTGATGCGCAAACTGCGCATCCGGTTATAAATTGTCCTCCTTTTAGCGATAAATATGCAGGTATGGATATTCTTTCAAGTTTACGGATGCCCTCAGGTGTAAGCGCCATGACAGTGCTTGAGCCAGAGCAGGCGGCTCTTGCTGCAGCAAAAATATTTGCTATTTCTAATGTCAGATTAAGAAATAAAATTATAGGCTATCAAAAAAGTTTAAGGGATAAGGTTATTTCAGAAGACAAGAGCTTATGATTGATATCCTCAGTCTGAAAAAGCAAGAGGCGCTTAAAGACCATTGCGGGGTTTTTGGTATATATGCTCCCGGTGAAGAAGTGTCCAAGATTACGTACTTTGCCTTGCATAGTCTGCAGCACCGTGGACAGGAAAGCGCTGGGATTGCGGTATCTGACGGCGGAAAGCTGAGAAGCATCAGAAACTTAGGATTGGTTACTTCTGTTTTTAACGAGAATAACCTGAATAAATTAAAAGGATATATTGCCATCGGTCATAATAGATATTCTACAACCGGCGGGAATACAAAGAACAATATACAGCCGGTGATCATTTCCAGCAGAGGCAAAGTCTTTGCGGCTTCACACAACGGCAATATAGTAAACGCTTTTGAGCTTTCTCAAAAATTAGGAAATCAGAAGCGTATCTCTACAAGCGATACGGAAGTCTTGGTGCATACTATAAACAAAGCAAAGGGTATGAAATGGTCAGAGAAGATTATGAACGCCGCTCCCCTATTTCAAGGAGCTTATTCGATAGTCGCCTGTTCTAAAAAAAGACTCTATGCTTTCCGCGATCCGTGGGGCATAAGACCTCTTGTTATCGGCCGCCTGAATGGTTATTATGCAGTAGCGTCTGAAACATGCGCTCTGGAAACTATAGGTGCGGGGTATATAAGGGATGTGAATCCAGGCGAAGTAATTGAGGTAGGGAAAAAAGGATTCAGAGTGTTGGGTTATATAGCAAAACCAAACAGAAAATTCTGCCTTTTCGAATATGTATATTTGGCCCGTCCAGACAGCATTTTTAATCATCAATTAGTCCACGAGGTCAGAACAAGAAGCGGGCAGATACTGGCTCATGAGGCGCCAGTCAAAGCGGATTTGGTTGCGGCTGTGCCTGATTCTGGTACTTCTGCGGCAATAGGTTTTGCTAGGGCTCTTGGTATACCATTTGGGGAGGTATTAATCAAAAACCGATATATAGGCAGGACATTCATCCAACCTGAACAGCACATAAGGGAACAGGGGGTAAAAATAAAATTCAACCCGATGAGAAAAATTATTGAAGGAAAAAGAATAGTGATAGTCGATGATTCAATTGTCAGGGGGACGACGATGAAAAAAATCGTAGAGGTGTTAAGGAAATGTGGTGTTTCCGAGATACATTTGCGCATTACTTCCCCGCCGATACGCTGGCCGTGTTATTACGGAGTGGATACTCCGGATAAGAAACAGTTTATAGCCAACGGCAAAACAGTTGCACAGATAAAAAGGTATATCGGGGCAGACTCTTTGTACTATTTGAGTCTTTCGGGACTGATTGATGCCTCACGGCAAGATAAGAATAACCTTTGTCAAGCCTGTTTTAGTGGACAATATCCAGTAAAGGTCAATACCAATTTCAGGAAAAATGTTTTTGAAAGTAATTGTTAGAAGAGGACGTTTTTCCCGATAGAAGGAAAAACGCTTTATATATGATCTGAAAAAAAGTATATCTAAAGAAACCAGATGGTATTTACTAAGAGTTATATTTGGTAACATGAAATAAAGGAGAAAATTATGTACAGTCTAAAAAACTTAAATAAAACGGATCCGGAAATAGCAGATTGGATAAAAAAAGAAGACCAAAGGCAAAAAGATGTTTTGGAAATGATCCCGTCAGAAAATTATACTTCCCTTGCCGTACGTGAAGCGCTTGGGTCCGCCCTAACAAATAAATATTCCGAAGGATATTCTTCCAGGAGGTATTACCAAGGGAATAGATATATCGATGAGATTGAGACAATAGCAAAGCTTCGCTGCCAGAAACTATTTGGTGTGCCGCATGCCAATGTCCAGCCGTATTCAGGCTCTCCGGCAAACTCGGCGGTATATTTTGCGCTCCTAAATCCCGGAGACAAAATCATGGGTTTAAAACTTTCCGGGGGCGGACATTTGACTCATGGACATCCAGATGTGACGTTTTCCGGTAAATATTTTCAGTCCGTGCAATTTGATGTTGAGCCGAACGGCTGGATAGATATGGAAAAGGTAGCAAAATTAGCAAAGAAGGAAAAACCAAAAATGCTCGCCATTGGTACCACCGCTTATCCGCGATTTCTCAATTGGAAAAAATGGCGGGAAATAGCTGACAGCGTGGGCGCATTCTTTTTGGCTGATATCGCGCATGTAGCCGGGATGGTAGCTGCCGGAGTGTATCCTTCCCCCGTCCCGTACGCTGACGTGGTGATGTTTACCACGCATAAGACAATAAGGGGACCGAGGGGCGCAGTACTTATGGTAACGCAAAGAGGTTTCAAGCGTGATCCTGAGATGGGTAAAAAAATAGATAAGGCAGTGTTTCCGGGCCTATCAGGCGGACCGCACGACAATGTGACGGCGGCTATAGCGGTTTGTTTTAAGGAAGCTGCAACTCCTTCTTTTAAGAAATATGCCAAACAAATTGTCGCAAACGCTAAAGTGTTGGGTGATACGCTAAAGAAAAACGGTTTGAAACTGACTACAGACGGGACGGATAGCCACCTTATCGTTATCGATCTTCGGCCGCAAATGGTGATAGGAAATATTGTTGCTGAAGCTTTGGAAGTGGCAAATATTGTAGCCAATTATAATACTGTGCCGCATGACCAGAACCCGCCGATGTACCCTTCAGGCGTCCGTCTGGGTACACCCATATTAACCACGCGGAAAATGAAGGAGATAGAAATGAGGAAAATTGGTAAATGGATTGTTGATGTGGTAGAGGAAGTAGACCATTTACGTTTACCCGAAAATAAGGAAGACAGGGCAACGTTTATAAAAAAGACTAAGGCAGAACTTTGGAGAAACAGGAGGCTTTTGGCACTCGGTAAGGAAATAAAAAAATTCTCCAGTAAATTTCCCGTCCCAGGAGAAAGTTGACCAAAACCTTCAACGTGAAAATCTATTTTGTTTCAGAAGAAGGCAAACGCTGCTTTAGGGGAAGGTTTGTGCGCCCGTGAATGAAAAAAATTGCTGTATTTATTTCTGATAAAGGCACCGGTTCCAATCTTGCCGCGATTATTGAGGCTATTGACAAAGGGAAAATAAGAAATGGGAAAATTGTGGCGGTAGTTTCAAACAAGAAAGATGCTTTAGGCTTGAATATAGCCAAGAAGGCAGGAATAAAGA
Source organism: uncultured Gammaproteobacteria bacterium (assembly GCA_964520615.1). GTDB lineage: Bacteria > Patescibacteriota > Microgenomatia > 2-02-FULL-39-11 > 2-02-FULL-39-11 > JAMCUI01. The sequence continues at coordinate 13,452 of CAZFNL010000044.1, forward strand.
TAGCCGTAAAGGATTTGAGTGAATATAAAAGAAAAGGTAAAAGCAGAAGTGAATATGATAACGATCTAGGCGAATTTGTAAAGAAAAAATTCCATCCAGACCTTATTGTGTTGGCCGGGTGGATGCTTATCCTTTCAGGAAATTTCATCAAATATTTCCGGCACCGCATTATAAACCTTCACCCGGGGCTTTTACCCGACGGGGATGAAGATTTCGTAAATTTAAGGGATGGTAAAAAGATAAAAGCAATACGCGGTTTGCATACTGATGCAGCCGTACAATATGCCATAGATCATCATTTTCCTGTTACAGGATCAACTGTCCATTTCATAACCGAGAAAGTGGATCAGGGACCGGTTATTGTAAAAAGCGAAGTCAGAATAAAGGCTGACGATACTGTTGAGAGGCTTTATGAAAGGATGAAAAAGGAAGAACATAAAATACTGCCCAAAGCGATAAATTTATTTTGCGAAGGAAAAATTGGAGAGAAACATGGAGAAGATGGAAAAATGAAAATTCTTATTATCGGTTCAGGCGGACGGGAAAACGCGCTTGCCTGGAAGTTTTCGCAATCAAAAAAGGTGTCAAAAATATTCTGTGCGCCCGGTAATCCGGGCACCAAAAAGATTGCCAAAAATGTTGACATATCATCTAGTGACATAAATAGTCTTTTAAGGTTTGCCAAAAAAGAGAAGATTGATCTGACATTTGTAGGACCCGAAGCGCCACTTGTTGCAGGAATTACAGATCTTTTCCTAAAAAATGGCCTCAAAATTATAGGCCCCAGAAAAAACGCTGCGGCAATTGAAGGATCAAAAGTTTTTGCCAAGAAATTGATGCTGAAATATAAAATCCCTACGGGAAAGTTTGCCGTTTTTGATGACTATAAAGATGCTAAAGAATTTTTGAAGATGCAAAAATATCCATTGGTCATAAAGGCAGAAGGGCAGTGTCTTGGTAAAGGGGTTGCAGTCTGCAAAGACAATGTGGAAGCGCAAAAGTTTTTGAATGATGTAATGGTAAGAAAAATATTTGGCGATGAAGGCAAAAGAGTATTGGTTGAGGAATGTTTGCTGGGACAGGAAATATCATTTATGGTGGTTACAGACGGTTTCAATTTCGTTTCTTTGCTTCCGTCGCAGGACCATAAAAAGATCAATGATAATGATAAGGGTCCAAACACCGGAGGGATGGGTGCTTATGCTCCTGTTTCTTTTTTGCCTAAAAAACTGTTAAAACGGATAGAAAAAGATATAGTCGGACCCACAATTGAGGCGATGAGGAAAGAAGGATGTACCTATGAAGGCATCCTTTATCCTGGTTTGATTTTGACTGATGAAGGGCCAAAAGTTTTGGAGTTTAATTGCCGTTTTGGCGATCCGGAGACTCAACCGCTTATGATGCTTCTGAAAAATGACCTGATGGAAATATGCCAAGCAATAGTGATGAAGAATGTGAAAAACATGAAACTTGCCTGGTATAAGGGCGCAGCCGTATGCGTAGTACTTTCCTCAAAAGGATATCCGGGGAAATATAGAAAAGGTGATTTAGTCAACGGTTTGGACTGCATGAACATGGATAATCATCTATCCCTGTTTCATTCAGGGACAAAAGAGGAAAAGGGTAAAATATTGACAAATTCCGGTAGAGTCTTGGGTGTGACAGGGAAAGGTCCAGATTTGGCAAAAGCTATAAAACTTGCTTACAGGCATATAGGCAAGAATGGCATTTATTTTTCCGGGATGCATTACAGAAAAGATATAGGGCTTAAAGGGTTAAAGGAAAATTTATGGCAATAAGTGACGACAATAAGACAGTCAGGCTTGAAGCATGTACTATGATAAGGAATATCGCCGCTCATACATGCCTTTTGGTCTTACAAAAGATCTTAAGTAAAAAAGAAAAAATATCTGAAATGAATTTCAAGAACAGATGGAATAAGGAATTGGAGAAAGAATGGAAAAGCGGGTTTGTTGACTGCTGGTATGATCCGCCGCCAGAGGGTATTGCGGCAATATTTTGTTCGGATCAGGATTACAGCAGGCTTAATTACCCGACTTTGCGCAATAAAAAGTATTGGCCAAAGCCTGATGTTTTTTTCCAAAAGGATGGGTTGGGGTATATTTTTGCTTCTCCATACATTATGGTGCAGAACCTTCCGATTATAGGTGATTTCGGTATGACTTATTATTTGGGCGACACGGTTAAAATAAGAGACCATTACAAAAAAAGTTATGTTTTCTATACAAAATTACTAGACAGTATAAAACCCGGAATGACTTTCCAGGAATTGTGTGATTTGTCAGAGAGGAAATTGGCAAAGCATAATATGGTTAATTATATTTCCGGAAAAACGGATAAAACCGGATTTGATTTTGGGCATACTGTTCCCTTTATTGATAGAAATCCCGGTAAAACCGAGATAAACAGTATAAATTCAGGAAATTCTGATAAGATAAATAAAGCAATAAGCCAGACAAGAATTTTCATAAATCGTCAGGAGAAATACGAAATAAGCGACAACTGCGCCTTTACTTTTGAGCCAAGGATTACAGATAACAATCACAGTTTGCCTATTTTCTCATTCCATACAATTGTTCAGTTTGTCGGAGGAAAAAAAGTTGTTGTTGATAATTTTAACGGGATTGTAAATTTACTGTCTATGAACTGGCTATATGGTTAATATATATTAATAAAGACGGAAGGCAAGCCGGAGGATGACAGAGTGCGTAAGTACTGATATTAATACATATGCGCGTGCGTGATAAATAATATAGATTTATAGAAATATTTATGAAAAAGAAAACAGTTACATATTCACAGGTAGGTGATAATTACGCGACAAAAGATCCGATTTTAAGATATGCACTAAGTCAAGCGCAAAGGACCGCTAAAAATCTACAGAATTTTGGTTTCCAGGAATTGCCGGATTCACGGGGGGAATCGGCGTTTGTCTGGGACCAGGGACAATATTATATGGCTTGTGTCACAGAGTGTCTTGGTACCAAAAATCTTATAGCTGATGAGGTGAGGAAAATTAAGGGAAAAACCTATTATGACGTAATTGCACAGGATACTGTGGCAACGTTTATTAATGATTTGTCAACGGTCGGCGCCAAACCTCTTGTGGTCAATGCTTATTGGGCTATCGGTGACAACAAATTTATTTGCGATAAAAGAAAAATGACTGATTTCATAAACGGTTGGACAAATGCTTGTAATTTGGCCGGGGCCGTCTGGGGAGGAGGCGAGACTTCAACTCTTAAAGGAATTATATCCCCTGATGCCGCCGACCTGGCCGGTTCAGCAGTAGGAATAATCAACCCTAAAGAGAGGTTAATCTCAGAAAAAAAATTAAAGGAAGGGGATAGGATACTTTTTTTGAAAAGCAACGGCATTAATGCCAACGGAGTTTCCTTGGCAAGGTCACTGGCTGGAAAACTTACCAACGGATACAAAAGCAGGATGGATAACGGTTTATCGTTTGGCGAGGCACTTTTGACACCTACCAATATTTATGCTCGTCTGGTACAGGATTTGCTTAATCAAAATATTGATATCCATTATATTGTAAACATCACGGGTCACGGCCTAAGAAAACTGATGCGCGCGAGACAAAAATATACTTATATGGTCGAGGAAATATTCAAACCACAGTGTATATTTTCTTTTATAAAGGATAATTGGCGTTTGTCGGATTATGAGATGTACCAGACCTTTAATATGGGTATGGACTATGCCCTCTTTATGCCGGCTGGCGATACAAAAAAAGCCCAAAACATCATAGAAAGGAATCAATTTGAAAGCATCCTGGCTGGTCATATAAAAAAAGGCAAGCGCGAGGTAGTGATCAAACCAAAGAATATTATTTACAAATCCGAAAGTTATTCCATAAAAAACTAAAATGCTCTTATGAAGAACAAAGAATATACAATTGCGACTCTTGCCTCTCATTCGGCCCTCCAGATTCTCAAAGGTGCCAAAGACGAAGGTTTTGCGACTTGCGCCATATCTTTATCCGGAAGGGCATCTTTCTATAAAAAGTTTCCATTTATAAACAGCATCATTTCAATAGAAAATTACGCTGAGTTCTATGATAGGGAAAAGGAGCTAAGAGCAAAGGATTTTATTCTTATTCCTCACGGATCAATAAATGCCTATCTTGGTCCAGACTACGGGAAGAGGACAAGTATTGCGCATTTTGGCAATAAGGAAGTATTGTCTTGGGAAATCGATAGAGAAAAACAGATGGAATGGCTAAAAAAAGCCGAATTGAGGGTACCGAAGGTATATAAAAATCCCTCAAACATCGATCGGCCGGTGATAGTAAAAATGTTTGGAGCCAAAGGCGGAAGCGGCTATTTTATAGCCGGTGATAAAAAGCAATTTGATAAAAAGATTTCTAAATTTTCCGATCAGAAATTTATTATACAGGAATACATTGTGGGAACCCCAGTCTATCTCCAATATTTTTACTCTCCCATAAAAAAATCATTGGAACTTATGGGGATTGACAGGAGGTACGAATCAAACGTGGACGGTTTGGCGCGTATTCCCCGCAATATGGATGATGAATTCCGCGTGGAACCTTCATATACTGTCATAGGTAATTTTCCCATTGTTGTAAGGGAATCACTTCTTCCTGAAATCTATTCTATGGGGGAAAAGCTGGTTTCCGCTTCCCAAAAACTTATGCCACCAAAAGGCCTATATGGTCCTTTTTGTATAGAAACAATTGTGACACCAGATCAGCTATTTTATACCATAGAAATATCATGTAGAATAGTTGCCGGGACTAACCTTTTTATAAACGGCTCTCCTTATTCCTATCTGACTTACGGGATACCTATGAGTACGGGTAGAAGAATTGCCAGGGAAATAAAAGAAGCCGCTAAGAAAGGATTCCTATCTAAAATATTGGATTAATACTATAAAACTGATGGATAAGATAAATACCATAGCGACACTCGGCGGCCATAGCGCCCTTGAAATATGTCTGGGGGCAAAAAAAGAAGGATTGAAGACGCTAGTTATCGCAATGCAAGGCCGAGATAAGACGTATACCCAATATTTTAAGAATATCGTTGATAAATGTGTTCTTGTAGAATCTTTCGAAAATCTTACGGACAAGGAAACAATAATAAAACTGCAGCTTGAGAATTCTATTTTTATCCCTCACCGCTACTGCCAGGTATATTGTGATATTGCTGCATTGGAAAACAAATTCCCTATCCCAATTTTCGGCAATAAGTATCTTCTAAAATATGAGGAAAGAACAGGCGCTTTTAACCAGTACCAGCTTTTTTACAATGCTCAAGTAGATTACCCGCAGCGCTTCAAAAACGCTAGAGAAATTGACCGGCTGGTGATTGTCAAAGTAAAGGAAGCCCAGAGAAATTATGAAAGGGCTTTCTTTTTTGCCAGAAACTTCAAGGAATATGAAGAAAGCTCAGAAAAATTATTGGAGGCTGGGAAAATTGTGCAAAAAGACCTTAACGAAGCGGTTATTGAAGAATACCTTGTAGGTGCACAGGTTAATTTCAATTTTTTCTACTCTCCCCTGACTGATAGTTTGGAGCTTTTAGGCACAGATATAAGGCGCCAAACCAATATAGACGGTTTACTAAGAGTGCCGTTTGAAGAGCAGAAAGAGATTAGCGAGTATGTAAAACCTTCGTACATAGAAACGGGACATATTGCAGTCACAGTAAAAGAATCATTATTGGAGCAGGCCTTTCATATAGCCGAAAGATTGGTTGACGCCGCCAGAACTTATGTCCCCCCTGGAATAATAGGCCCATTTGCCCTGCAGTCGGCTGTTCTTGCCGGACCACCAAAAGAGAAAATTGTTGTTTATGACCTTTCTTTAAGAATGCCCGGATCTCCTGGAACTAGTTTTACCCCTTACAGCCAGTATCATTTTGGTGAACCGGTCAGTTTCGGCCTGCGCATTGCCCGTGAGATAAAAAAGGCAATAGAAACGGGAAATATCGGTAAAATAATAACCTAATATGGATAATGACAATTTACACAAGCTAAAAGCGATTTCCATACTTGACGGAAGAAATTGGGACAAAATGAAGGATGTGCGGGATTATTTCTCCGAATTTGCCTTGATGAAATACCGTGTCAAAACAGAAATTCTCTATATAATTTTCCTCTCCGAGAATACAAAAATAATTCCCGAGTTGGGGAAGGAAAAGAAAATTCAAATGAATCAAATTTGGCAGAATTTTAGTGAGAAGGATGCCCAAATCATAAAGCAGCATGAAGCAAAAATAAACCATGACGTCAAAGCTGTTGAGTATTTTTTGCGGGATAAGTTCTCTTTGCTGAAATTGTCAAAATTAGAGCCTTTTATTCATATAGGGCTTACCTCATATGACGTAAATATTCCCGCATACGCTCAAATGCTGGACGGTTTCAGAAGGGAAGTTCTTCTGCCCAGATTGGGAATCCTAATGGAAAAACTGGGCGGTCTTGTCAGATTAACTTCAGAAATGATCATGTTGGGCAGGACACATGGCCAACCCGCCTTACCTACTACTATGGGAAAAGAGTTGGCGGTATTTTACCAAAGACTGAAGAAGGAATTCAAAAATCTTTATAAATGGAATTTTGAGGCAAAACTTACAGGCGCAATAGGCAACTATAACGCCCTAAGTTTTGTATACCCGCAATATGACTGGTTGAAGCAAAGTAGAAAGTTTATAAGGTCTCTAAACCTTTCCCCAAATGTCGTGACGACACAGATTATCCCCTACGACAATTGGCTGGCCTTCTTTGACTGCGTCAAGCGTACAAATTATATACTGAATAATTTGGTTCAGGATATGTGGTGGTATATAAGCCTTGATTATTTCCATCAGAAGAAAAAAAAGGAAGAAGTGGGTTCCTCGACGATGTCTCATAAGGTTAACCCGATTACTTTTGAAAATGCGGAGGGAAACCTGCAACTTGCAAATACAATGTTTGAGTTTTTCGGAAGGAAACTTTCTTCATCCAGACTCCAGAGGGATCTTTCAGACAGCACAATAAAAAGGGATTTTGGTCTGGCGTTCGGGTTTACACTTTTAGCTTGGGATAGCCTTCTGTCAGGATTTTCCCGCGTGAGTCCCAATAAGGAAAAAATGGAAGGAGACCTAGACAGCCACTGGGAAATATTTTCAGAAGGCCTGCAGACTTATTTGCGTGCTTGCGGGGAAACAAAAGCTTTTGAGCTTCTGAAAGATAAGACCCGCGGCAATATACTGACAAGAAAGGATGTTTATGGTCTTATTGACCAATTGCCGATCAAAAAAAAAGAAAAGGAATTCCTAAAGATAAACAGCTTAAGGAAGTATCAGGGTTTGACAAAGCAAATTATAGAAGTTGCCTTAAGCACGAAAGAAGAATAATGCATACTGTAATAGTCGGCTCACAATGGGGGGATGAGGGAAAAGGCAAGATCGTTGATCTTCTTGCAGCCAAAAACGATATTGTAGTCAGGTTTAACGGCGGAAATAACGCCGGACATACAGTAGTTGTCGCAAACGAAAAGTTTCCCTTATCACTTTTGCCTTCTGGTGTTTTGTGGCAGAAAAAGCTACTTATAGCCCAGGGAGCTGTTGTAGCCCCGGATGTCCTTTTGAGGGAAATAGATTTTTTTATAGAGAGAGGGTTAAAGGTAGACCTGTTAATTGATTTTCGGACAAATATAGTCATGCCTTACCATAAGCTGCTTGATGCGGCTACTGAAGAAGCAAAAGGAGATAAGAAAGTCGGAAGCCTGAAGCTTGGGATAGGGTATTGTTATGAAGACAGGAACAACAGGCACGGAATAAGGCTGGAAGATCTCATAAGCCCAAAAATACTAAAAGAGAAAATTTCCTCATACTTTCCAAGTGTCAAAAAAAGAATTGAGAAAGTCTTCGGATACAAAGTGAGTTTGACCGCAAATGAAATTTTTACGGAGTATAATATGTACGGCCTCAAATTGAAGAAATATGCCACAGACGTAAGCCTGATTTTGGCAAAAGAGATGAAATATAAAAATGTCTTATTTGAAGGAGCACATGGTACATTTCTAGACGGCAATTTCGGAACATATCCTTTTACCACCGCCGTAAATACCATATCCGGCGCTGTTTTCCCTTATTGCGGTATACCTCCACAAAAACTGAAAGTCACTGGTGTAGTCAAAGCATATACTACTCGAGTTGGCGGAGGCCCGTTTCCGACAGAGCTTTTTGACAGCACTGGTGAATATATACAGGAAAAGGGTGGGGAATTTGGCACAGTATCCAAAAGGAGGAGGCGCTGCGGCTGGTTGGATATGGTGATGCTTCTTTATGCCAAGAGACTAAACGGATTTACCGATATTGCCCTCACAAAGCTTGATGTCTTGTCGGGACTAGATAAGCTTAAAATCGCAGTAAAATATAAAAATGGCAATAAAGAGACGGAGAATTTCCCAACTTCACTTTCCCAGTTAAGTTTGTGCAAACCTGTATATAAAGAGTTTCCGGGTTGGAATAAAGATATATCAAAAGCAAAAAAATATTCCGATCTTCCCAAGACATGCCGTATATATATCGAATCAATAGAAAAAATGTCGGGTGTACCTATAAGTCTTGTTTCCGTGGGTGCGGATAGAAATTCTGTTATAAAAATTCATTAAAATTATGCCTCAAATTAAGGATTATTCACTCGGTCTTACTTATGATGATGTGCTTCTTATTCCCCAAAAAGGGAGAGTGACCCACAGGTCTATGGTTTCCACAAAGACAAACCTGACCAAGAATATTACTTTGAATGTTCCTTTCATTTCCGCCAATATGGATACCGTCACGGAAAGCGCGATGGCAATAGCTATGGCTCACGCGGGTGGTATTGGTATAATCCATAGGTTCATGACGGTCCAAAGGCAAGTGGATGAGGTAAAGAGGGTAAAGAGACACGAAGGGTTTATCCTTTACCGGCCTTTTACAATTTCAGCTAACTCTTCACTTTCAGATGCAAAAAAAACGACTGAAGCAAATAAAGTGGAAAGTTTCATAGTCGTTGATGATAAGGAAAATGTAGTGGGAATACTGACTAGACGCGATATGCTTTTTATCGACGATAAAGACACAAAAATTGCCAAACTGATGACTCCTTTTGAAAAGATGATTTACGCCTCACCCAATATTACACTGGAAAAAGCCAGAATTCTCATAAGAAAATATAAGATAGAAAAATTGCCCCTTATTGACGGAAAGAGGCAGTTGAAAGGACTAATCACATCAAGAAGTCTGGAACACTACACAAGATATCCCGGTTCCACCAAAGACAAGTACGGCAGGTTGCGTGTTGGGGCAGCAATAGGCGCGGTGGGAGACTTTGTCCAAAGGGCTTCAGCGCTGGTTGATGCTGGGGTAGATGTACTAGTCATAGATGTAGCGCATGGTCATAATGAAGTGGCCTTGGAAGCAGTGGAAAAAATAAGGAAAATGTTTAAGGATATTGACATAATTGGAGGCAATGTGGCAACAGCCGATGGGGTGAAAGACCTAATCAATTTGGGAGTTGATGCGGTAAAAGTAGGAATCGGTCCCGGGGGTCTTTGTACCACAAGGATTGTTGCGGGAGTGGGAGTACCGCAGTTTACTGCGGTTTCTGAATGCAGCCAGACAGCTAGAAGGTACGGTATTCCGATTATCGCCGACGGCGGGACAAATTATCCTGGAGATTTAGTCAAAGCACTTGCTGCTGGAGCATCGGCCTGTATGCTGGCTGGTTGGTTTGCCGGTACTGACGAGGCTCCGGGGGGTATAATTTTCAGAAACGGCATGAAATATAAAGCCCACAGGGGTGCCGCATCCTTTTTGGCTGTAGCAGACCGGAAAATGGCAGGGGAAGAGATGACGGTTGACAAGTTAAACACAATTGTCCCTGAGGGTGTGGAGGCGCTTGTACCCTATAAAGGCAAAGTTATCGATGTAGTAGACCAGCTTTTGGGGGCATTAAGGTCTGGTATGAGTTATTGCAATGCCATGAGTATTAAAAAACTCCATAGGAATTCACGTTTCATTAGGATAACTGAGGCCGGTTTCAGGGAGAGCAAATCGCACAATGTGAAGGAGCTCACCTAAATTATGTCATCATATTATAACCCTCAGCGTAAATACAATCTTTATGATCCGGCCGCGGATAGACTTTTCCGGCTAAGCCGGAGCAAGATTGAATCATATGTCAATTGTCACCGGTGCTTTTATATGGATGTGAAGCTGGGTATCGCACAGCCCCCCGGATATCCTTTCAGTCTGAATTCTGCTGTCGACAGGCTCCTGAAGAAGGAATTTGATCTGCACAGGTTAGCAAAGACAAGTCATCCTCTCATGAAGACTTACAGAATTGACGCTGTACCCTACCAGAATCCTGATTTATCAAAATGGCGTGATCCCAGGAGGGGTATCTCATATTTTCATGAACAAACAGGTTTTGAGATATTCGGAGGAATAGATGATGTTTGGATAAATCCTGACGGTGAGTTAATTATTGTAGATTACAAGGCAACATCAAAAAACGGACAGGTCAGCCTTGACGCTGAATGGCAGGGAGGATATAAAAGGCAGATGGAAATTTACCAATGGCTTTTTAGAAAAAACGGCTTTGAGGTCTCAAGCACGGGATATTTTGTCTATTGCAACGGAAATAGCGACAAAGAGGCTTTTGACGGTAAACTTGAGTTTGACATCTCAATATTGCCGTATTTGGGGAATACAGATTGGATAGACCCTATCCTTTTTGAGGTGAAAAATACACTAATAAAGGACGACATGCCAGAAAGTTCTCAGGATTGTGATTTCTGCCGCTATCGTGAAGCAGCTTCACATATAAGAACAAAGGTAGTTCAGCAAAAAACTTTGTTCTAGTACTCCATTTTGTTAATTTTCAATCGTTTCTCAAAATCGGTCCGGGTACCAAAATTCACAGATTAAACTACTAGCCGATTTCCTTATATATCCTTGGTTGGATTTCCTTCATTAGCTCCGTAATCTGCATCCAGCCAAATGCCCAAACCCAGACAATTACCACCCAAACAATCGGTATCGGACCTGGCATAAAAAATCCTGTCAGAGCAAGGATAGAAGCAATAACCTGTGTAGTCAAAGTAGCAATGATGACCTGGCGGCTGGGGAGAAATCTAAACCAGCGTGCTTTGGTATGTGCGACAAATATAAGCATGTGTCCGGATACGGTTAGCTTTAGAAAATAAATTGTCTGGATCATATTCCAAGTGACACTGGGAATTTTGGTAAGAATAATAAACAATATTAGGCTATTGCCGATTCCCGCCAGGCCGTATAGAGAGCTCAAGAGAAATCTTTCTTTAACTTTTATTTTTTCCGGCCTTTGGGCTATCTTTACCCTATCCCAGGCAAGGGAGATGATGGGTATATCGTTTAAGAGGGCAATCAGTATGATCTGCAACGGCGTCAGGGGATATTGGCGGTATATAACGCCCAGGATTGCTATAGTGATAATAAGCCTGAGACTTTCTGAAATTCTATAAAGGGAGTAGGTATAGAGACGGGCAAAAATTTTCCTGCTTTCTATAAAGGCATCCCTTATGACTGATATGCCGCTTGTCAGAAGGACTATATCCGCGGTGGATTTTAGTGCATCAACAGCATTTTTTACCGCTATGCCGACATTGGCTTCCTTAATAGCCGACAGGTCGTTAACACCGTCCCCGTTTGCAGCGACGACAAAAAAGCGTTTGGCGGCCTTTACAAGCTCGAACTTGTCATCCGGAAGAATTTCACAAAAGGCTCCGGTCTGGTGATACATTTCTGGCGTCATATTTTTCCAGCCGATTTTATGAAGCTCATCCCTGGTGACTACCTTCCCGTCACTCAAATCCAGTTTTCTGGCAATTTCCCGGCTGATAGCCCTGTTGTCACCGGTAAGCATAACTGTGTCAATATTGTTTGTTTCAAGAAAACTGACGACATCCTTGGCATCATCCCTCAATATATCAGATAAGGCCAAAACACCTACTAGCGACATATCCTTCTCTTCGCTGGAATTTTCTTTGTACGAAACGGCCAGCGTTCTATATCCCTTTTGGGCCAGATTATCTACTTCCTTTTCAAAATTAGATTTTAACTCTGCATCAATCCTGCAAAGTGTAGCGATAATCTGGGGCGCTCCAAGTGACAGAAGAATTTTTTTACCGCCCTTTTCTATGGTTATGGTAGCTCTTTTCCTGACGGAATCAGCCGGGATAAAATCGGAGTTTTTAATGCCAGTTTCGGAGATTTTTGCTTCATGGGCCTTTTCAACAATAGCTTTGTTTATTGAATTGTTTTGGTCTGGAAGGCAGACTTGGAGTGCATAAAAAAGTACGTCATTTGGTTGGTATCCTTTGTAGTTTATGATTTCATTGACAGTAATCTTGTTCCGGGTGAGAGTGCCGGTCTTATCAGTCAAAAGAAGATTTACGTTGGCCAAATCTTCAAGTGCGGAAAGCCTGCGTACGATTGCATTTTTGGCGGCAAGGGCAAGAACCCCAAATTCGATTATGAGTGTCATGACTGTAGGCAAACTTATGGGTATGCCCGCTATGACTAGTGAAAGGTCAAGTGACAATAGTTCAAATATTGGAGCTTTCTCATATATAAAAACGGCTGATAGAATGACAACAGCGATAAGGCTGAGAATAGATAAAAATTTGGAAATCCTTATAATATCTTCTTCAAGAAGGCTGCGTTTCCTGACCCTTTCCACAGAAATAAGTGTTTTACCAAAATAAGTCGATCTGCCTGTTGCCGTCACCTCAAAGACCATGAGTCCTGTGATAAGAAACGCGCCAGAAAAGACCTTGTCACCTTTATTCTTATCCTTGGGTAAAGATTCCCCGGTTAATGAAGCCTCGTTTACCGTCACGCTTCTGGCATCCAAAACTTTTCCATCAGCCGGTATGATATTTCCTGTAGTAAGCTCTATAACATCCCCTGGTACTATCTCCCTTGAATCTACCTCTTGCCATGCTCCGTCGCGCAAAGCCTTTACTTTTGTAGCCAAATGCTGGTTTAGCTTGGCGATGGCATTGTCAGCTTTGCTTTCCTGCCAGAGGGCAATAAAGATGTTTAGTAGAAGCAAAAAAAGAATAAAATAAAAATCAAAAACTTTGCGGTCGGCCAAAGAAAGTATGGAGGCTGCAAGCAGCATGAGTGAGATGGGAGAGACAAACCTTTTTGCCAGTTTTGTGATGAATTTTTCTTTGACTTCGGGTATTTCGTTTAGTCCAAGAGTTTTTAGTTTTTCAAGAGCTTCCTTAGCGAACAGTCCTGTATAATCCATAATAAAAAATAATCCTGTATTTATTTATGAGAATCTTGCTAAAATCATAAACAATTCCATCCATAACGTTAAATGAAATACAATAAACTCAGTTTATATCTCTTTTGCCGATTTGTCCAACAAATGTACATGAAGAAGCTTCGATGAATGTTGTTGATATGATTTTTTTATGCTGGTATAATCATATAATTCTGCAAAAAAAGAAATGCATACCGTGTTTACACTGTAAAATCTGTCCCAATTTTACCGGGCCCGTAGCTCAACGGTAGAGCAGCAGCCTTTTAAGCTGTTGGTTCAGAGTTCGAATCTCTGCGGGCTCAC
>CAZFNL010000045.1:0-11322 GCA_964520615.1 uncultured Gammaproteobacteria bacterium
AATCTGTGATTTATTCACGAATAGATGGTTGATCAAAATTGTTATTAGGAGCGCTTAATAAAATTTATTAACGTTAAGGGATAAATTAAGGATTCTTTCCGAATCCGAAATTAACTCTTGACATTTTTCATAGATGAATACACCTGTTACTATTCCCGAAGTAAGAAACATTACTGTCTCAGGCCGCGCAGCAAGCGGCGCCACCACCCTTTCCAAAGCGCTTGGTGAAAAACTTGGTTGGCAGGTGATAAACGGCGGTGAGATATACCGTAAGTATGCCAGAAAGAATGGCATTCCTCTGGAACAAACCGGTCAATCTGCAGATGAATATCACCTGCAACTTGATAATTTCATAAAAGAAAAATTAAAACAGGAGAAAAACCTGATTATTGAATCATGGCTCTCAGGTTTTGACGCTCAAAACATTGATGGAATCTTCAAAATATTTGTCGTCTGCTCAGATGATTTGCTCCGGGCCAAAAGAATTGTTGAGCGGGATAAAATGACGATTGAAGAGGCAAAAATACATCTGAAAACCAGGGAGGAGGAAAATCTGAAAAAGTGGGATAAGTTGTATCACTCTAGAGAATTCTGGAATCCAAAAATCTACAACATTGTCATTGATACTTTTAAAACCAATCCTTCTGAAACACTCCATCTCGCTTTAACAGCACTTGGGGTATCAAAGTAAGAAGCGAAGCACATGTAAATTTTCGCAGTTTGCATACGGGATATTTATTCCAACTTTATCTGATTATACAGATAAGTAATTCTTTGAGAATACTTATCTAATAACGCACTCTTACGATCTCGCATCCTTACAAACAAGAAAATTTCCAGTGCAAGCTTTTTACTTGAAAAAGGTTAAACAAATTTATTGAGGCTTATTCAGAATAATGGGTTTCAGGCGTGACATGGCTTCAAGCGTATAGCGTATCCCCTGGACCCCTGAGCCGCTTCCCTTTATCCCCAAAAAGGGGAAATGGTCAGGACCTCTTTGAGGTTTACTGTTTATCTGAACTGTACCTACATCAACAATTTGGGCCAACTTTATACCAGCCCCCTCATCATTTGTAAAAATTGACGCCTGCAGACCGTAATTTGATTCTCTTATAATTTTTATTGCCTCATCTACTGAATTTATCCTTATAAAAGAAACAACCGGCCCGAATGTTTCTGTCTGAATTATCTTCATTGACGATTTTACCATATCTAATATCGTAGGCTCTATATACCTGCCGTTTCTTTTCCCGCCAAAAACAACTCTTGCCCCTGCGGCTTTGGCTTCCATAATTCTTTTTTCAATTATTTGCGCGGCGCTATCCGATATCACCGGCCCCATATTGAATTTTTCTTCCATGGGATCTCCCATTTTCATCATCTCTTTTGTCTTCTCAACCACAATTGGCAATAGCTCATCAACGGTAGGGGGCATCCCCAAGACATACTTTATAGCGGTACATCTTTGACCGGCAAAGGAAAAAGCGCCTTTAACTATCTCTGCTGCAGTAAACTGTAAGTCAGCATCAGGCAATACAATTGCCGGGTTATTTCCACCGCACTCAAAAAGTATTGGAATCATACCTATTTCTTCAGCAATTGATTTACCCACTCGTGAAGAACCGGTAAACGTAACCATGTCAATTCCCGGATGGACACAAAGATAATTACCAGTATCCTCTCCTCTACCGGTTACAGTTACCATCAATCCTTTAGGCAATCCTGCCTGATAAAAAATTTGGGCAATGTGCAAACCGGATATACACCCTTGTGAAGGGGGCTTAAAAACGACCGCATTTCCCATTATAAGTGCGGGAGCAATCTTTGAGACGGCAAGATTTACCGGGTAATTAAAAGGAGCAATTGCCAAAACGGTTCCAAAAGGCACACGCTCCACTATCGCCATTTTCGTCTGATCGTATCCCGGAAACACCTCGCCTGACAACTCCTCACCGGTCACATGTAATCCTTCATTGGCAAAATAATCTATCATATCAGCACTTCTTAAAATCTCATCCTTGGCTTCAGCAAAAGGCTTGCCTATTTCTCTTATGAGAATTGTGGTTAAATAATGTTCGTGATGACGTATCCAATCTGCGGCAAGATGCAGTATCTTTGCTCTTTTTATCATGGGAATGGACTTCCACGAAAGTTGTGCTTTTCTAGCTCTATCAATTGCTTGATCAATCTCTGAATGGGAAACTTCTTGTATTTTCCCCATGACTTTACCGTCAATCGGTGAAACAACGTCGATGGTTTGTCCTGAAAGCGAAGCTGTCCATTTCTCTCCGTCAAAATAGTTGTATGTAGCAGGAGATTTGCCATCAGCGATTTCCGAAAAATAATTATTGTATGCCATATTGCACTACGATAGCAAAAAGGATATTATCGTACAACCTTAAATTCCGTCTGAATCCAACATGATAGTTACCGGTCCATTGTTGACCAAACTAATATCCATATAAGCCCCAAATTCGCCAGTTGCTACTTTTCGCACACCCAAATCTTTTAATTTTTTAATAAAAGATTCATAAAGAATTTTTGCTCTTTCCGGTTTAGCCGCGTTTATGAAAGAAGGCCTTCGACCTCCACTAGTATCGGCATATAAAGTGAATTGTGACACCACCAATATTTCACCGTCTACATCCAAAATTGACAAATTCATCTTGTCTTTTGGATCACTCATAATCCGCAAATTTACGGTTTTTTCGGCTAATACATCTGAATCTCCTTCACAATCTCCTTCTTTTACTCCCAATAGAATTAGATAACCTTTTCCTATTTCTCCTACAATATTATTGTCAATAGAAACTCTTGCAGAGTTTACCCTTTGGATAAGTACGCGCATTTTAGTTGGTAAATTCCTGTACAAACATTTCCCCATAAATTCCGCCATCCATTACCCCTACGCCCACTTTATGGAAATCAGGAGAAAGTATGTTAGCCCTGTGCCCGGGACTGTTCATAAGACCCTGAAAGGCTAAATCCACATTTGGAGCTAGCGCTAAATTTTCTCCTGCGGAAAGAAAACTTATTCCCGCTTTTTGCATCCGGTCAAAGGGAGATTGCCCTTCCGGATTGTAATGGGAGAAATATCCCCTGGCAAACATGTCTTTAGCATATGCGCGGGCAAGATCCCGCAACCTATAATCAAGAGACAATCCTCTCAAACCGTTTTGCACCCTAGCCTGATTCACCAAATTCAGCATTGTAGTTTCAGCAGTCTCATCAACGGAAACATTCTTTTGGATAAAGTTTAGATTGACTTTTTCCTCTGATTGGGGATTCGGATTTATAGTGATGAAATTAAGAGTCTCGTTTACTGCCTGTCCAAAAACAGTATTAAGAGTGCTTTCGATGCCTTGAGTTTTGGCAACCAGGGCTCCACCGATCCTTGATGAGATAATATCTTTTTTTACACTTCCTTTTATGGGCAAAGCTATAAGAAGAGTCAGTATAAAAGCTACAAATATGACCGCTTCCCCCATTGCAGGAATAAGCCCTAATGCTTTATTGACTAGGATGGAATATGAGTAAAGCTTCTGCTTTTTTAACCCGTCAATAAACTTGGGATATACTTTGCCGTATAAAAAATTTATCAGCGTGGAAAAAACCAGTTCAAATATAAACCCAACCAGTAAAAATCCTGCAGCATTGGCAATTCCACGGGATAGGGAAAAATTATTCACAATAAGATCAGCAACAATATTGTAAAATTTCAAAGATCCGATAAATGAAAGCAAAAATCCTCCCAAATCCACCAATCCCAAAAGCAAACCTCTCCCCCATCCCTCAAGAAGATAAAAAATAAAAACTAGAATTATGATCAGGTCCACCCAATTACCATGTAGAGAAAAATTTTGCATAAAGACCATAACAAACAAGCTAACAATTATCCATACACAACCTTCCCCATTTCCATGGAGAAATGTTCTGTATATTTTATTAATGAACTACACGTATTGATAACAAATCTAAAATCCGTCCGGATAATATTGTATAATAAAAAACCCCTTTATGAAAAACGGAATTTTTGTGAAAGCCGGAAAGCTGAAGCCGAAACAGATATTCTACAAAAAGAAATTCATTTTTATTATTGTAGTGGTTGTTTTGTGCCTATCGTCGATTTATTACCTTTTTTCTATATTTAAGGATTTACCTTCTCCTACCAAACTTTCTCTTAGGGAAGTCCCGCAAACGACAAAAATTTATGATAGAAACGGCACCCTTTTATACAACATATACGCCAGCCAAAATAGGACATTAGTAAAACTGGCAGATATTCCACTCTCCCTTCGAGAGGCAACTATCGCTATTGAGGATAAAGATTTTTATAAACATGGCGGCATTGATCCCATAGGTGGAATCATAAGAGCGGTACGCGATACCGTGTTGCACAGACAGCTTCAGGGAGGTTCTACCATAACTCAACAACTGGTCAAAAATGCTCTTTTGACACCTGAACGAACCGTTACAAGGAAAATTAGAGAAATTATTCTCTCATACTGGACTGAAAAATTGTATTCCAAGGACCAAATTCTGGAAATGTATCTTAATCAGGTCCCCTATGGCGGCACAGCCTGGGGAATAGAAGCTGCCGCCCAAACTTATTTTGGCATACACGCAAAAGATCTTGATCTGGCACAATCGACGCTTCTTGCTGGTTTACCACAGGCTCCGACAATTTACTCTCCCTTCGGAGCTCATCCTGAATATGCTATCCAACGACAAAGGGAAGTACTACAAAGAATGGTTGATGATGGATACATTGGAAAAAATCAGGTGGAAAAAGCCGAAAACGAAGTTTTGTATTTCCGACCCCAACAGACAGATATCAAAGCTCCACACTTTGTAATGTACGTCAAAGAGCAACTGGTGAATAAATATGGTGAAAAAATAGTTGAACAGGGAGGGCTGAAAGTCACAACTACCCTTGACATGCCTCTTCAAGAAATGGCTCAGGATACTGTTGCAAGTGAAGTAGCGAAGCTGAAAGCCTTAAACGTCAGTAATGGAGCTGTTGTAATAACAAGGCCTACAACCGGGGAAATTCTGGCCATGGTAGGTTCAAAAGATTATTTTGCCTCTGAATCGGGAAATTTCAATGTTACGACTGCTCTTCGGCAACCTGGATCATCAATCAAACCTATAAACTACGCCATCGGTCTGGAGTCACATAAAGTCACTGCAGCCACTGTTTTTCTTGATACTCCCACCTGTTTTGACGTAGCTGGACAAAAGCCGTATTGTCCGGTAAATTACGACGGTAAATTCCACGGACCAGTGCAACTTCGCTTTGCCCTGGGAAATTCTATAAATATACCAGCGGTAAAAATGATGGCTGTCAACGGTGTTAAAACCATGATAGCAACAGCCTCTGCCATGGGCATCACCACTTATAAAGACCCATCAAAATATGGACTGTCTTTGACTTTGGGGGGAGGAGATGTCACTATGCTTGATATGGCCCAAGCTTATGGAGTCTTTGCAAACACCGGTATTAGGCACAATCTAATCTCAATTCTGAAAGTAGAGGATAATAATGGAAAAACACTAGAAGAATATAAAGACCCTAATTTCGTCAAAGAGGTGGAAAAACCGTTAAACTATCCTTCTTCCATACTTATTTCAGGTCCCAGAATTTTTTCCATGGAAACGTCATTTCTTATTTCACACATTCTTCTTGATAATAACGCACGCACTATGGAATTTGGCCCCGAATCTGCTCTTGTCATACCGAAACATGCCGTTTCCGTCAAAACCGGTACTACTGATGATAAGCGTGACAACTGGACAATTGGTTATACTCCGAATTTTCTGGTGGCCGCATGGGTAGGTAATAATGACAATTCTCCTATGAATCCGTATCTTGCATCGGGTATAACGGGAGCTGCCCCAATATGGAATAAAGTGATGACATCAGTTTTAAAAAATCAGCCCGATCTTTGGCCCCGACAACCTGATGGTATAGTAGGGGCGCAAATTTGCTCATTATCAGGGCTGACGCCTCCAAATTCCGATCCCAACGCTTCAGATAAAGGTTGTGCAACGCGTTATGAGTATTTCATAAAAGGAACGATCCCAACCGAATCAGAACATCTTGAGCAAACTATTGCCATTGACAAAACTACTCATAAAATGGCTTTACCTAATCAAACGGATAACGTTTCCATGGAACAACATCAGGTCGTGTCTGATATGTTTGGTAAATACTGCCTTGACTGTTCTCATGACGGCGGCGATCCAATAACTAACATAAAACTTTGATCTCCTACGCTAATAAACACCTCATCAAGTGTTCTCACGAAATAGGAGATCTGGCAAATAATATTAATATTTAACTCACCGCTCACTCTTTACACACCCTATAATGTATGATATATTTTCTCACCATGGTAAAAAGACCGTCACAACGTGATTATCATCCCAAAAAAACAAATGTTTTAGCCTTAATCTTTCTCTTACCTATATTATTCCTAAAATGGATCGGCGACCTCATTATTCTCCCTTTCAAAAAAATACCATCACTTATTTATAAGACCTATATTATTTTGGGGGCATCAATAAGTGAAGCGCTCCCCGAGCTTACGCTCGGGGCATCAGCCCGATCGGTCATTCGGAGCGCGAAACCCCGAACCGAATGCCCGCTAGAAAACCATTCATACCACGGGTTGACACCCGGGACATTCTGGTGCTGGGGTAAAATACTAACCTTGCTCAAACTTTCTTTGGCAAAGATTAAATTCAAACCACCAGCTATAAAAGTAAAACCACAAACCAAACCCGTAATAATCTTTAGAAAAAGACATACCCTGGAAGATTTAAGAGATAAAATTTCAATTTTACGGCAAAAAATTGACTCATTTCGTATTCCCTGGCCTTCCATGCAAAAATCCCTAAAAATAAGAAGAGCGATAAAACTGCTGATCATTAAAATTAAGTATTTTTTCCTTGGGGCGTTAGCGGTTTCCATCATTGCAACCGCTTTAGAACTAAACAGTGAAATCCAATCGCTGCCCAATCCTATTTTTCTTTCCAACCGTGCCGTACCCACTACCACAAAAATTTATGATAGAAACGGAAAACTTTTATACGAAATCTATGCTGATGAAAACCGCACGCCTGTCAAGTTATCAGAAATCCCGTTGATGGTTAAGGAGGCTACTGTTGCGGTAGAAGATAAAGGCTTTTATAACCACGGAGGATTTTCTATCCCTGGAATTGTCAGGGCTGCTCTTCATGATATAAATTCATCCAATCTTGAAGGAGGTTCCACAATTACACAACAACTTGTCAGAAGCGCCCTTCTTACGCCTGAAAAAACTTTTGAGAGAAAACTGAAAGAAATTGTTCTTTCTGTATGGGCAGAACAAATTTATTCCAAAGACCAAATTCTAGAAATGTATCTCAACCAGGTCCCTTACGGCGGAACTGCATGGGGAATAGAAGCCGCTTCAGAAACATATTTCGGTAAGAAGGTCCACAATCTGACACTACCTCAAGCCGCACTTCTCGCAGGATTACCCGCAGCGCCAACGCTTTACTCCCCTTTTGGAACACACCCCGAGCTTGCAAAAGTAAGGCAAGAGGAAGTGTTAGATGAAATGGCAAAAAGCGGTTACATTTCAGCTCAAGAAGCACAACAGGCAAAAAATGAACCTCTAAATCTACGAAAACCCTCAGTACCTATTGCAGCTCCACATTTTGTCATGTACATCAAGGATCTGCTGGAAGAACAATACGGACCAAGATTAGTAGAAATGGGTGGCCTGCGTGTCACAACAACACTTGACCTATCCATACAGGAAATGGCGCAAAAAATCGTCACTAACAACATAGAAAATCTGAAATCGCTGAATGTAGGTAATGGAGCGGTGCTTATCACTGATCCAAAAAATGGACAAATATTAGCTATGGTTGGATCAGCCAATTATTTTGATAAAAATTCCGACGGAAATGTAAATCTTACCACAGCACTTCGTCAACCTGGCTCCTCCATAAAAGTTGTCAATTATGCTAAAGCTTTAAGCATGGGCTATACAGCTGCAACTATCATCAATGATTCACCAATCACTTTCACTTCGCCAGGTGCACCTTCTTATTCACCTGTAAACTACGATGGTAAATTCCATGGCAATATACCTTTAAGAGTGGCATTGGCATCATCATTTAATATACCAGCGGTTAAAGTTTTAGCAACAATTGGTGTAAAAAATATGATTGAACAGGGAAAACTTATGGGGATTACTACCTGGAACAATGATAGCCTTTATGGTTTATCACTAACTCTTGGAGCAGCTGATGTCACTATGATTGATATGACCAAAGTCTATGGGACTTTGGCTGACAATGGAATAAAACATGACCTGACGCCTTTTTTGAAAATCGAAAACTACAGGGGAGAAACTCTCCCTTCTCCGATCCCTGATAATGAGACACAGGCGGTATCACCTGGTATAAGCTTTATTCTTTCAAGCATATTATCCGACAACAACGCTCGAATTCCGGCTTTCGGCCCCAATTCGTCACTTGTCATCCCCGGTAGAACCGTAGCCGTCAAAACAGGCACCAGCGACAATAAAAGAGACAACTGGACAATTGGCTATACACCAGATTATGTTGTTGCCGCATGGGTAGGCAATAATGACAACTCACCAATGAATCCACTTCTCACTTCAGGAATCACTGGCGCAGCCCCAATCTGGCACGACATTATGGCTAACCTGCTTTCAAATATCCCTGATAAACCATTCACGCTACCGGCAGATACCATTTCTATACCATGTTATGGACATGTTGAATATTTTATTCAGGGTACAGAACCAAAAGGTGGCTGTATTCTACCGCCTACAAACATTCCCAAACCTACAGATAAACAATAAAACAGTAATCGATTTATTGTGTCACTTTCACCAAACCAGTGTCTGACGGCAACATATGATTGTGATATCCCCAGTTTCCGACTTTTTCAAAAGTATAAGTATAAGTTCCATTTTTCCCAACGCTGCTTAATTGATCAAATCCCGGCAAATCAGTATGAACCGGATGTGGATTTGAGGCTACCCACATCGGTGAACTGGTCTTATTTGTCCAAGTAACTGATGTACCTATTTTTATATTAATGCTGTTTGGAACAAAACCATTATCGGTATAATCCACCGTCTCTTTTACCACAGATTGTCCACTTACTGAAGCTGAAACAGAGGAAGAACCGGCTGCAGAATCTGAAGCAACAATGTTTTCCTTTTTTATAGCACTTGATGATCCTGAAGCGGTATTTTGCACTACGCTCTGGACTCTTTCCGTTTCGTTTGTTGTACCAACACTCATTTCACTTTTTGACTGTTTACCTTTTACTGCAAAATATCCGGCAGCAACCGCAAGTATCATCACTATCAAAGCAATTACATAACTTTTAGAATTCAAAGTCTATCACCTCCCTCCGAAATAAATAGAATTTCATGTATGTCTATCTGCAACTTTTGACGCTCCGTAAGATTCAGGTTTTGTCTTTACCTTAAAGCCTGAACCTTTTATCATTCCAACAATTTCAGTTATTATTTCTTTAGTCTCTCCCTTGTTACCAATATCAACATGTATCTCTACATCATACTTTGTAATCCCGTCTTTCTCAAAAACATTCAGGAACTCGTCTGCAGCAACTAGAGATAAAGTTGCTTCTTTATAAATTCGGTTGCGCAAAACCATGCTTTTTACCTCAACAATCCTCTTCCAGAAATATATCCCTCCCGTTCCAATACGGTGTACCACAATTGCTGTAACAAAATCTATTCCCGACCCGTTTTTAGGCTGTGAATCTGTTCCTATTACAATCTGATATTTTTCCTGAGGCAATTTCTCCATAAACTGGAGTATTTTTTCACGGACTTCAGAGAGGTTTAATAGACCATATGTGATACTGTTATACTGATTATTCATTTTTCTAATTTTCTCAAAGAGGTAGATAACAAAACGTTTCCTATTCTATCACACGGATATAATTCATCGACAATTTTAGATTCAGACTTATACATCAACCCAAAACTTGACAAACTGACCATATTAGTATATTATAGGCCGAATTTCCGCATTATTGCGGATTATATTTATATATGACTTCAAGCAGATTCATTCTTATATTTTTAGGATTTATTATTCTTATTATTGTCATACTCTCAAGTAGCCGAATAGCATCAACCCTAAGAGATAAGTTTGGCAACCTTATTCCTCCATCCTTAAGGCTGGCCAAAATCTCTCCTTCGCCTACACCGATATTAACTCAAAAAACACCAACTCCTTCTGTCTATACGAAAGTTATATCGGGAGGCAATAATTCTTCAAACAATACTTTTTCCCGAAGCCGTACATCCTCACCTGAACAAATACCGGCTACAGGCCCAGAAGATATAGCCTGGCTAATTCTGGGAGGCAGCTTTATTGCTGGAATCTCCCTTAAAAGAATTACTGTAAAGGATTAATTTCTCCACTCAAAGTCTAACTTCTCAACTAGAACTCATCTCGATATTCTGTTTTTAGCTTCGATTATGTTATTCCCTCAGGCTTGAAAATAGAGTTTTGAGATAACTTCTAATCTATCTCAAAAATGTCAACAACATATAACCAGCGGGGTATGACGAAGTTGTCGCTAAATGGGAAGATGTTGAGGCGGGAATTACAGGAACCTCTATTGAGGAACTAGTTGCAATTGGAACGGATAATATAGGAGGAGAAGTCGGTACTGGAGTTTCCTCTAAAGAGATTGTGGGAGTCGCTTTTTGTAAAATATTAACAAATCCTGGCAACTGCATATTAGTATTCACCTTAAAAAACGTCGTAAATAGAAGTGTGGTTACCGCAATAAACAAAAAAAAAGTAAGAAGGAATATAAAATAAAACCATATAGGAATACCCTTTCCTTTTGCATGAAGAAGTATTTTGGGATTCCTTTCGGGTGATTGCGAAAATACCGGAATTTGACTAGACGTCGTATTTTTATTAGAATACCACCTCGTCTGATCTGACTCAGTTGAAAAACTAGAGGCTATATCTTTACTTTCAGGTTGATTATTGATTTTGAAGTTATCCATATGACCAATTTATTTATAAACTTATTTATTTCATTTTGATTTATTATCCTTTTTGCGTCAAGCGATAATCAATGCAATAAACCCATACGTAACCGGGTCTCCAATAAAGACAGTGGGTAGAAAATCGATCTCCAGCTTGTTTTATTAACGAAATCTCAATACAAAAGTAGTAGGACACACTTTTTACGAAAGGAGATCCTACTACTATGGGTAAATCTATCACGGGAATCCTCCA
>CAZFNL010000046.1:0-41441 GCA_964520615.1 uncultured Gammaproteobacteria bacterium
CGGCAATCTGTGATTTATTCACGAATAGATGGTTGATCAAAATTGTTATTAGGAGCGCTTAATAAAATTTATTAACGTTAAGGGATAAATTAAGGATTCTTTCCGAATCCGAAATTAACTCTTGACATTTTTCATAGATGAGAATACTTGCGATAGAGACATCTTGTGATGAAACAGCAGCAGCTGTAGTGGAAGATGGTGAAAAAATTTTATCTAGTGTTATTGCTTCCTCACAGGATTTTCACAAGACAACAGGCGGCATCATCCCTGAGTCTGCCGCCAGAGAACAGATAAAATATATCATTCCTGTTGTCACATCAGCTCTAACCAAATTAACAGAGTATACCCGACTGAAAAATAGAACTCTTTCTGGAATGTTAAAACAAATTGATGTTCTGGCCGTAACTTACGGCCCGGGCCTTATCGGCTCGCTTCTTGTCGGAGTGGAAACTGCAAAGACTCTGGCATATATAACAGGAAAGGAAATCATACCGGTAAATCATATCTTTGCTCACATATATGCTAACTGGTTAGGTGGAAAAAAACCGGAATTTCCAGCAATAGCACTGGTTGTTTCCGGAGGGCATACTGAACTTTTTTATATGGAAAGTCATAAAAAAATCAAATGGCTGGGTGGTACCAGAGACGATGCTGCCGGAGAAGCTTTTGACAAATCAGCAAGATTGTTAGGTCTAGGATACCCGGGCGGTCCTGCAATAGCAAAAGCCGCAGAAAAATTTAAAAAACCGCCAATTAATCACCAATTACAAACCAATATTAAACTTCCACGCCCAATGATCGGAAGTGACAGTCTGGAATTTT
Organism: uncultured Gammaproteobacteria bacterium; assembly: GCA_964520615.1. Taxonomy (GTDB): domain Bacteria; phylum Patescibacteriota; class Microgenomatia; order 2-02-FULL-39-11; family 2-02-FULL-39-11; genus JAMCUI01. The sequence goes on from CAZFNL010000046.1 coordinate 823, forward strand.
CTTTTTCAGGACTAAAAACTGCAGTCCTGAGAGAAGTAAACAGGTTAAAAGCTGCCAATCAATTAAACAAAGAGAATACTACACAATTATCATATGAAATACAGGAATCCATTACGGATGTGCTTGTAAAGAAAACTCTTTTTGCGGCACGGAAATATAAAGCGAAATCAATAATAATTGGCGGTGGTGTCGCAGCAAATAAACGTCTTAAAGAAAAACTCAGTTCAACACTATCCCACCCGCAACCCGCAACCCGCAACCCGCAACTATATATCCCTCCTCCCCCTCTTTGTACAGATAACGCTTCCTATATAGCCAGCTTTGCCTACTTTCACCATCATCCAGTTCCCTGGGAAAAGATTCAGGCTGTCCCAGACCTTAATGTTGAAGTTTGAGGTTTTTATTAATATAATAGTCCGAATTGAGTATGGATAAAGTTTACAAACACCAGGATGTTGAAGAAAAATGGTATAGACTTTGGGAAAATAATGATTATTTTACTCCCAAAGAAAATTCCAAAGTTCGGCCATTTACTATCATCATGCCTCCACCAAACGCCAACGGATCCCTCCATATAGGACACGCCATGTTTTTGACACTGGAAGATCTCATGACACGATATCACCGCATGCAAGGCATCCCTTCCCTTTGGCTGCCGGGAGCAGACCATGCCGGCATACTCACACAAGTGGTTTTTGAGCGAAAACTGGAAAAGGAAGAGGGTAAAAGCAGATATGATCTGGGCCGGGAAGAATTTTTCAGAAGATGCATGGAATTTACGCTGTCAAATAAAAAAAAGATGGAAGATCAGATGAGGGCTGTAGGCGCCTCATGCGATTGGGAGAGGGAACGTTTTACGCTTGATCCGAAATTTAACATTCCCATATATACCACTTTTGTCAATCTGTTTAATGATAATCTTATTTACCGCGCCGAAAGAATGATCAATTGGTGCCCAAGATGCGCCACAGCTCTTTCTGATCTTGAGGTAATTTATAGGGAGCAGAAAGATCCTCTCTATTACCTGAAATATGGACCGTTTGTATTGGCCACTGTCAGACCTGAGACAAAATTTGGCGATACGGCTGTAGCAGTTCACCCTGATGACAAAAGATACAAAAAATTTATAGGTCAAGAAATTGAGTTTGAGACTCTTCTGGGACGGGCCAAGATGAAAGTGATAGCCGACACTGCAGTAGATATGAAATTCGGCACGGGCGCCGTCAAAGTTACCCCGGCTCATGATCCGCTGGATTTTGAGATGGGACAAAGACACCATCTTGAAATAAGACAGGTCATAGGATATGACGGCAGTCTAAATGAGAAAGCCGGAAAATATAAAGGTATGAAAGTAAAAGAGGCCAGAAAAATGGTCGCCGAAGATCTGCAGAAATTGGGTCTTTTGGAAAAAATTGATGAAAATTACATACACTCTGTTTCTATCTGCGAACGCTGCAAGACAATTGTAGAACCGATGGTATCACTGCAGTGGTTTGTCAAAACAAAACCTCTTGCCCAAAAAGCCATCGCTGCGGTAAAAAAAGGCAATATTAAAATCATACCCAAAAGGTTTGAGAAGAATTATTTCATCTGGATGGAAAATATTCGCGACTGGTGCATTAGCCGTCAACTCTGGTGGGGCCACCGGCTACCTGTCTGGTATTGTGGTACTTCTTCACTTTCCCCATTACAGCTAAACATGAATCCTAATCTCTCAAAAATAAAAAATAAGGGCTGTGGGAAAATTATTGTGGATGCCAAAACCCCTTCATCATGTTCTAAATGCGGCAATAAGGAATTTATTCAGGATCCGGACACTTTGGATACCTGGTTCTCCTCGGGACAATGGCCATACACTACACTCGGTTGGGAACAGAATGATGAAGAAAGCAGCCGCGACTTTAATTATTTTTACCCCACATCAGTCATGGAGACCGGATACGAAATTCTCTTTTTCTGGGTGGCAAGGATGATCATGCTTGGGCTCTATTCCACAGGTAAAATCCCCTTTACCACAGTATACCTTCATGGATTAGTACGTGACGCATTTGGCGAAAAGATGAGTAAGTCCAAAGGCAATGTGATAAATCCGCTTGACGTTATAGACAAGTATGGCGCCGATAGCCTTCGCATGTCACTTGTCTACGGTACAAGCACGGGTAGCGATGTCAAACTTAGCGAGGGAAAAATTCAGGCGATGCGCAATTTCAGCAATAAACTCTGGAATATAGGCAGGTTTATAAGGATGAACATGGATTTCTTTATCCAAAAAAACATCGAGATTCCCAAGAGTGTACCAGTCAAAAATTTAAATTCTGGTGACAAAAAGATACTTTTGGATTTAGAAAGTCTGCAAAAAAGGGTCACGAGAAATCTGGATTCTTACCAGTTTGCCAAAGCAGCAGAATCGCTTTATGAATTTATCTGGCATGAATTGGCTGATAAATACATTGAGTCAAGCAAAACTAGATTAAGGGAAAATGATAGGATTGCTCTAGGAGTCCTACTCCATACATACTTGGAATCACTCAAGCTACTCCATCCTTTTATGCCTTTTATCACTGAGGAAATAAGAAGCAAAATTCAAGAAGAGGAAAAAAATCCACTAATAATATCAAAATGGCCCAAGGTTTAATCAACTTTTACATATCAACTTTTCATTAACAGTCTGTGGCTCAAAACTAAAAACATTTATGCTTCCACTCTTAAAAACGCTCCTTGCGAAATTATAATTAATTATTCTTTTTTCCTCAGACGAATCAACCGTCAATATGTAACTTATACTTCCACCAATTAGTAACTTATAAGCCGTACATTCTTCCATTTTCCCTTGCAGTATAGATAGTGATTGATTTTCCTTTGTACCATTCTCATTTGTATAAATTGATTGACCAGCATAGACACTATTTTTAGCAAAAACCGGTAAAAGAAGACTAGAGTCAGGATTGGATATTACCGCTCCTCCAGTATCATGATCACCAAGAAACTTGTAGGCAGAAACCAAATCCTCGCTCGGATACATAAATTGTTTTAACCCGGCAAATTCATGCAGTTGACTATCTAGGCTTTCCGGATACATGATAAATGTAAGAATGAGATAAGATATCACTAAAAATGAAAACAAACTTTTACCAAATCTCTTCTTTATATAATCCAAAAAAATTACCGCACAAATTGCCAAAGGTAGATATACAGTCATCGACAGAAACCTAATATTGGCCAATGTCGGAATCTTAAAAGGTAATGGGGTAAAAGCGATAAATTTGGATAATGGAATCATGACTATATCCCACAATACCCAAATTACCAATAAAGACTGCTCTGCTTTTCGCAATAAAAAAAATCCTGCAACTCCAAGCAAAAGGACTGGCCCTATGGAAAATAAATACTCACTTACTGATATTGCGTAAAAAATCGACTCCTGAGCCTTCATCAATGTCCAGGGGAAAATGTTTTCAGTTGTCTGATAGATATAATAAAGTGATGGCATTGTAAGAAGTATAAAGACGCCGGTAAGAACTATATCCTTTACTAGATTTATGTCTTTTTTTCTTTCCGCAGTATATATTCTCCTAAATAAACTAATACTCAATCTGAAAAATAAAAAGATTGCAACTAGGTAATAAATCATCACTAGACTTGGAGGATGTGATATACCAGTTATCAATCCTAAAACTATTGCTAACAGAAGAAAACGCAATTTACCAGTACGATATAGTAAAATCAGCAATAACAATCCTCCTGCCAATCCGATATGTCCGACAAGGAAATGTGGAATAAATGTGGCCCGTCTCAGAGGATCAATTTCTGTCCACCAATATATGAATGGCCAAATTTCCGTATGTCCGGCATTGTTTACAAAATTAGGGAAGCTGGCTGATGTGGTAAAAAATATATAGGCCAAAATTCTTTGCCATTTCTTCCTTAGAAAAAAACTTATAAAAAGGTATGCGGTGATTATAAATATAAATCCAAATATGATACGGGCGATAAAATAAATTAAAGCTGGAGGAAGAGAAAAAAATCCGCCTACTAATCCCAACCAAAGATAAAAAATGTGTATAAGACCTGCCGTCTGCGGTTCTGTGGTAAACTGATCAATTGTTGTTATTCTTCCGAAAGTTCCCTGCCTTATAAAACTTAGATAATAAGGATAATCACTGACACTGTTATGTAAAAATGAATAGACGTGGCCCCTTGGGGTATTCAGGTAAAAACTGACGGTTGGGAAAATGCTTATAAGTATAAGTGAAAACGATAGTATGAAAACAAGCGTTTCTTCCCTAGAAATAAACCCGAGAAACTTCTTTATTACTCTCATTATTATTAAGATACACCATTGCTTGAGTTTCTTATACTTGTTTTGGAAAAGCGAAGCATGCGGAATTTTTTGAAGATCTCATACGGAATTGGTTTGTTATTTTTCTGAAACGGAGATTTTCTCTATGATTATTTTTTCTGTCGGTTTTGATTGTTCTCCTTGTCCGTTATCCACAACAGACGTATCAGCAATCTTATCCACTGTATCCATACCCGCTATCACGTGTCCGAAAATTACATAATTCTTTGGAAGATTCAAGTTGTCTTCCTGCATGATGAAAAACTGGCTACCATTGGTATTGGGACCACTATTTGCCATAGCCACTGTCCCCCTTTTATAATCCCCTACCACTTTTTCATCAGGAAACTTGTATCCTGGTCCGCCCGTCCCATCTCCCCTAGGATCTCCCCCCTGAATCATAAAACCTTTCACAACCCTGTGAAATGTTGTCCCATCATAAAATCCCTGTTTTGCTAAAAAGACAAAATTATTTACAGTCACTGGCGTCTCGCTTGCAGTCAATTGTATAGTGATACTACCTTTGTTAGTCACTAATGTCGCCGTATAACTTTTTTTTGTATTTATTTCCATTTTCGGCGGCTCGCTATACTGTTTGTAATTTACAGTTGAGGATGGTGTCTCCCCCATTGTATTTGTTGTTTTTTGGGAAGCATTATTTTGTGAAAAGAAAAATATCAGCCCAACTGTAATCGCAATTATAAGTCCTATATAAATAAGGAAATCCTTTAGATTTGGCTTCACTTTTTCTTCCATAAGTTAAAAGGGCTTACAGAAATTTTTGGATCTGGGCATTTTTGCGGACGTTAGAAAACCAGGTGTTAAAAAGATCGGCTACTTTTTGCTGTTTCAATGCAGTTTGCGCATCCTGTCTTACCTGTGCTGGATCAGTAGCATCTTTATACGCAGCTTCATTTGAAGCAATATAATCATCTGTCTCTTTTGCGGATATAGTGGCTTCGTTATCAAAAAGCCTATCAATTGAAATCTGTATCTCAATCTGTTTTTTGAAATCATCCATTGTCATTCCCTGCGCTTTAAGAGCATCTGCAAGCGAAATTTGTCCGTTAAGACGAGTCTCTACCTGCTTTATCCTATCGTCTATTTCATTATTTGTTACAAATACGCCCTTTTGTCTTGCGGCCGCCAAAATCAGTCTCTCGTTTATCAGATTATCAAGTTCCTGACTACCGAATTTATTTACCAAATCACTTTCCAGCTGCCATCTGGATATAGGCTGACCATTAACCATGGCTACAACAAACGCGCTCTTGAACTTCCACAGCAAAAGGCCAGCAATAAGAATAACAAGAAGGATAATATGCTTCCAGGGAATTCTTCGTATTCCAGATTTTACAGGTAGTTTAGTAGGATTGGCTATTCCATCTACATTCATATCCGTGGCAACTCCTTTAGCTGTATTTCCTTTAACTATTTTCTTTTTTGTCGGCATAAGATGATTTAATATACACTAACCTTCTTCTTTCTGCAAGATGCCTCAAAAACGCGCTTATGATCTTTCCATGTTTATATCAAACTGCCAAAATAGGAAAATTCCTGATATATAATTTAAGAAACACACGTGACAATTACCTCTCTGTTACGTGGAGTAGTGTCAAAATCCATGAGTACCACCTTTTGCCAAGTACCTAATTTCAACTTACCCTTCGTCACCGGAACGCATATACCAGGCCCAAAAAGTGTAGCCCGCAAGTGTGACCCGCCGTTTTCATCCCCCCACGTCTGGTGATGTTTCCAGTTTTTCTCCATTGGGATGATTTTTTCCAAAACTTCTTGTATATCCTGATATAGATTTTCATCATTCTCTATAGTCGATATGGATGCCGTTGATCCTACTATAAAAATATTAGCTATTCCCTCAGTAATATGATTTTTCTCCAACGCAACTTGTATTTCATCGGTTATATCTGTCACTTGTGAACGGCCTTCTGTTTGAAAAGAAAGACTTATATGCAAAACGGACATATCGCGCGAATAAAAAATTATTAATTTTTTGCCTGTAATCTCTGTCTTACCATATTGGCCACCTTTGCACCATCAGCTCTACCCTTTACCCTAGCCATCACCAACCCTATTGCCCTTCCCATGTTGGAAACACCGCTCACTCCTTTTGTTTCTTCATCTATAATATCGCTAAGTTCAGCATCGGAAATCTCTTGGGGTGCAAATTTCTCGATCTCGACCAACTGTTCGTTTTCTTTTGATACTAAATCTTCCCGATTCCCCTTTCTAAACATATCGATCGCTTCTTTCCTTTTTTTTATCTCTTTTTGCAAAAGAGTCACTATTTCCACATCATTCAATTCGCTCTTTTTATTTATCTCTGCATACTTTATCTCTGATAATACAAACCGTAAGGCATCTGTTGCGTTTTTGTTTCCTTCCTTATATTTTACAATCATCGTCTTTTGTATCTCTTCTTTTAACATAAAAAGTCCTTTCTTCAACCATTATAAACTAAAGTATTTTATCCAATCATCAGGCAATTCAAGAACCATTGAAGCAAGCTTTTAGTTTCATGCTGACCTCTTAAGAAATATTTTGCTCTTGAATTACTCTTGTATCCTATTCTTATTGTTATTGCGTCTACTAGTTTTGCGAAAGCATCCTCATCTGTTTTATCATCACCCAAATATATAGATAAGGTTCTTTTTCTTTCAACTGTGGTTAATGCATTTTTTAGATAATAACTGCAAAAATCTCCTTTATCCCATCTCACCCTTGGCTTTATATCAAAAACCCTCTTGCCATAAATTACGGATATCAAAAATGTATTAATGTAATGCTCCATCTCAATTTCAAACACTTTTCTTAGTCTTTCCACTCGTTTACTATCAAGTGCACGATAGTGAAGAGCGAATGTTAACCCTTTGTCTTCAAAGACTGTTTCTGGAAATTTCTGTGCCAATGCGATTATTATTTTTTTTACTTTCTCGAGTTCTTCTGTTTCCAATTTTACCGGTGCGGTAAAATACCTGCCGTCAATCTCCCATTCCAACCCGTGGTTTCCGCAATAATCGGCGCTTTTAATCCTTATCCTGCTTTTAATATCAGATAATGACCTACCGCTGACTACAATCAGCCTACTGTTAGGTATAACAACTAATTTCTTCAGTATTTCCAGTACATCTGAATAAATTATTGCATTTTGAGGAACAGAGGCAATTGGAGACAAAGTACCGTCAAAATCAAGAAATAATATCAGTCCTGATCTTTTGTCCAATAGTCTTTTAATTTTTCCGGTTTCAGACCAAAAATCTTTCATTTATACCAAAAAGCCGATATTAAATATGCCATCAACCCAAATTTACGATTGTTTTCAATAATTCAGCAGACCAACGGTAGATATTGTGGCTTTTTATGTTTTCTCTCATTTTCCTCATGCGTCTTGTCTGTTCTACTTTCATCATCTGAAGACCTACTTGCATGGAGTTAGCCACCTGTTCAGCATCATACGGATTAACTATTAATGCTTCTTTCAATTCTCGGGAAGCCCCGGCAAACTGGCTAAGTATCAAGACTCCTTTTTCATCATCTCTTGCTGCAATATATTCTTTTGCCACTAGATTCATACCGTCATGAAGAGATGTCACTAGGCATAGATCTGCTAGCTTGTAATATTTATTTATTTCCTCATGACTGTGGTGTCTAGGGATATACAAAATGGGTTTCCATCTATTTGTCTTGAATTTATTGTTTATCCTGTCTACTTCCTGCTGAACTTCTTCTGCAAATTCCTGGTATCTCTTTATCCTACTTCGGCTGGGAGCTGCCAACTGTATAAACATGAATTGTCCTCTATAAGGAGTATATCTTTCCAAAAATATCTCAATAGCCTTTAGTCTCTCTAATATTCCTTTTGTATAATCTAATCTATCAACTCCTAGCCCGACATATTTTACCTGAATATCAAGATCTCTCATCATTTGTCTACTATCAAACTTACCTTGATTATTTTGGAATTCGCCTCCATTTGAAAATGCTATACTGATCGGGAAAGGTTTGACATAAGTCACATGCCTATCACGTGTTATGGCAAATTGCTCCCAATCTATAAGCGATTCCAGTTCTCTACCGACTGTTTCTATAAAATTATTACAATGAAGCTGAGTATGAAAACCGATGATATCAGATCCCAACACGCCATCCGCCAATTCTTTTCTCCAGGGACAGATACTGAATGACTCCGCATTCGGCCAGGGAATATGCCAAAAAAAGCCTATGGTCGCATCTGGCCTGCTACTTTTTATCATTCGCGGCAATAAAGCAAAATGATAATCCTGGACGAGAATAATCGGTCTGTGGAAATCTTTTATCTCCTCAAGTACCGTCTTAGCAAACTTACCGTTTACTTTCTGATACTGTTCCCAATCTTCTTTTCTGAAGATTGGCCTTGTATAAGCTATGTGGCACAATGGCCATATCCCTTCATTTGCAAAACCGTAATAGTAACCCTCCTCTTCCTTTGGAGTCAGCCAGACACGTCTTAATGTATATTTTGGCTCATCAGGCGGAACCATAATTTTATTTTTCAGGTCTACAACCAACCTGTCGGCGTCACCGCTTCCATGCGCAATCCACATTCCTCCACAGGCTTCCATAATTGGCTCTATTGCTGTAGCCATACCACTTGCGGGAAAATAATAGCTTATTCTACCGCCATGTTTTGTATGAATATAAGGTTCTCGGTTGGAAACTACGAATATGGTTCTACCTTTTAACGTGTCTTTTACAAACTCTTTTAACCTTTCCGCTGTCCACGGAGAATCCAACTTCTCCAGTCTCATTCTAGCCTCCTCAGAAGCTGTTACTCTCGCTTCAATCAAACTGCGTCTTATATTTGTCACTTCCCTTACCAGTGGACTGAAAAAAAGGAAATTAGGCACATTAAAGGACTTTGCAGAAGTACTTAGATTGCCGGATCTTGCCGCTTTCAGAGTTTCCACCAGACTGATAATAGGAACATAAATTATCCATCTCAAAATAAGAAGGGTAGCCACAGATAATAATGATGCCTGAATAAAAAGTCTTATCAGGTTGTTTCGCCAAATCTCAGTCAGCCGGCTGTCTATGTAGCTTGCATTTTGCACTACCATAAGCGCACCAACGACACTATCATTATCATGAAGCGGTATTGCAAAGACATACATTTTCTGATCCATAAACTTCACGAAGTCCCCGCTTGCTTTATCTTCATCCATGGCGTGAGCCGCTACCAGTTGTGATTGGGATATTTCTTTTGGTAATGTGGAAGTTACTGCTACTAAATTATCCTGGTTGTCGTATATAGCCAATCCGGCAAATCTTTCCTTATTAGCAAACCTCTCAACCACCTGTTGTAGGTATTTGTCAGATTTATTGATGAAATTAGGCTCTACAGTCTCCTTCAGGCTCTCTGCCAGAAGAGTAGTACGGTGCTGTAAATCTATCTTCAAGTTCTGCTCTTCGTTATCTACCTGCCTAACAGTGAATGCTACAACCAAGAGACTTATTATTACCACTATCAATGATACTGCTGCCAAAATCTGCTTCATTGGGAACTATATTTTAACATGTCACAGAAAATGTTCCAAAAAAACACTTTATAGAGAAAATTTAAGCTGCTATGATAAAATAGTAATCCTCAATTTGAGTGAAAATATATGCCTAATTTTCAAAACAGCTTTAAGAACTTATTCAAAAAACTGCACGACAGAAAATCGGCATTGGATGTTATTGTCGCCACTTTGACAATACCGCTTATTATTACCGTCATTATCGCCAATATTATAAATATAGTCCACAACAACAATCCCAATACTATTGCTCCAACACCGGTAACACCAACCGCCACTACAATTCCTTCACAAACAAATATTCAGTATATTTATCCTACTGGCAGTTACGGCACACCGATGATAATCACAACTACTCCTCAACCGTCAGTTACTCAAGTGATGTCCAACTCAGATTCCAATCCCTCCCCCACACCGGTCTGCAATGATACGCCACAACCTTTTACCATTCTTTTTCCAAAAGATGGACAAACTGTTTCAGATGTTTCACCTGTTTGTCTAGTCATCCAACCAGTCGGTAGCGGTTACTGCACAACTCAGCTGTCATACAGCCTAAACAATAGTAACTTCTCACCATACCAATCAAGTGACAAAAGCATCTGTCTAAACTTACCATCAAATGAACAGGTAAAATTCCAAATGAAAACAAAAAGCGACGTCAGCGGGCTAACCCAGACTTATACTCTCAACTTTTATTACCAGGAAAATTCAGCTTCAGGGAGCGCTTCATTTACGCCAACTCCGGCCCCTTGATGAATTTTTAAACCCCGATAAAGGAAGCGTGGGAGAAAAAAACCAGGTATATAAAATAAATTAGTATCGCTCCCAACATAAGGAAAAGAAAAATTACTAGCTTAAAAATTCCGTTAAAGTTACTCATAACTTTGCTTCTTTTATTCTTTCCATTTCTTTGCGGCAATTTTCAATCGCATTCAGGGATAATACTTTTTCTACCACCGGATCAAGCAATTGGTTGTGGTAGAAATCATATACAGCCGGCTTTGATAATTCCCTTGCGAAACTGTAAGAACAAAAATTGCCTGCTTTTGGATCAATAAATTTAATATTTGGAAATTTCCCCAAGAGCGGGGCGAGTTGAGAAATAGTATATTCCTGGTTTATATAAGACGGCAACGGCAAACTTAAAACTACTTCAGATGAAGCTAGTATAGAAGTCAAATTAGTGAAATAGACTTTGGTCAATTTTGGTCTTTTCTCAAAAATTACTGAGTTTCGCCAAAGCATTATGTTTTGAAATGTAAATATTAGAAGAACAATAAGTAAAATTATTTTTTTGGATATGCGTTTATCCTCCAAAAGGGCCTTAATAATAAGCACAAGAACCATGCAAAAGAAAAAAAGTGACGGATAGGCGTACCTCTCTGCCAATGCCTGTTTCAATCCAAACTGGTAACGGACAAATCCAGCCCATATATATGGATAGATAATTAACACGCCAAGACTAAGAAATAAAAGCTTCGCCTCCCTTTTTATCTTTTTATTCTTTAGAAACCAAACTGCCAAAAGTAATATAAATAGAGCTGGGATAAAAGAAATAATAGTGGGAATTATCTGGAAATGCCGAGGCTCAAAACCCGGCAAGAAAAGACGCCCTATTACTCCTCTTGTTACCCCTGAAAAAACGAAAGCGGAATATAAAAGAAAATCTCTAAAAGGATTGTTCACTACAGGGATCACCTGCTTTGTCATACCAGAAACTACAGCCGGACCTGATAGAAAAGTGAGAATACCGGTTAGTATATAAACCGTCTCGTATAAAAAGAGATTTCTCTTCTTACTACATTTATATATAAATGTAAGGAAAAAAAATACTATACCCGCACCGGCACCCAACCCGTATGTAAATCCGCCAAGTATAAGCATAAAAACGGAAAACCAGAAATATTTATTCTTTCCTTTTTGGACAAACCTGCACCACAAAAGAAACGCTGTTGCGACAAAGATTGTGGAAAGTATCAGTCCTTGCAATGACCAAAGAATAGGTTCTGTATATGTAAGGTTGACCGAAAATAGAATGATTCCAACCAGGGAAAGAAATTTGCTTTTTGTCAGGAAATTTATGATATAAGCCAATAAAGCAACAGTCAGAAGATGCAAGATCACGGATACGGAAAAATAATAAATGAAATGCAGATTAAACAGGTGATATTCTATGTAAAACAAAAGATGGGTAATAGGTGCAAAATGCTCAGCATCAGGAATAAGAAGCCATGGCCAAAAAGGAGTGAAATGAAGCTGTATAAGATATCCGATATTATCCTGGAAGAAAAACATAAATTCTATATTCTCTGGAACTTGATTATTTCACGCATGACAAAATCATATCTGTTGCCATATATTATGGTATTTCTTTTTGTAATCTCTGGAAAAACTGTATTTCTATCCGGTTGGTCAAAAGCAATTTGTCTAAATCCCATTTTTTCAATTTTTCCAATGATATTCATAAAACTGAAGATCCCTTTTTCCTCAAAAACTGGAAATATAAATACAACCGGACAGTCAGGCTTAAGCAACTTGTAAAACTGGCCAAAAGCAGAAAGATAAAGCGGCTCAAGCTCCCTTATCACTCTCTCCGACTGAATTCTTTGTGGTTTACTATGAAGGGGCGGACCTAGAAAAGGCTCTGTGGCAATAAAATCAACACTTCCACCCGGTGTTGTCTTCAGTATATTTCTGACATCTGACTGAAATATATTTATATGATATTCATCCTTTTCCAACTTGCGGTATTTGTCAAACAACCAGGATATATTTCTTTTGGTATCCCCTACAGCTTTACCGCTTACGTCAGAACCGATTATATTTTTATATCCTAGTATCAAACCCTCTTGAAGGATGGTTCCGCTGCCGCAAAAAGGATCTAACAGTAACTTAGATTTATCGGCGACTCCTGCAATATTTATCATCATTCTCGCCAGTTTAGGCGGCATTATACCTGAGCGCTTATCCTTTCCGGGACGGCCTATATCCCGAAAAGTAAAACTGCCAAACTCCTGCACAGCCAAAGTTTTACCAGCTAGTACTCTGTTTTTATCAAGAAGAAATACCAACTCCATTCCTTTATCAAGAAGATTGTTTTTAGCTACCGATACGCTTGACAGATTTCTTTCTTTTAATCTGACAAATCCTGCTTTTATTCCTTTTTCTCTCAAATTTTCTTTTATGGAGATATATAAAACTTTCAGTTTTTGCTCAAAAGACTCCAATAGTTTTTCTTCACAACCAAGCGGATATATACTTATGCCGTAATGGATTTTTTTGAGCTTTTGGGGAATATATTTTTCAGTTAAGTTGGAATAAGAAATTATATTATCAAAATCGGCTTCGCTTACGTCCAAATTTACTTCATCAAGCATTTCTCCCGCCTTTACCGTACCACCCAATTGTTTCACAAGCAGCAAAATATCCAATTTTTCAGGAGTAACAATAAGACATGCTTCTCTGGAGAAAGATTCGACTTTGTAATCATTAATATTTAGTTTTATAACGGAAAGCAATTCCGTAATTGACAGCACTGGGTTTCTACCGAGGATAAAAAAATATCTGTGCATTAAATCATTTTCGGCGGGAAAATTTTTTCAGCCGAATTTCTTTCTTGCGTTCAGCCGCCCGCCTTGTAAGCTCCTTATATATATCATGAACGGTTATACCTTTTGCTGCAAGAAATATCAATGACATAAAATACAAGTCTGCGGTTTCTTCAATAACCCTTTGCCTGTCGCGGCCTTTTCCGGCTATCACCAATTCCACTGCCTCCTCTCCGATTTTCTGCAACATTCTATCTTCCCCCTGACTGAATATTCCGGCAACTTTAGATTCTTCCGGATTCTCTTTTATCCTTTTCCTGATAATTGAATATAAGTCCAAAAGTCTCATAATTTCCTGAAAAAGCAGCTTTTGCTACCGGTATGGCATATTCCTTTACCGGCAACTTCCGCTTTAATTAATAATGCATCATTGTCACAATCGGCAATAATTTCCCTGACTTTTAACTTGTTCCCTGAACTCCCACCTTTCATCCAAAGTCTTTTTTTAGTCCGGCTCCAGAAATACATATTCCCAGTTTTGATTGTCATTCTTAAAGAATCCTCGTTGCAATAACCCAGCATCAGAACTTTCCCTGATGATATTTCCTGAACGATAACGGGTATTAAACCTCTATTTTTTTTAAAATTTAGTTCATCCATGCTAAATCCTAATGGCAATATTTTTTTCTTTTAGATACTCCTTAACTCTGCCAATGGTTAATTTTTTGAAATGAAAAAGTGAAGCGGCCAGTGCGGCATCAGCCCTGCCAGTAGTCAATATTTCTGCAAAGTCTTCAAGTTTCCCTGCCCCACCTGAAGCGATTATGGGTACATTAACTGCTTTGGCAACTGCCTGTGTAAGCTCTACGTTAAAACCTTCCTTCGTCCCGTCTGTGTCTATACTTGTCAAGAGTATCTCACCTGCTCCCAATGAAACTGCTTTTTTCGCCCAATCTATTGCCGACATATTCGTATCTTCTCTCCCACCGTTTATGAAAACATTCCAGCGAGTCTTATCTATTTTTCTAGCATCAAGAGAAAGCACCACACACTGGCTTCCAAACTCATTGGCACAATCGGAAATAAGATAGGGATTTCTGAAAGCTCCAGTATTAACTGATACTTTATCCGCCCCTGACGACAAAATAAGACGCATGTCCTCCACGCTTCTTATACCCCCACCCACAGAAAAAGGTATTGTCACTTTGCAGGCTGTTCGTTTTACCACATCAAGCAATATACCCCTATTCTCAACGCTTGCTGTAATATCCAAAAATACCAGCTCATCAGCTCCTTGCCTATCATATTCTGCCGCAAGTCTCACCGGATCCCCAGCATCACGGAAAGTCTCAAATTTTATCCCTTTTACCACTTTCCCTTCAGTCATATCCAAACAGGGTATTATCCTTTTTGTCAACATAATTTTGTCCAATTTTTTAATAATTGAAAACCTGCATCTGCGCTTTTTTCCGGATGAAATTGCACACCCAGAATATTTTCTTTCACGAAAATACTGCAGAATTCTCCGTAATAATCAGTTGTCGCCATAATTATCGTTTTATCCGCAGGCTCGCAATAATAACTGTTGATAAAATAAAAATAACTGTCCTCAGAAATGTCATTAAATAATTTATTCATCATTCTTGATTCATTACTCATCAATTCCATTCTGTTCCATCCGATTTGAGGCGTTTTAATACCGGTATTATATTTCTTCACCTTTCCTTTAATAATATCCAGACATTTTATATTCCCTTCTTCACTCTCAGTTAAAAGTATTTGCATCCCCAGGCAAATCCCCAAAAAAGGCTTACCGGAAGAAATGGAGTCTGTAATCGGACCGACCAGCTTTCTGACAACCAGGTTTCTCATTGCTTGACCCGCGGCTCCATCTCCCGGGAAAACTAATCCGGAAGCCCTTTTTATAACATCTTTATCGCTGGATATTTCTGCAGGTACACCGAGTTTTTCCATCGCGTTTATTATGCTGCCGATATTTCCTAAACCATAATCAACTACAACAATCATAGTTTCCCCTTCGTTGAAGGAATTTTGTTTATAATCCTTTCGTCAATTTCGCACGCCATGCGGATAGCTCTTCCGGCCGCCTTAAATATCGCCTCAATTTTGTGGTGTTCATTCTCTCCGTTTTCGACTTTTATATAGAGATTCACTTTTGCGTTTTGAGCAAAAACGTCCCAAAAATGTCTTACCAGCTCGGTTGACAGATCCCCTACTTTTTCCCGGACAAAAAAGCACTCAAAACGGAAAGAGTATCTCCCGGCAAAATCTATGGTAGCTGTAGCAAGGGCTTCATCCATCGGCAATATAAAAAATCCATACCGCTTTATACCCGTCTTTTTTCCTAATGCTTGGCAGAAAGACTGCCCCAACACAATTCCTACATCCTCAACCACATGATGCTCATCGATATTAATATCGCCCTTTGCTTTAACTGACAAATCAAACAAACCGAGTTTGGCAAAAAGCTCAAGCATGTGGTTTAGAAAATTCACTGGCGTCTGAATATTATATACGCCCGTTCCGTCAATATTTAATTTCACCTCAACATCCGTCTCGTTTGTTTTTCTGTTAATAACTGTTTCTCTGCTACTCATATTTTTACCTCCAACTTTTCCCTATTCACAAACCTCGATAACTTTTGATATCCGGCTTTCTTTGCCAAATCCACTGCTCTTCCAAGGTTTCTTCCGACTCTATCTGGTGTATGCGCATCAGATCCCATGGTAAGACCGATATTACGCCTTTTTGCCTCTTTTAATATCCATAGACTTGGATATTGCATCTTACACTCCTTATCAAATCCTGAAGTATTTATCTCAATTAGCATTTCCGAGGAAGCAATAGAATCCAAAACGGACGAGACTAGATTTGTATACCATTCTTCATCCTCAGAAAAGAGGCTACCGTAGTTGTATTTTTTGATCAAATCAATATGCCCCACACAGTCAAAAAGCCCGGATTTTACCATGTCATTTATATTTTTGTAGTAGGCATTGGCAAGATTTTTAATATTTTTAAAAAACCGCAGACCTCTTAAAAATTCTTCCTTTGTATAATCCAGAACAAAATTTCTTTCACCCTTTTCATCATTAATTTTTCCCAAAAAATGCACTGAACCAATGACATAATCAAACGGATAAAAAGATAATTGCTTTTTTATCCATTTACTGTAATCAGGCAACCAGTCAAATTCAGCACCAAATGTAATACCAATTCTATCTTTATATTTTTCTTGTGCCGCTTTAGTTAATTTCCGATACTCTGCATATAGACTCCATTTCATGGCGCAATCCTTTTCTTCTGTCGGATCGGGAAAATCCGGCGGGAGTGGAAAATGATCAGTCAGAGAAATAGCTGAAAGACCTCTTTTTATTGCTGACTCTATTGTCTCCTCAATTCTCAAAGACCTGTCTAATCCGTGTTCAAGCGTTTGGATGTGATAATCAAATAATTTAGTTTTCATAATATTTTTCCAGGACCGATATTATTCTTTTCATCTCTTCTTGACCCGGAAGATTCATTCTCAAAGTATTTTCTAGAAAACAACTGTTTATCAGTTTGACCAATATACCCTCTTTCCTCAAATACGTTTGCAGTGTTTTAGCGTTAGTTTTCGGCTTTATTAAAATATACGCGCCCCGTGACGGATAAACGAAAAGGTCAGAGAATGAAGATAGACAACTGACATATTTCTCACGCAAGGATATTATTTTTTCCAGTCTGTTAAGATACAACCTTTTGTTGTCCAACACTAAAGATGCGGCTTCCTGGGCAAAAGAATTTACATTATATGGTGGTCTTATGGAATCAATTGTGTTTATTATCAATGGACATGCGACAACATAACCAATTCTCAGTCCTGCAAGTCCCGCCCATTTGCTGAATGTCCTCAGTATGACCAGATTGGGATATTTTGAAAGAAGTGACATCGCTGACTTACCACAATATTCATAGTACGCTTCATCAACTACCACAATCACTTGCTGCCTCAAGAGCATCTCGACCTCATACATATCAATCAGTGTTGAAGTAGGATTTCCGGGCGAATCGATAAAAACCATCTTTGTTCTGTCGGAAATATTCATCAACATCTTTTCGACATCAATTCTTAAACTACTTTTGCTTCTTAATACCTCTTTTATATTTGCCCCTGCCAGTTCCCCATAAAACTTATACATGGAAAAGGTAGGCGGACTTATAATAATTTCGTCATTTTTTGCAACAAATATCCTTATGAGAAGATCAATAAGTTCGTCAGAACCGTTACCGCAGGTAATTTTTCCCTCGCTTACCTTCAGATATTCTGAAAGTTTACTCTTTAGCTTTCTGCATGAAGGATCAGGATAATAACATACTTTAAGACTTTTAATTTCTCCCAATCTGCTAAAATCCGGCGCATAAGGATTTTCTCCCGAGTCCGCTTTTATAATTTCATTCTCACTAATTCCGATATCCTTAGCAATATTCTCAACTGTTGGTGAGGGAATATAAGGTTTCATTCTTTTTATTTCCGGTCGATATAATTTTGTTATATTCATAAACTTTCAACATTTAATAAACCTTATGCTTGTAGCGTATTTGTGTGCCGGCAATTTCTCGACAGTTGCGACTGTCTCAATTGTCTTTTTAATATTTGACAATCCTCCTTTTGTACATTTTTGCAGTTGCATCCATTTGCCGTATGCTTCTACTCCCAAAGGCGGATACATCTTGGCCATGCCTCCTGTTGGCAAGATGTGGTTGGCACCGGTGGCGTAGTCACCGCTTGATTTAGTCGTCCAGTTTCCCAGAAAAACTGAGCCAGCATTGATGATTTTATCGGCTACCTTTTCCGGATTTACGGTCATAATCTCCAAATGCTCCGGTGCATACTCATTGGTAAATTCGATTGCCTCAGACATACTTTCAACTATCCCAATTAACCCGTAACGTTTTAACGACACCTCAGCCCTATTGCCTGTAGGAAGTTTTTCCAGCTGTCCTTCTAATTCTTTTTTCGTACTCTTGGCAATTTGCCACGAATTAGTCAGAAGTACGCACGCCGAATCTTCTCCATGCTCCCCGTCAGCCAGAAGATCTGCTGCAATATATGCTGGGTTAGCCGATTCATCGGCGATTATAAAAATCTCAGACGGTCCTGCAGGCATATCTATTGCAATGTCCTGGGAAACTGATATTTTGGCAGCGGTGACAAATGAGTTACCGGCGCCGAAAATTTTATAAACTTTAGGAACGCTTTTTGTTCCATATGCCATAGCTGCAATAGCCTCTGCTCCTCCTATTCTAAATATCTTTTTTACTCCCACCATATCCGCCGCAACTACTGTTGGTGAAGGAATTTTTCCATTTTGGTCCGGAGGAGAACAGACGGCAATTTCTTTACACCCGGCAATCTTAGCAGGTATTACACTCATAAGGACCGATGAGGGATAAATTGCTTTTCCTCCCGGAATATACAGACCGACTTTTTCAACTGGACGCCACTCTCTCCATACTGTAATTCCACTTTCAGGCATAACCTTTGTGTCAACTTTGTTTTTTAACTGCACACTGTGCACTTCAGTAATATTCTTTATCATCTGCTTTAAAGCTTTTATAAAAGTAGGATCAACATCTTCATACGCTTTATTCCTTTCGACATCCGTTACTTTCACAGACTGATAATTTACATTACCGAATCTTGTCTGATATTTTGAAAGAATTTCTTTATCGCCCCTTTTTCTTACATTGTTTACAATTTTTTGGACATCGGAAATAATATTCCTATTTGTCCCAAAGGATCTATTCACTATTCGTTTATAGTCGGCAGCAACTAGATTTTTCAATTTGATGATTTTCATAGAATACCTCCTCAAAAAATTGCTTTTTCCAAGGGTATTATTAACATACTTTCTACACCTGCCTTTTTAATCCTCTCGACCGATTCCCAAAAAATATCTTCTTTAATAATTGACTGTACGGAAACACTATCTTTTCCGAGTAAATAATCTACTTTTTTAGGCTTTATCCCAGATACGGCCTTTTTAATTTGGGGCAGCGATTTTAACGGCGCTCTAAACATGACATACTTGTAATTTCTGGCAGAAAGTACTCCCTGAAATCTCAAAAGCAGATTGGATAAATATTGTTTTTTCCTTCTACCTGCTGCAGTTTTGGGGCATGCGATTAAAACTGCTTCGGAATCATATATTTTGGTTAATATCCGCATTTCGTTTAAGGCTAAAGTGCTGCCTGTTGAAGTAAGATCGGAAATTACGGAAGCAATACCAAGGACCGGGGAAATTTCAACCGATCCGCTTATGTCAATAATTGATGCTTTAATTGCATTCTGTTTAAGAAATTTTTCCGTAGATTTTGGAAAAGTGGTAGCAACCATTCTTCCGTTTAGATCATTCATATTTTTAATATCAGATTCTTTGGGAACAGCAACGACTAAAGAACAGTACCCAAATCGTAGATTCAGTAGTTTCTTTACTTTTGGTCTCGCTTCATAAAGGATATTCTGTCCGACAATACCGATATCGACAATCCCTCCGGCAACAAAACAGGAAATATCATCATCTCTGACATAAAGAATTTCCAAAGGAAAATTCATAACTTTTGAAAAAAGTCTCTGTCTGTAACTTTCAAATTCCAACCCTGACTTGCGCAAAAAACAGAGCGTCTCCTCAGTCAAACGCCCACCCTTCTGCACTGCCAATTTTAGATTTTCATCATTTAACTTATTCATAATTTCCTTTTTTAATTTATAACTAACCACTAACATCGAACTAATAATCTGGGTGGCATAGCGGATTTGAACCGCCAACATTCCCGATATTATGGGGTGATCGACGGGAATCGAACCCGCAACACCCAGCTCCACAGGCTGGTGCTCTGCCGTTGAGCTACGACCACCATCATCGGGACGCTCTACCATTGAGCTAATGCCACCAACAAAAAAACCTCCCGTTCTTTACCTGCCACAAATGTGGTAAGTAAGGAACGAGAGGCAATAAAAAAAGACCTCCCGCGGTCCCATCCTTATTCCCTAAAAAATTACCAAAACAATTTTTTAGGACTCTTAGGCCGACTCCGCAAAGCTGACATCGACTGTTGTATTTTACGGTTCAACTTCCGTCCCCGTTTTTGCGGGTCAGCGTTCTTCTTTTTTGTGAAGAATTCCGGATCGTGACTCCGGTCTTGTCCCGATTTAGTCGGGATCAAACGCTTTTATGCAAATTGTATATAAATTATATCAGACATTGTCAAATCCAGCTTATTAAATTACACTATGGTGGCTATTTAGCCAATTCTGTGGTATAATAGTTTGCTTTGATCACAAATCCCACCAACATCTGTATCCGATGCGGCAAACCCAGAAAAGTCAGTAAAACCTGGGTTGAGGGTTCAATCACTTTTTCCCTCTATGTCTGTCCAGATAAGGAATGCCAGAAAATAGTAGACCGTGAGCTGAAAGCAAAAAGCGATAGGTTAAATACTATCAGAGAGAACTCACTTAAAAGAAGAATGAACAACAAGAGACGCGCAAAGGCAAACTGATACCATTTTCTACCTCTTTATCCACCGATTTCCATAAAAATAAAAAGAAAATACAAAGAAAGCAAAACTATTCCTTCCTTACGGGAGATATCGTTTTTGGACCGGCTGAAGTAATAAAAGAAACCCAGACCTAACACCATAAATATTAAAGTCTGCAAATAATGGTTGGATACGATTACCTCACCACCGTTTATAAGAGTCAAGACACCAAAAATGAGTGTATTAGCCGCTGCCGATCCCACATAATCTCCTAATGCCACTTCTTTCTTACCCAAAACAACAGACCTAACAGCCAATGACAATTCAGGCAAATTAGTACCAATGGAAAGCACGAGTAAACTGATAAGAAAGGGAGCAATTCCCAATACGCCGGAAAAATAAATTGTTTTGTCTACCAGAATTTTGCTTGATACAAAAACAAGCAATGCGCCTCCGATTAGCTTCATAATATCTTCCAGAAAATGCGTCTTTCCATCCAAAATCCTGTCTTTTATATTCTCCAAAATTCCTTTTTTCTTCTCCACAGAATAAAAAAGGGCAAGGTAAAGGAATATAAGAAACAATCCTTCAGTTGAAGAAATTGTCTTATCTAAAATAAGAAATACAGGCGCAGCGGCAACAAAAAGTGAAAGTATAAGTTTATGCGGCGTCATCTGATGGGAAAGTTTAATACCATTTCCAAATATCGCCAAAATTGGTATAGCCAGAATAAAAAGCACCAATGATGCGCCTATAAGATCACCGACAAAAATATCCGGAGTATGGTTTATGATACTATTTATCCCCACTGACGCTTCAGGTATTGAGGTGAGAATTCCTAAGACAAAAAATGAAGTTGCAAAAGAGGAAATATTCAGCTTGTGTGAGAGGTTTCCCACTCCATCAACAATAAGACCAGCCCCAAACCAGATGACTATAAAAGATATTATATATACACAGATATCAACAAGCATGATAATTACTTCTATTCCTTATACAAGGTTAATATATATTCATATCTTTCTCAATCACCGGCCATAGCCCGTAGAATTCCCTGTCTCAATGAAGAATAATCTTTCAGGACTATGCTCTTACCGTTTATAAATAATGCCGGTGAATTTCTTATTCCTAAGGTTCTCCCGTTTTGTAAATCTGCTTCTATTTTCCCGCTGACAGTTGCCGACTCAAAATCTATGATAAACTTATTCAAATCAAGAGAAATACTCTGTGCATAAGTCCCAAAAACTATTCTTGGATCAGTTAACTGAGACCATATTTTCTGATTTTCAAAAAGTAGCGAATACATCGACCAAAATTGATTTTGCTTCCCAGCTGCCTCAACTGCCTGAGCCGCCAACATAGAATTGTGATTTTTGGTTGGATATTGCCTGAAAACAAACAATATTTTCCCCATAAAATCTCTTCTTGCCTGTTCAATATAGCTATAATACCGATAACAGTCCTTACAGATAAAATCGCTGTATTCCACAAGCGTTACATTGGCTGTCTTATTTCCCGTATACCAGTCAAAACTATTAATATTCAGCAAACCTGGTAACTTAGGCCGATTTTCTAAAGAGGAGTTTTTTATCATCAATAACGATACGATAATTCCCAAAAAAGCCAGGATTGAAATTATAAAAAAGCTTGTTCGCTTTCCTTTTTTTATCATTTTTTTATTTTTGTTGCTTTCTGTAGCCATAAAAATATATTAACACACCTTTCTCATTTGACTTTTCCTGCATGAATCTGTACTCTGAAAATAAATCATGGGAATCATTATTAATCTTCTTATTAACGGTTTAGCAGTTGTTATCAGCGCCTATCTTCTACCGGGGGTGAGAGTGGATGGATATCTGACCGCAGTTATGGTAGCTGTAGTATTGGGGATACTCAATGCTATTATTAGACCGGTTCTTCTCATATTCACACTACCTATTAACATTCTCACTTTGGGTCTTTTTACTTTTGTCATTAATGCTCTTATTATCCTTTTTGCCAGTAGCGTTGTAACGGGATTTCATGTGCGAAATTTCTGGTGGGCACTTTTGTTCAGCCTGATCCTCTCAATCATAAACTCTTTTCTTCACTCTCTAATAAAATAATTATTTGAACAACATCACTCGGTTATATCTGTACGAAAAGATAACTTTCACAAAAGAGAATATCTTCTTGCACTTTTCCTCAAATTCACCAAACTCCTCAGGCATTTCCGGGCGAAAATGAGAATTATAGAGTATTTCGCCATTTTCCCGCAGCAAAATTTTCAATTTCTTCAAAAAGTTCTCGTTTCGGGAAAACTCAGGATTATATTTAGTAAGAAAAAGATCAACTACAATCAGATCGTATAGATTTTTATCTTTTGATTTTTTTATCCAAGTTTCGGCATTACTGATGACAATTTTTGTTTTAGCATCCATTTTAAGCCCGAAAAATTTCAGCGCGATTTTTACGATCTGATGATCCAACTCCACTCCAGTTACTAGTGCCTTAGGATATTTGTCCCTTATTTTTTCTATCACTGTAGCTCCACCCACACCCAACACCAGACTTTTTTCGACACTCAACTTTTTCAGACTATCAATTGACTTATCCCACATCCTGATGTACTCTCCACCGCTTTGCGCCACACTATTCACATATAAAGTTTTTTTACCAAACTGTGAATAGAACTTTATTTCACCGTTGACATTAGAATTTATGGTAACAATTCTTTTTTTAAAAAAACCGTCAAAAGGCATATTTATTATTTTAACGTTTTATCCGATACGTTGAAACAAACCTTTTTCTACAGCTGGTATAATGTAATATAGATTACAAATGATATTACTTTTTGTTTTTGCTTTTATCTCCGGCTCATTAACCATATTTGCGCCGTGCATATGGCCTCTTCTGCCGGTGATATTTTCCTCTGCCGCAACGGGCAAAAGGATAAAATCTCTCGGTTTATCGCTTGGGATTCTACTCAGTTTCGGTTTTCTCACCCTTTCCATTTCCTACCTTGTTCAATTTCTTCATCTTGATCCGCAGATATTGAGGCTTTCAGCGGTTATAATACTACTCTATTTCGGTTTATCTCTTGTTATACCCAAACTTTCAACCCTGACCGAAAATCTTATTGCCAAAATAAGCGGCTTTACACCCAAGCCGGCTGCTATGACCGGAGGCGGTTTTTGGGAAGGATTCCTGACGGGAATATCTCTCGGAGTAGTCTGGACGCCATGCGCCGGTCCCATTCTTGCTACCATCATTGCCCTTTCCATAACACAAAAAGTCAGCATACAACTGGTTTTTTTGACCTTTTTTTACCTTTTGGGAGTCGGTATACCCCTTTTTATTTTTGCCAGTGCCAGTAACCGTTTTTATTCAAAAAGCAGATTATTGACTAAATATACTGGCAGAGTCCAACGGGTATTTGGCGTTATCATCATCCTCACTGCAATTGCCATATACACCAACTATAATGTCATTCTCCAGGAAAAGCTTTTGAACACCTTCCCTGTATTTTCTTCTTTTATTAACCAGCTTGAAGAAAACCAAATTGTCATCTCAGGATTGAAACAAATTAAGCAGAAACAGACTGTCAACATCCAACCTGCCCCAGAAGCTATTAATCCTGTGGAAAATTATCAGAAAAATCTATCAAAAAATCCCTCGCTTTCACTTCCAAATCTGGGCCCGGCGCCTGATTTTGCCGGAATTACCAAATGGCTGAATATCGACAAACCGCTAACTATTGCTTCCCTCAAAGGAAAGGTCGTGCTTGTGGATTTTTGGACCTATACCTGTATCAATTGCATTCGGACACTTCCCTTTGTTACAAGCTGGTATAACAAATATCAAGACCAAGGCTTTATCGTAGTCGGGATACATACACCGGAATTTGAATTTGAGAAAGATACGAGGAATGTGGAAAATGCCATAAAACAATACGGCATAAAGTATCCCGTAGCCCAGGACAACAATTATGATACTTGGAATAACTATAGCAATAATTATTGGCCGGCCGAATATCTTATAGACAGGGATGGAAACATCAGAAGAACCCACTTTGGTGAAGGAGAGTACGACCAGACTGAAATGGCCATAAGGGATCTTCTTGAAAAAGATGGTCAGAAAGTATCTTTGCCGCTATCAAACATAAAAGACCAGACTCCAAAGGGCATTCTTACTCCTGAAACCTATCTTGGAGAAGGACGCATGGAACGTTTTTCCTCCCCGGAAAGCGTCAGGGGGGGCGAGCAAACTTTTACCATCCCCCAGAACCTTCCGGATAACAGCTTTGCTTACGGCGGACTATGGAATATACAGACAGAATACGCCCGGACTGCCGGAAAAAATTCGTCACTTGCGTTTTCATTTTATGCACAAAAGGTTTTTCTGGTCATAACGCCCGCTGAAAAAGGCGATATGATAAAAGTTTTACTTGACGGAAAACCCATACCTCAGACACTTTCAGGACAGGATGTAAAGGATGACTCGGTGACTTTGGATACGGACAGACTATATGGCCTGGTTGATTTGAAAGATAAAAAAGAATCGCATATCCTAAAGTTGCAGTTTGAAAATAAAGGTATTAAAGTCTTTGCCTTCACATTCGGCTGAAACTTCTTCACTCTTACCATCCTTAAACATATATCCCAGAACTTATTGAAGTAATTTATTATACAAACTCCGGTTTTTTTTGGTATATACTAAATTATATGTATACGGCACACCTCCTCCAGCCGGCTGACTATAAACAAATTTGCACATTGACGACAAAAGAATTACTCGAACAATTCAGGACCGCAACCGGCGGGCTCAACCCTGAAGAAATTAAGAGAAGAGAAGAACAATACGGATCAAACGTTATTCATAAGAGAAATATCAACATTTTCTCGATGTTTCTGCGTCAGTTCAAGGACAATCCTCTCCTTATTATCCTGATTATCGCGACCTCTGTATCATACGTCTTGGGACAAGAGATAAGCTCTTATTATATCTTTGCCATGATACTTCTCAGTGTTTTCTTAGGACTGTGGAATGAATACAGCGCGGAAAAAACAGTAGACAGCCTGCTGAAAAAAATTTCCAGAACTGCGCTTGTCGTCCGAAATGGCGAAAAAATGGAAATTCCCCTTTCCCAGCTGACAATCGGTGACATTGTACTTTTGACTGAAGGCAATATTATACCGGCTGACCTTTCACTTATCGAAACCAGGAATTTGGAGGTAAACGAATCGGTCCTCACAGGAGAATCAGCAACAGTCTATAAAAATAGCGATCCACTCAAATCGTCTCCTTCCGGCATAAGCGCAATGACCAATATTGCTTTTATGGGCACGTCTGTTGACACTGGATCCGGCAAAGGGATAGTGATTGGAATAGGTAAAAATACCGAGTTTGGCAAAATCGCCAAAAGTACTCTGTATATCAAACCTGAAACCGACTTCCAGCTGGGCCTGGCTAATTTCGGCAGGCTGCTTGTCAAAGTGATACTCATTATGACAATAGCAATTTTTATCATAAATTCCATCATTGTAGGGAGAGCGTTTCTGGAATCACTACTTTTTGCACTGGCTATTGCCGTCGGTCTTACGCCTGAACTTTTACCGGTCATCGTCACAGTCAGCCTTTCCCATGGGGCAGGTAAACTCGCCAAAAAGAAGGTAATCGCAAAACAGCTTATCTCCATAGAGAACTTGGGCAACATGGATATACTTTGTACCGATAAGACCGGCACGCTGACTGAGGGAAATATAGAATTGACAGATATTTATAGTGAGAAAGGCAAAAAGGATCAATCTTTGCTGCAAAAAGCGCTCCTTTGCAATAGCGCCTTCATCCACCATAAAGTTATAGGCGGCGGAATTGACGCGGCGATCTGGAGATATGCCCAAAAAAACAATATAGACCTTGCGCAAAATATCATCCGGTTGGACGATGAACCTTTTGATTTCCGCCGCAAAATGATGTTTTCCGTCGTAGAAGATCAAGAGGGAACTGTACTTCTTGTCAAAGGCATGCCCGAATCAATCCTACAGTTTTGCAATAACGGCATAAATAAAAGCAAACTGAAAGAAAAACTTTTATCTCTCAACCGAAACGGGTTGCGCACAATTGCCATTGGTGAAAAAAAAATTGCAAAGAAAGATTCATATTCATGGGATGACGTCAAAAACATTGCTTTCTCCGGATATATCACATTCAGGGATACACCAAAAATTACGGCAAAAGAGGCTCTGCAAAAACTCCGGCATCTAAACGTCCGGATAAAAGTTATCACCGGAGACAATGAAATCGTGACGGAAAAAATATGCCGTGAGGTCGGAATGAACTTTTCCGGTATTGTGACTGGAGATAAACTTGAAGGTGTAACTGATACCATGATGGAAGAGATTGTGGAAAAGACAGATGTCTTTGCCAGAGTCACTCCCGGCCAGAAGTTGGCGATTATAAGCGCTGCAAAAAGAAAAGGTCATACAGTCGGATTTCTGGGAGACGGCATAAATGATATACCATCACTTCGCAATTCGGATGTAGGAATATCCGTCAATACTGCTATTGATGTAGCAAAAGAAGCCTCATCGATAGTACTCCTTCATAAAAGCCTTGATGTCATTGCCGAAGGTATCATGGAAGGAAGACGCACTTTTACCAACACAATAAAATATATTCTTATGGGTACAAGCTCCAATTTCGGCAATATGTTTTCTGCTGCCGGGGCGTCATTTTTTCTGCCATTTTTGCCGATGACTCCACTCCAAATACTTCTGACAAACGGACTCTATGACATGTCCCAACTGAGCTTACCAACAGACAATGTTGACCTGGAGTCTCTGGTCAAACCCAGACATTGGAATATCAATTTCATCAAAGACTATATGCTTTTTTTCGGACCGATAAGTTCTTTATACGATTTCCTTATATTCGGCGTTATGATTTTTATCTTCCATGCCCGGGGTGCATTATTCCAAACAGGCTGGTTCATCGAGTCCATTGCCACTGAAATTCTGGTAGTATTCGTCATAAGGACTTCCAAAACTCCATTTTTTCTCAGTAAGCCCAGCAAGTGGCTGGCTTTTACATGCCTGGGTATAGTAGCAACTGGAATTGTATTGCCTTTCACACCTCTTTCTTTTCCCCTTGGATTTGTTACACCTCCGCCACTCTACTTTATTATTCTCATCTTCCTTGTCTTATCCTATCTTTTCCTGGTAGAGACATTAAAGAAGATTTTTCTCAAAAAATACAGTTTTTAACCTTCTACCTTCTTGAGGTGTAGCAATAAAAATTGTATCAATTTCAAAGCCGCTGTGTTATTGGCCTTTTTGTTGGGATGTGAATCAAAAATAAGAAATGACGAATAAACAAAGTCTCCGCTCTTGTTACCCTGTCATAAAACTCTGCAATTCTCTGACATTGCCGAAAGAGATGCGGTCGATTATCGTATCTTCCATCCCCAACATGGTTGCAGGAGTGATAACAAAATCTCCCCACCGCTCATTGACTTTGTCTATTGCCTCCACCAGCTTCTCTTTTTTTCCCAGATCGGAAAAAAGACTCATCTGTGTATCATGTGCCTCCTGCAGGTTAAAACACGACACCGTCAACTCCCTCACCGGCTTCCTGTAGGGAGACATTAGAAGAATGTGAAAGGCAACTTCGTATATATCCCGCGAGTCGAAAACATCATGCGCTATGGTCATGCCCCTGTGCCAAAAACTGCCGTCCCTGAAAACTTCTGCCACGTGTATCCCGCGGGCGCGATACCCTGCTTTTCGCATCCGCACCCCCGTTTTCTCCACAAGCTTGCGAAGAAGCGGCGCTAAATCTGAAGGATCAGAAAAAGGTTTTGGCAAGGCGTATGAGTTACCAAAACTTTTTCTGGCAAATTCCACGTCATCCACCTCCCAACCATGTAACCGTATATACCACCAGTAACCAATTATTGACTTAAAAGCTGCCGAGAGCTCCCATACCGGGGCATGATAGAAATCCGGTATAGTATATATTCCCATATTGTTTAACTTGAGTGTATTTTGTATCTTTATGCCACAAAGATCAGTCAAACGCAATCTTTTATATATCTCAATATAATTGTTTTTATCTATAACATCCAACCCGTCAGGCTTATGAAGTCCGGCGGCTGTTTTTGCCAGAAACCTGTTTGGGCCAATACCTACTGATACAGTCAGCCACTCGCCGATCTCGGACTTTATCCTCTCTTTTATCTCACGGCCGATATTATAGATCCCTTTTTTATACGCAGGATATCCTTCAATATCCAGCACAAATTCATCAATTGATTTGGGCACTGCCCGGTCAGTATAGGAAAGAAAAAGATTCTTAAGTTTTTGGTGAATATACCGGTATTTCCAAGGGTCTGGTGACAAAACGATAAGATCCGGAAAAATCATCCGGCCGTCTTTTACCCTCATCCCCACTTTTATCCCCAGCTTTTTTGCTTCAACGGAAGGAGCCAGGATGCAGCCTGAGGGAGTAGTATATGCAGCCACAGCAATAGGCTTGCCTCTCAGTTTGGGATTTGCCTGCTGTTCGACCGTAGCAAAACATGAGTTAAGGTCAACATGCAAAAGTGTTGGAAGTTTTGGGTTAAATTGCAGATTAATTGGGTTCATAATCAACAACTTTTTCAACTTTTAATTAATCTCTCCGTCTGCGATTTCCTCAACTATCCAATGCAAATTATCCGTATCCAGAACCAGCCTGAAAAAAAGGTCCGCTGTTTCCACGGAAAAAATATGGTAAAGAGTCCGGCCGCAGCGGACCATATGATGTAAACCGATTTTGCTGACTATATATTTTCTTCCTTCCCAAAGAATTACCTGCGGGGAAACGGAGTTTGTCCTGTGGTTATATATGAGGCTGACTGTGACCGGAGCGCTGACTTTCATCATCATATACAATATTGTTATACTACCGAAGAATTACCGAAGTCAAGAGGCTATTTGTACAGTGAATAAAGAGTAATTGTATATATTATTTAGAAATATATACGAAATATTATTTCCCGGCATTACTTAAAAGAAGAATGTTTTTTTTGATTTCATGACTTAGCTGAGGCTGATAGCGCTCATCAAAATCCAATACGAACCTGGGTTTAGCTTGGTGTTGGGGAAAAATAAAATATTTCAAAAAAGACTTCATTTGCAGGTGAGATAATTTTCGCCAAGAAAAATGATTGTCATTATGATAATTAGCTTGTGGAGGGTGAAATAAATATTTTTTTGTAGAAATTAAGTATGCGTGCGAAGTGTCAGCGCTTCGAATACGGGTGTATTTTTTTAACCTTCTTAATTCCTTTAAGGGTGAAACACTGCTTAAACCAAGCAAATGGTAGTCTTTTTTGCTATTTATTAGATTATGGCTATGCAAATAATGAAATATATATTCCCTACCACTAACGTACTCAGTTGGTATTCTCTTGCCAAACAGATCTAAAGAGCTATATATCTGACCAATACCCAGCGTGGAGATTTCAGGCTTATCATTGAAAAAATTATAACAAGCCAGCCATTCGGAGAATGTTTTCCCTTGGGGAACAGCCATCAACCGAAATCTATCTCTGATCGGGAATTTGTTTATAAATAGATAATATCTACTGATAGTTTTGTTCTTATCAAAAAGGACATCAGGTATGACAAATTCATTGGGCACAACAATCTTTATTGCTTTCACCAAAACAGTATCATCAAGCGCTTCTCCATACTCATATGCGGAGTTATCCATGATAATAAATGCGTCTTTTTGTCGTCTATAGAAATTGACATAATCTTTGTCTCTAAGAATTTGATGAGCAAGTATCAGGTGAAATTTAGTCTGTTTTAAGTATGGAATTTTATCCAGGTATGCAGTCGGAAGTATATGACATACATTAATCATTTTCTTTTTATCTTTTGACTTAAAATGTAGTAAAAATCCTCTTTTACACGTGAACCTCTTTTGGCAAAGACGCCTCTTGTTTCTGTCGTTGTTGTTTTTGAATTAATTTTCTTTATTCCGCGCATCACCATACAAAGATGAATTCCTTCCACCACAACTATGACACCCTTGGGCTGCAGCGTAGATTCGATAACGTCAGCAATTTGTTTTGTCATCCTCTCCTGCATCTGTAACCGTTTGCTAAATATTTCTACCACTTTCCCAAATTTTGACAAACCAGCAAGTCTTTTATACGGAACATAACCAATATGGACTTTTCCGAAAAATGGCACCAGGTGGTGCTCACAGTAACTATAATAGTCTATATCTTCTACCACCACTAAAGATGAATCGCTTTCGTTAGGAAACGTCTTCATTACTGCAACAGCATCCTTGTCGTATCCGGAGAAAGATTCTTTATACATCTGTGACACGCGCCTGGGTGTTTCTTTTAGTATTTTACTGTTTGGATCATCACTAATCTGAGCCAACAGTTGACGGGTATTCTTTTCTATTTCCTTTAAGTTCATACACTATACTCCTCGCTTTGCTCCACCAAAAGCAATATTCTGCAATCTAGGATGAGTCGCCAGACCATATTGCACAACGGTTCTAATTATTTTTTTATACACTTTCATATTCTCCTGCACAGTGACACCTTCTGGCATGATCGAAATCAGATTGTGCGGAATAATTTGGCCGTAAACGGTTAAAGCTTCTTTGATGTCTTCACTACTTTTACAGACAAACTTAAATACGGGATTATTTTTCTTTGATATTGCCTTGACAACGTCTGGATTAAACCTCAATCTGTAATGGTTTAGTGAATTGGACAGCTTGGGACTGCAGTTGAAAAAAAGCAGTCCTTTTTTATTCCTTTCGAGTAAATACTTATCTGGCATGATCGTACAATTTGTTTCTATCTCCGTATAATAATCAGGATTTTGCCTGAGGAACTTAACAATCTTATCCTGCTGCAATAAAGGTTCGCCTCCCGTAAAGCATATTCTACGAATAATATTTTTTTGTAAAATTCCGAATCTCTTTTGGGCTTCTTGTATTTCTCTATTCAATCCGGTAATCGGTAAATCCCATGGTTCTCTCCAGTACTCCCTTGAGGTTTTATCCCATGTATAAGAAGTATCGCACCAGACGCATGACAAATTGCAATAATGCAGTCTTATAAAAGTTATCGGATAGCCAAGCCTAGGACCTTCACCCTGAATTGTATGGAAGACTCCATCTCCGGACATTTTGAACGCATCGGCAGAAGACTTCAGTCTATTAACATCAATTGACTCGGGAGAGTAAACTGCATTCCTCTTGGTAACTCTGCTTGATATAAACATAAATATGGAAAATCACTTGCTATTAAGGATCGCAAAAATGACAGAAGAATTTGAAGTTTCAAAAAGCTCAATTTTTACAGACTCCAAGTTTCCATTTTTTTTCTTTATTAATTTGTACAATAAACCAGCCATATCAATGGCAATGTTTTCAGCTGTAGGTGAATAGGGTACAAACTTGAAACCAGGCAAATTCAGTTTTTTTATATCTGTCACATATTGGTCCTCCATACTCATAAGAAATTTGTGGTCATATGTTTCAATGATTACCTGTTTTAGTTTTGCAAAATCAATGTAAAATCCTTCTTTTCTAATAAAATTTTCTTCTTTTGAGTAATCGACGTATATGTTTACCTTATAATTGTGCCCATGAAAATTGGAGCAGGGACCGACATAAAGATGTAGCCTATGGCCGACAGATATTTCTAAAGTCTTTGAAATTGTCATCAAAATATTTGAAGTGTATGAATATTATTGTTCCGTCTTTATCAATTATTGATATTTTAATATCAAATATTTTAATATGTACACACTGAAACAGGGCTTTTTTACTAACGTATTTTAGCAATATCTACCATCCATATCAACCAAATAGAATGTTATGAAATTAAGTTTTATTCATTTTGTACTTGCCACTTACTACCCTTTACTGGTACGGTTTCAATCGTTTATGTCACAAACCGTAAAAATGTTAACAATGATACAATATTTAGACTAATTGAAATCTATTCACACAGGTTACGAACACAAAAACAATTGACATTACAGATAGCTGAAACTATATCCAAAGAGCTTGGCGTTTAAGGTATCAATGTTAAAATTAAGGCAAAACATTTCTATTATGACAAAAAATAAAAAATGTACCATAATTATATCCGGCGGCTTAGATAGTACTGTTTTACTTTATTACACCAGGTCAACAACTTCATCCCAAAATATCCATACTCTATCCTTCAATTACGGCCAAAAACATGTTAAGGAATTAATTTATGCCCAAAAACTGGGCAAAACACTTGGTATTGAAAATACTATCATTAATATCTCTTCCGTCGGCGAGCTACTCAATTCCTCTCTTACCAAAAAAGGGGAAAAAATTCCTGAAGGTCATTACGCACAAAAAAACATGAGGCTGACTGTAGTACCAAACAGAAACGCCATCATGCTCTCAATAGCCTATGGGTATGCTATTTCCAATAAGTCAGACTACTTGATATATGGCACCCATACAGGCGACCATTTCATCTATCCGGATTGCCGGCTGCCATTTGTTAAAACCCTAAATTGTGCCTTAAGATTAGGCAACAAGAGCTTTGGCAACGTTACAATAATCACCCCTTTTATAAATAAGACAAAATCGGACTTGGTAAAAATAGGTCTAAAATTAAACGTACCCTTCGACAAGACCTGGAGTTGTTATAATGGCGGGGAAAAACCATGTCTGAAGTGTGGCACCTGCATCGAAAGAATTGAGGCATTCAAAGAAAATAATATAAAGGATCCTCTATTATCAGATCAAGAATGGAAGTTAGCCCTTATTAACTACGAAAGGACAAAAACAGTATACCAAAAAGGTCATAAATAAGTTTGGCTCAAATCACTTACCCATTCTAGAAATTACCAGGTCACCAACTAATACCTGTACCAAAGAACTGAAACTCCAACTGGCAACCATAAGGGACGGAACTGGGAAACTGCTATACGTAATCCACATTCCCGGAATTGATATAAAAAAACCAATGTGTACAATAGATCACATATTAATTGATTTCGTACTGGGATTAATCATTAAAAATGGAATATAATTTGTCTCAAATAACTCTTACAACTTATAAATAGAATATTACCTAACCATGCACAATTTAATCTATCGTGGGAAGAACGCGGTTATAAGTACCTACGAAAGGAAATGCTATGGAATGGTAAAAGTCTGGAGGAGGTGGACATTGTAAGGATTGTTGACGAGCTTATCGCCTACTCAGTCACAAGAAAAACAAGAAGAGAGACTCTTGCTGATGCGATGGAAATTCATAACTCTCTAAATGCTACAGCTTATGGAATAATCAGTAAGTCTTCACAGCAGGTTTTTGATGATATAGATAGGCATGGGTTTTTCAATATAGAAGGAGCACCCTTAATTAAAGAGTTGGAAAATGATCCTGCGTATAGGAAAGCTTTAGCAGCCAAATAATTCTCTCTCGGCAATTCCACGCTCTCACTGGACGCTTTGAGACTGTTGACCAGATCACCTTTGTTGAAGATTACTTGATTGTAATATACCTTTTTGCTCTAATCCACTTATTTGATTCCCACTTTAATGAGAAAGGAAATATCAATTGAAGTTTGTAAAAAACCTATAGTTTGTTATAATTCCACCCTAATATGCCGATTAGCCTTGAAATAAGAGACAGAAACCAGCCTCATATGATACCTGACCATGAGAATTTGTTTTCCATATCCACCCAGTTCGTTGATTTATATCCCTATAAATTAGGAAAAATGGAAAAAAAGCTACTCCGGAGAATGCTGGTATTGGAAGACAAAAAAGCCAGTACGGGATTTGGTGATCAATTCAGACTTTTTGATGGTTCCGATACCGCCCGGGATATCGTTAGTTGCAGCATAGATATCGGCAGTAAGGATGAACCCCTGGCGATTATGGTCAGTCTATCATATTTGGACAAGGGAAGATTTGATAAATGCGAACTGGGAGTATTATTGGGATTTAATAATCAAAACAGTTCCAAAGATTTTATCCCAAATAAACCGTTTATCAACACAAAAGCGTGGTCAATATGTCTGAAAATGGTTAATGGCGTAGTCGATTGTCATACTACCTGTCCGGCAGCACGTGCGAAGCGGGATAATAAAGCATATGTATTCCCCGCATCTGGCCAAGTCCTGTTTCTTCTAAACAAAAGTTTACTCAGAAGTACAGGCTGGAAAGATTCAAATCCTTTAACATTGCAATTATACGCCTCGTATCCTGAAGATGAGTTTCTGACTGATACATTGGATACCCGGAAGAAGAAAAAAGCGGATGCGGAATCATTTATAAAAGCACGAGAAGTTGGTCAAACATTTAATGCGCATCTTTTGAATTTTTATGATACAAAAAGTAGAAAAATACTTTCTCCTGACGGTAAGGAAATTATAGTGGATGAGGGACAGCATCCAGAAACAATATATTATGTAATGATTGACCGCTTCCATCGGGGTACTGAAAGAGAAGATGGAGCCCTTTTTTCTTCAAATAATCCATATACTTTCCATGGTGGCAATTTTTTTGGAATTATGGAGAAGTTGGACTATATCAAAAGTTTAGGAATCACCACTTTGTGTTTAAGTCCACCAATGGAGAATATCGAAAAATTTACTTTCCCTGATGGAAAAACTATTTATTCTTATCATGGATATTGGGTAAAAAATCACCAAGAAGTAGACCCGCGTTTCGGCACAATGGAGCAATTTAGAGAACTGGTAAGACAGGCACATGCAAGAGGAATGCGAATCATTTTAGATTTTCCGATGAATGGTTTGGGGTATGGACATCACTGGGAAGAGGAAAGGCCTGACTGGTTCAAAAAAGGTGAACCTCTCCATTCTACTGCAGATATCGGTCCATATGAACTTGCCACAAGACCCCTTTTTGGTCTGCCTTCTTTTAATCATGCCAAAAAAGAAGTTGCTGATTATCTGATCGAAACTGTCTCTGATTGGGTAAGAAAAACAGACATTGACGGTTTCCGCATTGATGCTGCTTTGCACATAAATCCTCTTTTTTTACAGAAACTGATGACTAAATTAACCGATGATTTCGATAGGAATATTCAGTTAATCGGGGAATTTGCTACTCATGATGAAAAAAGGTTGGCTGCTTATCAGGAATTCGGACCAATGGGCGTTCTTGACTATCCGTTATATTATAAACTCATTAAAGCCTTAAACGGTGGAAACATGAGAGACGTAGCAGACTCCTTAGGATCAGAATTGTTCTATGAACCTTCCTTAAGATATTTATTTCTTGATAACCAGGATACCACCAGAATAAGAAACATACTAGGCAACAATTTATGGAAAAACGGAATGGCGTTTACCCTCCTTTTTACCGCCCTACCTCTACCTGTAGTTTATTACGGTTCCGAAAACGCCCTGGAGGGAACTGTTACGCCCTTTTCAGATTCAGAAGTGAGAAAAGATATGTTGTTTTCATCACTTGATAAAGGTTTTACCAGATTTTTTACTTACCTAACTTTCCTAAGAAGAGATCATCCCGTCCTCACGCGTGGAATTATCGATATTACCTGTGGAGACGATACGGTGCTAAGTTATATGAGAAAGCATCCAGGATTGGAGGAAGAATTTTTAGTACTAATAAATACGTCTGAAAAAGGGCAAAACAGGCAACTTTTTATCAAGAGCCGGTATTCCAAAAATTCACTCTGGTATGATTTGTACAGCGGTGATGAGTTTAGAAGCAGTACAAACGGCAGAATTGGGATCAACTTAAATCCCTATCAGACTAGACTTTTAGTCCCGAAACGATTTGTAGTCACAGGCAAGATAGCTCCATTAAATTAATCCGATCTGTAGATGAACCCATTCTTATGCTGCGGGAGCAGGAACTCTGAGCCTTCTGTGCCCGCCCATTAATCCAAGTACTGTACGCGCCGGCGCACCTTCTCTCATTGCGGTTACCGCATTAAAAATGGCTGTCTGTTTGGGCAGTCTGTCCCGTTGCCGCGCTTGGACACTATCTAGTCTGGCCTGGTCTTCATCACCAAAAGCCGTAGCACGTCCCTTACTATCCCGGTCCCGGGTCAATTGTGGACTAAAGAGTGGATCAGTATCTAACCAACCGACAAACGTGTAGACAGCTTTTGTCAGGGCAACGGTAGCCCGCGATTTGAAATCGGTTCCCATTCTTTCAGCCATTTTATCCGCTTCAGACGCTCTATCATCCATATATTTTTAGTCAAAATTACTAACCGGATCTTGCCTGGCTCTCTATCAAACTATTTACCTTTATCTGGTACTTGGATTTGTCAAACCTGTTATTCTGGGCAAAATCAATATAATTATCTATTATATATTGAGATTGCGGGTAGGATATTTTTTGGCTGTCCAGTAAGGAAATAATAAGCGGAATAAGCTCAAATTCAAAATCTTCCTGGTTATTGGCGGAAAATGTGTGTGAAAAATTGGTCATAAAAGGAAGAAAAGAATTATTTATTTTCTCCTATTTAGCTCCCCACAGCTCACGAAGTATAATTTATTCAACTTCGCTCATAATTAGTATTTTCCGGTTAACGATTTACCATTTTCTGGGTCTGATCATTCCAGCACTCCCCAATCATCGAAGAGGGAAAATTGGGATAGGAAGCCAAATCGGAGCAGAGTATAGAACCGTTACCATCCCACACGAGCTTCCATACTCCGCCCTCTTTTGCGGCAAACCACATGCCTCCACCGCCGCTGCCTGATGCGCCTCCCGAAGCATAACCGTTTTGGATTTTTGAAACGGAAATAGTAAGGGACTCGGCACTACTTCCATGCTTTGATACCAATGCTTCTTTAATAGCAGTTTTTAATGCATCAGTCTCATCTGTCGTGGGAGAAGAAACGGATGTTACCGCAACAATCTGTGTATTCTGTATCGGGATAGTTGATATCTCTGTCTTTTGAGAGGTAATCGGTTGCCCATGTTCTTCCTGTTTTTGTGTACTTTGTTTACCCAAATAATAAGCGCCGAAGGCGATTACTCCAATTACGGCAAGCACTATTATAATTTTTCCAAACAGAGCAAAAAATTTATCGGAATTCATTTTGTTCATCCTCCTGTCAATCATCATATAGTATATCATAAGCTACACCCGGGGCTATGATGTAAATGCCATATTCTTTTCGGAAAGTATCTTTTATCTTTTTCATGCTTTTCTCATTCGGGATACACACGAGGAAATGATGCTACTTTTGGAGTGGTTACCTCTACCGCACAGCCCTTTACATTGCCAAAGGCGGACGGAAATCGGCAGAGAAAACTACCAATTCTGGATCACAATACCGACTTCAGGAGCGAGAATGAACGATTGCTGTTGGCAGAGAAGATTTTGGATGAATACAAAAAATTCTTTTTCCTGCTCCCACTGATTGACGCATTCAGAAACAGAGAAATTGATTTTCCCAACTACAATTTAGAAGACTTAACCACTTTTATATTTTCACTTCCGTCCGGTGCTTGCCAATATTTAAGGTAACTATTAAACATTTCTTCGCTTATCTCAAATGAATCTTTTGTAGGATTTTTATTCCGGTTAATAATCCTTTCTTTCATTTTCTCGATTGGACATTCTACATAATAAAAAATTGGCTTTGCTCCCCAAACCTAGAATTAGTATACAGGTAGATTTCACTTAAATTATCATTGCGCTCCAGGACTTGAGATATATTGGAGAATTGAGACAGAGATGGGAGGAGATTAAGCAATTACAATTGAGACCATCAATTTAAGTTTTCCATTACTCCATAAATCTCTCGTGTTAGTAAATACTTTTTATCTGAATAAAATAGGTTAAAATAGCACTATGCCTAATAACCATAACACATCAAACCCTGATAACAAATTCAAATTAGGATTGGCATTGAATACTGGATTTACCGTTTTTGAGCTGGGAATCGGTATCTTATCCGGCAGTCTAGCACTTGTCTCTGATGCAGGACATAACTTCACCGACTCCTTAAGTCTTCTTATTGCCTTTATGGCCGAACGATTTGGAAGGAAGGAAGCAGATATACGCCACAGTTACGGCCATGAACGAGCAACCATCATTGCCGCTTTATTCAATGCCTCTATTCTAATCCTGTTAGCATTCTATATTTTCTATCAGGCAATACTGAGAATAATGAAACCTGAACCGGTTTCTGGAAGTTTAGTAGCTATAGTCGCATTGGTTGGAATTATTATCAACGGTTCAATTGCCTTGCTATTTTCTAGAGACAAAGACCTTCATATGCGAAGTGCTTTTTTAAGCATGACTTTTGATACGCTAGCTTCGGTTGGTGCACTTCTTGCTGGAGTTTTCATTTATTTCACCGGAAAGACAGTAGCTGACCCAATTGCCAGTATAGTCATCGGCGCTATGCTTATTATCAGTGCATGGGAAGTATTGCAAGACTCGCTCCATATTCTTCTGGAGGGAACTCCTGAAGGATTAGACATCAATAAAGTTGAAGCGGCTATCAAACAGAGAGAACGTGTTAAAGAGGTTGATGACCTTCATGTATGGTGTCTGTCATCATATGATACCGCTTTAAGCTGTCATATTGTTTTAGACGAATGCGATTTGCCGAATAGCACAAAAATTGTTCAACAGATAAAAAATGGATTAAAAATAGATTTTGGAATATCCCACGCCACAATAGAAGTAGAACTCACAGGGTGCAATCAGGAAAAATAAGAAAGTGAAAAAACTGTTAGTTATAATAAGAAAATAACTGCCCCCATGACTGGATACGAAGTATATATTGATACAACGGTCTAATCCAAATAATTGCTCCACACTGTGAACAGCGTTAGAACTATTATCCAACAGAAGAATGAATATATTTATATTCCAGATTTAAGGGCATACACCAGCGCTTAATCTTACCCCACCCCGCTACTCACTATTGTTTCTGCTCCCTACTTGATATTATCCGAACTGTAATTGAGTCTTGACAGGAGAATAATTGTATTGTATCATCATGTACATATTGTCATGAAAAGGCCCAAAATTGCCCCAACATCCTTTGAATGGGATGAATTTAATAAAATAAAAAACTGGAGTAAACACAAGGTTGATTATAGAGAATGCGAAGAAATATTCAGCAACAGACCATTAAAGACATACAAGGATATAAAGCACTCACAGAACGAAAACCGGTTTGTAGCTCTAGGAAATACAAATCATAATAGAAAGATATATCTAGTTTTCACAATTCGAAATGACAAAATAAGAATTATTTCGGCAAGAGATATGAGTCGAAAAGAAAGGAGCTTATATGAAAAAAAGTAAAATTATTCCAAAATTCAAAAATGAAGATGAAGAAAGAACTTTTTGGTCAACTCATGATATGACTGACTTTATCGATTATTTTCAACCGGTTGAACTTGATCTATCAAAACTTAAACCATCAACGAATTCCGTAACCATTAGACTTCCGAAATCATTGCTTGCCTCACTCAAAACCCTGGCAAATAAGAAGGATGTACCCTACCAGTCACTTATGAAAGTATATTTAGCAGAAAAGGTTAAGGAAGAATTTAAGTCAACCTCAAAATAATTTTGTCTAATCGTGCTCC
>CAZFNL010000047.1:0-2608 GCA_964520615.1 uncultured Gammaproteobacteria bacterium
CCTCCAATGTAATAACTATGCCCCTTTTATTATCAGCTTGTCAAATCAACTATTATGTTGTTAAGGTGCGTAAGTTCTGTTATTATTAAACAATGCAATAAAAGCGATACTATCTTTTACTTTTTCAATAATTTTTGAATAATCCATAAATATTATTTATATTACAATAAAAAAAGTAAGAAAAAATTGTTTAATAAATATTAAGTAATAATTGTATTTACGCCAACAGTAAAATTGATCCTACTTATATTTGACTTTTTTGATTTTGACGAATTTTCAAGATTTCCCTCCACCACTTTTATGCTCAAGCCCCCGCCTTTTTTATTTTCATTCTCCTTTGCGATTTCAACAGCAATATCAAAATTTACAACCTTCGCGTGAGGTTGAATTTGAAATGAATTGCTGGTTTGTTTATTAGCATTACTTACACTTTCTTTAATACTTACAAGCGTTCGAGTAATAAATTCCGATAAATCCATAGGACGCTACAAAACTAATAATCAAAATCATTTTTTGGCATTTGATCAATCATATTTTTATTTCTCGCCTCAATTTCCTGTAATGTTTCCAGTTCTTGCGGATGGTAATCTTTTTCTTCGTCGGTTTCCGTTCTGACTTTTATTGTTTTGTTATCGTTCATCTTGATAATCACACAACGTTTTTTAATCGCCTTATGATAGACCACGTCGCCTATATTAAATTTATCCATAATATTTATTAAATTTTTAATACAAATTTTGTGATCTTCGAGTAACAACACCTGCCTGAGACTCTCTTAATTCTTGCGGATAATAATTTTGTTCTTGATTATTCTGATCTCTAACTTTTATCGTCCCATCGTCATTTTTTTTAATAATTACGCAACGATGTAATGTTGCTTTATGTATTACTACTTGACCTATTTGGAAATCAGCCATATTTTTGAAGACTAACTAATAATAAAATATTGATCACCGTTTCCACTCAATATGTCCGTTGATATTGTTTTTCTCGAAAACATCCAAAATTTCGGTGCAAAACTTTAATAATGATTTATTGTTTTCTTTCTTCGCAAGTTCATATAATCGTATAAATAACCTTTTTCCTGTTTCTGTTTGCTTGAAATTCTTTTTCAGGAAATTATGTTGGCTACAAAGAGTTTGACCATTTTCAAGTGTCGCCAAACCGCCTAAATCTCTTGGTTTAATATGATCAACATGAAGTTCAACTCCTTCTTTTCTTCCCCGCCCACAAATTACACAACGGTAATTATCTCTTTTGAAAATTGCTTCTTTTAGAGCTGGAGTAAACTCATAGAGATTACGAATTTTAGCAGACTCAGGATCATAACGATAAACTCCTTTCGCTACCTTTACTAATAATCCAATTTGATGTAGATGACGAATTTGGCGATCAGGATCACGAAAAACTTTACCGGTTCTTTTGAGAAATTCTGAAGTTGCCCAATCAACTATTTCAGGATGAGGAATATCGCGATGAGGATTTTTCTTGAAATATTCGATTATCAAATCATGCTGTGAAAGTTCCTCTTTTGATTTAGACGACTGCGACTGCTGTTTTGACATAAGGTTTATTATTATAATCCAAATTGCCAATTTTTAATTGCTCAAGATTACAAGTATCTTTAATCCTTTTTACAGATAAATCAAAATATTTTGGATCTAACTCAACTCCTATGCCTTTTCTTTTATTCATATAGGCAGCTATTAAGGTTGTTCCGCTTCCCAAAAAAGG
This sequence comes from uncultured Gammaproteobacteria bacterium, assembly GCA_964520615.1. Lineage (GTDB taxonomy): Bacteria > Patescibacteriota > Microgenomatia > 2-02-FULL-39-11 > 2-02-FULL-39-11 > JAMCUI01. The sequence goes on from CAZFNL010000047.1 coordinate 1,735, forward strand.
ATCTAAGACAGTGTCTCCAACGTAAGAAAATAATTTAATACATCTTTTTGGAAGTTCAATAGGAAATGGAGCTGGGTGGCCAATCTTTTTTTTACTTTCACCATTAAAAGTCCACACGCCGTTTGTCCAATCCATAAATTCCTGTTTAGTTATATCATTTTTCCCATAAGCAAACTTTCTCCAAGATTTTTTATATAAAACGACGATAACTTCAACCGGAGCGATAACATAAGGTGCTCTAGCTGATAACCAAGATCCCCAGGCTGTTCGCCTCGATATATTACCTTCATTCCAAATAATCGTGCTGTGGTAATTAAATCCGACTTTTTTAGCTAAGAACGTAAGATCAGAACAAACACTTTTTTGACCGCCTTTGTTTTTATCAAGAGGTATATTAAGACACATTCGTCCATCTTCTTTTAATACTTTTAGTGCTTGTTTGAACCAACCAGCTGAAAATTCGAGATACTCCTTGTAAGACTCACCATCTTTATAGTCTCCATACTCAATCCCGACGTTATATGGAGGAGAAGTTACAAGCAAATCAACAGAGTTTTCGTTAATTGGAGCCTTGAGAAAATCCTCGCAGTAAATTTTTAGATCTTCATATTCCCATGTTTTCATATTTGTTTTCATTATACTAACTTTTAATAAATAAAACATTAGAATTTGGGATAAAAAAAGCCGCCGGAGCAGGTTTGATTTTCCATTTTCTCCAATGCTATATTATCTGACCGATTATAAACCATTATTGTTTCTATTGCCTTCATCGAAGGTGACTATAGTTCGTGGGGTTGGGCGATTGGTTTTTAGTTTAAGGTGAAAATCATTCTTTGTTTTATTTCCTCAATAATATTATCAATCATCTGGGAAT
>CAZFNL010000048.1:0-27271 GCA_964520615.1 uncultured Gammaproteobacteria bacterium
CGGTATATACCCATCTAACCCACTATTGCAACACAAAAGTTGCAAACTGGAGTAAGATGGGTATATATGAGTTTTTCTATTAACGAAAATATTACCTTTAAGTTAAAAGACGGCAGATTGTTGGGATATGCCGAGTATGGAAATCCCAAGGGGAAACCCGTATTTTTCTTCCATGGTTGGCCCGGATCTCGTTTATCCGGCAAGGAAGCCGATGAGGCAGGAAAAAAAATCGGTGTAAGAATTATTTCCACGGACAGGCCGGGTATAGGGTTGTCAACATACAAAAAAGACAGGCAACTCCTGAACTGGCCGGATGACGTAGCGGAGTTGGCGGATCATTTGAAGATAAAGAAATTTTCACTCATGGGCGTCTCAGGCGGCGGGCCGTATGTTGCCGTATGCGCGTATAAAATTCCGGACAGAATTATAAAGGCGGGGATTGTAGTGGGACTGGCACCGGTAGATGTGAAGGGAAACCTGGACGGTATGGCGTTTGGCGGAAGGGCAGGCTGGGCCAATTACCACAGATTTCCGCTTTTAAGAACATTAGCAACTTTTGGTGCGGCAATTCAGTTCAGATATTTTCCTGCTCTTGGATCAATGATGGCTTTTCCGACAAAAGAAGACCGTTTTCTGTTTATGGAAGCGATTAAAAATAAAACAGGTGAGGGGAACGGAGTAAAAGAAGCATTTCGCCAGGGTATAAAAGGCCCAAGTTTGGAGCTCAAAATCTACACGGATGACTGGGAAATTGAGTTGAAAGATATTAGAACAAAAGTATATCTTTGGTATGGGGCAAAAGATAAATGCGTCTCTCTAAATATGGGAAAGTATTATAAATCCCAAATTGCCGGAAGCGAATTGTTTATAGGCCCAAACGGAGTGCATCTCTCAAGGTATAAATATGAAGAAAAGATATTAAAGACACTGACGGACTAACTCCTAATAAATTATTTCCTACTTGATTCCTCACTTCCTTAGCGCTAACATATGAATATATGTTCATGTTAGAAAGCAGAGGCTGTACTTGATGCTTTGAAAATGATGCTAAAAAAGAAAGGGGGTGAGAAGAAATATGGTAGACAATAAAAAATGCTGTTGTTGTGAATGTGAATGCGAAGATAAGTGCAATGATAAAAATTGCTGCGGGAAAGAAGAAAAAGAGATAAAGAAAGAGGATACAGTGAAGTAATTTATAAATGAAAGGCGGGGTAAGCCTCGGAGGCATGAAACCTCTGAAAGGGAGAGTATCCCGCCTGAAACAGAAGCGGAGGGCGGGGTAAAATATAAACATATGTTCATCTCTAAAAGATGTGAAGATTATTCTAAATCCGGGAGCTGTTGTCAGATTACCCAAAATGTAAGCAAATTAAGCTATATGCTTACCATAGTTGCTGTCAAATCAAGGTTGGAAATCCTTTTTCTCTTAAAAAATAAATCCCATTGCGTATGCGATATAACAACCGATACAAAAATGTCCCAAAGTCTGATATCTCATCATCTGGCCGATCTTCTGAAGCTGAACATTATAAAAGGTAAAAGGGAAGGAAAATTTATTGATTATTACCTGACGGACAAAGGTGAAAAGGTCGTTCAGGCATTGGAATCTATAATCAGTTAGTATTTTATTCAAAGAAATAAGAAAGGATACCTATGGATAAAAGGGTAACAAAAAGTCTTTCATTCCTTGACAGATTTCTGACTCTATGGATTTTCCTGGCAATGATCATTGGCGTCAGTTCATTTTTTTATTTCCCTGGATTAGTAAATCTTATTACTAAATTTCAAGCCGGGACTACTTCCATTCCTATAGCAATAGGACTCATTCTAATGATGTATCCTCCTTTGGCTAAAGTGAAATATGAGGAACTGGGTAAGGTATTCAGAAATAAAAAAGTTCTTGCTTTATCTTTAATCCAGAACTGGATTGTAGGACCGATTTTGATGTTTTTTCTGGCCATCATTTTCTTGAGAAATTATCCGGATTATATGATCGGTCTTATCATGATTGGTCTTGCCCGTTGTATTGCTATGGTTATAGTCTGGAATGATCTGGCTAAAGGGGATACGGAATACGCAGCAGGACTGGTAGCATTCAATTCAATTTTCCAGATACTTTTTTATTCACTTTACGCGTATATTTTCATTTCCGTTTTACTTCCAATATTCGGCCTGCAGGGGGCATCGGTCCATATAAGCATGTTTCAGCTGGCTGAAAGCGTATTTATTTACTTGGGTATTCCTTTTATAGCCGGTTTATCAACCAGAATTATCGCGCTTAAAACAAAAGGCAGTGACTGGTATGAAAATAAGTTTATACCAAGAATCTCTCCCGTGACTCTTATAGCGCTTCTATTTACCATTGTGGTTATGTTCTCCCTTAAAGGAGAATATATAATTAAAATTCCTTTGGATGTGATACGAATCGCTATACCACTTCTAATTTATTTCCTTGTTATGTTCTTTGTATCATTTTTTATGTCAAAAAGGATTGGAACTGATTATAAGAAAACCGCAACTCTTTCCTTTACCGCAGCAAGCAACAACTTTGAACTAGCTATTGCTGTAGCTGTTGCGGTATTCGGTATAGATTCCGGTCAGGCGTTTGCTGCTGTTATCGGTCCACTGGTCGAGGTTCCTGTACTAATCCAGCTGGTAAATGTAAGTTTGGCCTTTCGTAGCAAATATTTCGGAATGGATTAAATATTTTAATAAAAATAATCATAAGGAAAACACTTTATGGATAACAATCAGAGTAAAGATATCGTAAAAATAAGTACGGAGAAATAGCCAGAAAAAATACAGGATGCGGTTGTAATTGCAGTTGTGGTTCAAATGCTTCTGATTTGTCCCTTGTAATCTTTCTGTTGAATAAGTATACTATATGAATATGCGTTCATATAGTTGCTGTTCGCCATCCAGCAGTGAATCAAAACAAGTGGCTTCACTATCATCAACCCTGAAAATAGTTTCCGAAGAAAGCAGATTGAAGATACTTTGCATCCTCAGACAAGGAGAACATTGCGTCTGCGAAATAATGGATCACATTGACCTTTCACAGAGTCTGATCTCTCATCACCTTCACGATCTTAAAGAAGCCGGTGTCATAAGAGATGAAAAGCGGAGTTTAAGAGTCTACTATTCATTGACAGATAATGGTAAGCATATTGTGAATTTATTATTCAGTATTCCAAAAAAGGAGGATTAATTATGAAAATCCAAGTTTTAGGCTCAGGTTGCCCGACCTGCAAAAGATTATTTGAGTTAACCAAACAGGCGGTTGCCCAACTCAATCTGCCGGAAGACGTTGAGTACATCACTGACGTTTCCAAAATCGTGGAAATGGGAGTCATGACCAGTCCGGTATTGGCAATCGACGGTAAGCCGGTGTTGGTTGGTTCTGTCCCGGATATTGAAAAAATTAAAAAGCTGATTAAAGGTTTAAAGTAATAACCTATGGATATTTTTTACCCTTTACAATTGCTTTCCGACTGGGTTACTTTCGGCCTGTTTCATCTCGGCAAAAAAAGCCTTTTGGGAAACGCTTTAAATTTTTTTATCTATGACAGCATAAAGATACTTATTCTTCTTCTGGTTATAATTTATATTGTTACCTTTCTCCGTTCATTTGTTTCCCCGGAAAAAACAAGAAAACTTCTGACGCGCCGATTTCCCCTAGCCGGAAATATACTGGCGGCTTTAATCGGCATAATTACGCCGTTTTGTTCCTGTTCGGCAGTACCTCTTTTTATCGGGTTTGTCGAAAGCGGAGTTCCTTTGGGGGTGACGTTTTCTTACCTCATCTCGGCCCCGATGGTAAATGAAGTCGCCGCGGTCCTTTTACTCGGGTTGTTCGGCTGGCAAATCGCCGGACTTTATATTGTTTCCGGCGTAGTCATCGCAGTCATTATCGGATATCTGCTCGGTCGGTTGAATCTGGAAAATCTGGTTGAAGACTATGTCTGGAAGATAAAAATCAGCCGGCAAAATCCGGAGGTTAAAACAACCATGCGGGACCGGTTGAGGGAATCCAGGATTTATACTATTGATCTGGTCACAAAAGTTTTTCCGTATGTCCTCCTGGGTGTCGGCATCGGCGCCCTTATCCACGGTTATGCCCCGGCCAATCTTCTGACCAAAATTGCCGGCAGAGATAATCCACTGGCGGTAATATTCGCTGTGGCTATCGGCGTACCTTTATATTCCAATGCCGCGGGCACAGTGCCGATAGTCAGTTCTTTAATCGAAAAAGGGCTGCCTCTGGGGACGGCTTTGGCCTTTATGATGTCCGTCACCGCGCTGTCTTTTCCCGAAATGGTGATACTCCGGAAAGTCCTAAAGCCGAAACTTTTGGGAATTTATATCGCGATCCTGACAATCGGAATTATATTTACGGGATATCTTTTTAACATTGTAATTAAATGAAAAAAGAAGCGGTGTTTCTCTCGTGGGGTATCTATAGTCATCTTACTCCAGTTTGTAACTTTTTATGTTTCAATATAGATGGGAATATACCGATGTAAACCTCAGTTAAAGAGATATTGTTCATAAATATCCAGCTCAATTTTATTTATCCTATAGCTTTTTGGTACTGAAATGGTAAACTTAGGGGACTATATGCAGGAATTTACCCATCAACCCAGATTTATGCTCACAGGTCTTGTTCCCAAAGGGACAGATGACGAGTCGCTCATCGCCGGGATGGAGGAGCTTGAGTCTCTCGTAAAAACATACGGAGGCTTGGTTTGTGCCGCTTGCGTACAGAAAGCGGATTATCCGCACAGGGAAACTTTTGTCGGGGCAGGGAAAGCGCAAGAAATAGCAGATACTATTGCGGCTGAAAAAATAGATGTGGTTGTCATAAATAATATTGTTAAACCAGGGCAACTATATACCCTTGAGAAGATTTTTTACCGGTCAAATCCAAATATAAAGGTTTGGGATAGGGTAAACCTCATTCTTCAGATTTTTTCCCTCCACGCGCGTACAAAGGAAGCAAAATTACAGATAGACCTGGCAAACCTGAGGCATATGGGGCCTAGGCTTTTTGGCATGGGTTATATTTTGTCCCGGCAGGGTGGAGGAATAGGTACAGTGGGGGTGGGAGAAACCAATACAGAGCTTATGAAACGCCATTGGAGAGATGAGATGAGACATATAGTCAAGGAGTTGTCAAAGCTTTCTAAAGGTCGAGAAAACCAGATAGAAAAAAGGAAGAGGGCAGGGTATCTCACCGCGGCAATTGTCGGTTATACCAATGCTGGTAAAACTCTGCTTTTCAACCGGCTGACAGGCAAAGTTAATCTGGTTGAGAATGTACTTTTTGCTACACTTGACAGCAGTGTAGGGAAGATGGTTATTCCGGGCAAAAGAGATGACGTACTGGTTTGTGATACCATCGGTTTTATCAAAAATCTTCCCACGGGACTGATAGACGCTTTCAAATCCACTCTTTTGGAGTCGATTCATGCTGATTTGCTTTTGGTGGTTGTCGACAGTGCTGATCCGGAATACGGGGATAAGGTTAGAACTGTGGATGCTGTCTTGCGGGAGTTTGGCCTGGATGAGAAGAAGAGACTTTATGTTTTCAATAAAATAGATAAAGTAGTCGCACCGGAAAAGGTAGGTGCGGCAAAACAATATGCCCCTATGCCCGCCGTCTTTATATCGGCAAAAACAGGCAGGGGGATGGAAGAGTTGACAGGCGTCATATTACAAAGTTTACATGAATTGGAATGAGCGTAAAATCAGCACAATTTGCAAAAAGCATCACGGGAACTGCCGACATATTGTATGACGGCAAATTCCAATTTGCATTTCTGGGAAGGTCAAATGTGGGGAAATCCAGCCTCATAAACGCTTTGACACAAAAAAAGAATCTGGCCAAGACCAGTTCAAATCCGGGTAAAACTGTCCGCATGGAATTTTTTCTCATAAACGGCAGTTTCTATTTTGTCGATTTTCCCGGATACGGATACGCCAGACGGTCATGGAACAGACGGGACAAGCTGGCAAAAATGATATTGTGGTACCTCATGTATTCGGGTGTGAAAGACAGGCTGGTGGTTCTAATTATTGATGCGAATGCCGGCGTCACCGATTTTGACCGGGACGTCCTTAATACCATTTATGAGTTCGGAATAGATCATATCGTGGTTGCCAATAAAGTAGACAAACTGAAGATGGGACAAAAAGATAAACAACTGTCAGCTATACAAAGCACTGTAAAGGATTCCACTGTGATACCGTTTTCCTCAAAACAAAAGAATTCTGCTGCCCTGCTGACGGAGAAAATCTGGTCATATACTTCGATAATTCAGGTTTGACTCAGTATATATACCCAACGTAGTTCAGTTTGCAACGCAAAATGAACTTACGGAGGGTTATACCGATACATTTAATTGCAAATTCAAGTAAAAGAGGTATACCCATCTATACTTTGCTACCGCTCAGTACTTATCCGCTATCGCAACGTAAAAAGTTGCAAACTGGAATAAGATGGGTATATGTTTCCTGACGGCTGTAAACGAATTTCTGCGATTGACTTTGTCCGGATTTACTGTTAAGGTAGCTTACGATGTCTTTCAAGAAGCACGGAACAAGGAAGAAAAAACACTCATTTCTTTTAAGAAAAAAGACTCACGGACGTGTGAGAGCTTTACTTCGGAAAAGAAGAGGTAGATAGCATCGTATATATCCTATAGTCATATTGACTTCATCTTCTGGTTAGTGTATAATATATCCATCGGTAAACAGATTTAATCAATAAATCTGTTTAGATCAGATTTTGTTTTAAGCAGTTCTATAGATAAAGATACCCTAACTTTTTTTCCGTATCTTTTCCCCTTCTTAACTCACTTCTCATTTAGACAGTTTTCTTGGTTTAACTGTTCCGGTGAATTCCGGTTTCAGGCTAATTAAAAGGAAAAAAATGTATAGACATAATTTCCAAAAGAGATACGGCAGGTCAGGTATTGGCGGATTCCACCGCAGGCATGGTTTTAACCGACGCGGAAATAGCGCCGGCCAAAGTATGAATGACATAAACCACAGGTCGAATGTTGGCCAATCGGTGTATGTAAGAAAGGGAAATAATGCCGGCCGAAGTATGAATGCTGCAAACCGCAGAACTATTGTTGATCCTTCAAGATATATCAGTAGTGAAAATATCCAGCCTATCCAGGAAAAATATACTCCACAGCACAGCTTTGATGATTTTTCCGTAGACAACAGGATAAAACAAAATATATATGCCCGCGGCTATGAAAAACCCACACCAATACAGGATCAGGCGATTATTCCCATATTGGAAGGACGGGATGTGGTAGGTATTGCCAATACCGGCACCGGTAAAACTGCGGCATTTCTCATCCCGGTCATAAACAAGATCCTAAAAGACAGCGCGAATAAGGTACTCATCGTCATCCCTACAAGGGAACTTGCGGTACAAATAGATGATGAGCTTCGGGCAATGTCAAAAGGACTTAATATTTCATCACTTCTTTGTATCGGCGGAACAAGCATTAACCGTCAGATTTTCAGCCTACAACAAAATCCCAGTGTTATAATAGGCACTCCAGGCAGGCTAAAGGATCTTTCACAGAGGAGATTCCTGGACCTTTCTAATTTCAAAACCATCATACTTGATGAAGTCGACAGGATGGTGGATATAGGCTTCATTCAGGATATAAAGTATATTGTTTCCCTCCTTTCACGACCGCGGCAGTCACTTTTCTTTTCAGCGACAATCTCTTCTGATATTGGTAGTATCATACAGTCATTTCTTACAAACCCTGTCACGATAAAAGTAAAATTGCAGGAAACCCTTCCTCAGATAGAACAGGATGTGATAAGGGTAAAGGATAAGAATGAAAAACTTCAGAAATTGGACGAAATGCTTCGGGAGGAGGAATTCAAAAAAGTGCTTATATTCGGCAGGACCAAGTGGGGAGTGGAAAGATTGTCTAGATCGCTGCAACAGAAAGGTTTCAACGCCGCATCCATACACGGGAATAAATCACTAAACCAGCGCTTGCGGGTACTAACGCAGTTTAAGCTGAATCAACTGCATATTCTGGTGGCAACGGATGTAGCTGCAAGAGGACTTGATATAGAGGATGTGTCACATGTGATAAATTTTGACGAGCCTTCTTCTTATACTGATTATGTGCATAGGATTGGCAGAACCGGTAGGGCACATAAATCTGGAAAGGCGCTGACGTTTGTAGGTTAGTAGAGAAATCATAGGTTTATTTTTATGAATACTGCTTTCAATTTTCAAAACCAGTCATCATGGGAAAAATTTACCTCACTGAAAGAAACCGCTGATGTAAAAAGGAAAGACGCGCTGAAAAGAAGAATTACCCATCAGCCTCGCGCTACGGATTTGGAGTTTTTACTTGGTGCATTTATGGAGATGTATGAGCTGCATTTGCACGGTATTATCCATAAACTTATTGCAAAGGGATATGCAGTTGATGCTTCATCCGGTTTTGGCGGGAAAAATTCTGAATTTCAAGTGTTAACAGGTGAGTTTTCCATAGATTTTGTCACCAAAAATAAGCTGGAAAAGATGGGTGTGAAATTCCGGGAGTTTAACGGCATGAAATCACTTGTCTTTTGGCCTCAGAAAGCAACGATTGATGATATAAAGAAAGACTGGACGAAGGTTGTAAACGCGCTACCGGATAAAGGGAAATTAGTTTTCCCTTCTTCAAGCGCTGAGGCTGTTTCTTTCCGGAGAAGATATGTTCCAAAGGATTCAAATCTGCAGAAAGAAAGGCTTTTTGAGAAATTAAAATTCAGTATCCAGCAAGGAGTATATTTTGAGACTAAGAAGAGGCAAAAGGAAAGCCCCCGTCCCAATAAAATAGAAATAATACTTGGCTTTTTTATAGAGGAGATAGAACCTCAGGTAAGGCAGGCGGTTATCAACATGAACAAAAAGGGTTACTCTACTGACAGATCAGGATTTTCTGATAATCCGTGTGAACAGATGGTGGAAGGTGATTTTCGAGTTGGTGAAGAAACGGTAAAAATGTTGGAGGATGTAGGAGTGCAGTTGGAAACAAATCCCAGCGGTTATACCAGATTGAAGTTCTCACCATTGGAGGCGGATATACCAAAAATCAAAAAGCAGTGGGACAAAATAGCTTCTCTTTTACCGAATAAAGATCAGACTGCATCATTCTCCATGACCAGAAAAGCCAGAGAATTCAGGTTGGCGTACCAGTGATAATAAACCACTTATTTAATTCTTTATTTTCCCTTAGAGCCTGTTTGGAAAGTCTCTTTCTACTGCAATTTCATCATTTTGGCTGCAACATGCGTCACTCCTCCTAGATGTATCCAGCCTTGGATACACCTTCGTCGTCGTTCCTTGTTTCGCTCAAACTGCTGAAATTTCGTGACGAAACATACTTTCCAAACAGGCTCTTAGATATCGACAGAATGTATATCCTCAGCAATTTATCGTATAGATCTCTTTCATGTGATTATCCCCATCTTAATAATTTGCTATACTTATAAAATTGTCAGCCGCAAGTAACCAAATAGAATATGGAAAAAAAAGATAATCAACTGGATAACTATTCTCTGAAAGAACTTATTTTGTATTTCCTCAAGATCGGCACGGTAGGATTCGGGGGTTCTGTCGCTTTGGCCAGAATGATGCAGGATGATCTGGTAAAAAAGAAAAAGTGGATAAGCGAAAGAAGATATCTCCGCGGTCTGGCGCTTTCCCAACTGGCCCCCGGCCCGCTTTCCACCCAGCTGGCTATATACATAGGATATAGAAAAGGGAAAGTAAAAGGGGCGACACTAGCAGGGATATTTTTTATGTTGCCTTCATTTCTGATAGTGCTTCTCATCAGCTATTTCTATTCTTTTTCTAAAAATCTCGACTGGATGCAGGCGGTGCTTTACGGTTTTGGAGCCTCAATAATCGGTATTGTGGCATCTTCCACAATAAATCTGTCCCGCCCGATCGTAAAAAAAAGATTTTCATGGCTGATAGTTCTTGCAATGTTTATATTGACAGTTATCACCAAACAGGAAAATGTATTTTATTTTCTTCTGGCGGGAACCGCAGCCACATTGATTTATGCGCCTTTCGGTAAATTTTCCCTGAAGAAACTGCAGATGGTAATTCCGGGTATTTCGCTTTTTTCATACAACAATGTTAATCATATAAAAACTTTACTTCTCGTAGCGCTTTTTTTCCTGCAGGCGGGTACGCTAGCCTTTGGCGGCGGATATGCCATTTTGCCGCTTCTTGAAACAGGCGCGGTCAATCATTTCCACTGGATAACAAATAAGGAATTTCTGGATGCGGTGGCTGTAGCCATGATTACGCCTGGTCCGACGGTTATTGCCGCAACTTTTATCGGTTATCTCACGGCCGGATTTTTCGGAGCCCTGGTAGCAACAGTGGCAATCCTTTTACCAATATATCTTATTGTTGTCATGCTGTCTCCATTTTTCGACCGCCATTCGGAAAATCCCCGGCTTGCGGCTTTTGTGGAGGGGGTGACCGCGGCCGCAATTGGAGCTATAGCCGGATCAGTATTGCTTTTGGGAAAAGATTCAATTGTTGACCAAGTGACAATAGTTATTGCGGCAGTATCATTTATTCTTACACAGCGTTTTAAGGTTCCTGAGATAATTACTGTTCTGCTTTCAGGGTTTGCAGGATTAATTTTTTATCATTCGCGTTTCCTATTGTAATTTTTTTATTATCGCGAAGTTTTTGATATAAGGCCTAATGTAATCCGATAGATTAGAGTCTGGATAGTTCGGCTTTTGCCCTGCTTTTCTCGCCGGAGGTAATAAAATTGTTATTTTCCATCTCAGACAGGATAGCTTTTGCTTCCGTTATTGTTTTATCATGATGTGAGCTAAGATAACTTGGGGCGTTTATAAGCGCAAGAAGGTAGGCTGCCTGTGCTAAACTGATTTTATCAGGAGTGGTGTGAAAATAAGATCCGGCTGCATTGTATATGCCGTAATTCTGCTTCCCGTAATAGATGGCATTCAAGTATATGGTGAGGATCTGATCTTTGGTATATTTTTGTGTAATGAAAAGCGCCAGTATTTTTGATTTTATGTCAGTCCGCCAGTTGTCCGTGTTGTCCGAATACAAATTTTTGGCCAATTGTTCAGTGATGGTACTGGCACCCTGTCTCTTGCCGGAGGTTATCGTATAGAATAGCGCGCGGACTGTGCCAGCTGGATCGATACCGGGGTCTGTATAAAAGCGTTTGTCCTGAGAAGCTATAGCAGCGTTTTTGACATTTTGGCTTATTTTGTCCGATGGAACATAGTGTATATGAAACTTATCAATCTGTGTTTGAAAACGATGTGGAAGCTGGTTTGTCAAAGCTGTTGTCGGTGGGATTATAAATATGTAAAAAGCCACGACAGAAGCAATGAAGATTGTTAGTAGAAATATACTCAAAATCCGCAAAAAAGAAATTTTTTTCTTCATATAAATAATGATGTATACCTCTTTTACTTGAATTTGCAATTAAATGTATCGGTATAACCCTCCGTAAGTTCATTTTGCGTTGCAAACTGAACTACGTTGGGTATATTATAACAATTAAGCATGAAGAGTCCTAAGGAAAAATATTTTCTATTATTTGTTGCAGTTTTCGTCGGACTAATTGCAATTTGGTTTTATAAAAATAAATCAATTGGCGTACCAAAATTACCTTTAACACAGAGAATAACCGGTAAAACATTAACGTCATTAGAAAAAGTTACAGATCAAAATTTTGAGCATATTGCCGTTATTGTTATGGAGAATAAATCTTTCAAGGATATTGTAGGGAATAAATCCGCTCGCTACATAAATTCTCTTATAAATAAATACGGACTTTTGGCTAACTATCATGCCGTTACTCGTCCAAGCCTGCCAAATTATATTGCTTTGATTGGCGGAAGCACATTTGAAATAAATAGTAACTGTGCAGACTGTTTCTTATCAGGAGATAACTTGACTGACCAGTTGGAAAAATACCACAAAACGTGGAAAGCGTACATGGAATCGATGCCGTCTGCATGTTTTTTAGGAAGTCGTGGACTGTATGCCCAAAAACATAATCCATTTATTTACTTTAATAATGTACGAAATGATAAAAAAAGATGCAGTAATATTGTGCCTTACAGTGAATTGGAAAAAGACTTGAAGTCCAGCCCGCCAAATTTCATATTTATCAGTCCAAATCTGTGCAATGATATGCATGATTGCCCGGTTTCCACTGGAGACAAATGGCTGTCAAGAGAGATACCTATGATTTTAAATTCTCCAACTTTCATAAATCAGAATTCTTTACTTATATTAACTTGGGATGAAGATGACGGATCTGTTGGCAATAAGGTTGTAACGGTATTAGTAGGAGATGGAATAAAAAGCGGTTTTGTATCCCAAGTTTATTATACCCATTATTCATTACTCCATACCATTGAGAGTCTGTGGAATATGCCTCCGCTGACAAAAAATGTTTCCCAAAGCGCTGTGATTTCGGATGTATTTTGAATCGACCAGTGGAGTATTTAGGGAGTAGCGGTTGTAGGAGACTCGGTAGCTATGGGGGTTGGGGTTTGCGTAATAATAACAGAAGGAGTTTGAACTGTTGCAGATGAAGAAGAAACTGAAGTGTTGGAAGTAATGAGTTGGTGAAACAAAGTCCGCATCTGTGAAAAGTCTGAACGGATTTTGGTAAAACCTGTCCGTACTACCTGCGCTATATCCTGTCTGACTTGAGTAAATGTCGTTTCTGCAGCAGAAATCCCGCCTGAACTGACTGAAACGTTTTGGACAGTAGTAATATCATTTGTAAGAGTCGTATTTATAGTCTGAAGTTGAGCTGATACATCATTTAAAAAAGACTGAAGCTGTGAGATGTCTTTACCCTGAGACTGAAAAGCGTTGATAAGGTTCTGAATCTGGGGGACGAGAGCCTGGACGTTTGCCGTAACAGTTTGGAGGTTGTTGATGACGATAAGAAGACGGATTTTGGGTTCAAACACAGCATAGACGTAATAGCCGGTAATTATTTGTTTAGTATCTGCTCTCGCTGTTGTAACATCTATGTCAGCGTCGATTTTGGTTTTCAGAGCGGTAAGGCCGTTTATATCTGCCTGAATTTCTGCCGAAAGACTACTTTTTTCACTTGGAGTTAATCTAGAATCATTTTGCACACGGTTGTTAAGATTGGTAAGCGACGTCAGGCGGTTTGTGATAAGCGTGTTGGCCCGCTGAATAATATTTTGCAACTGATTTTCCTGACGTGCAGCGGTTTTGGTAGCCTGGTTTTGCATGCTGTTGACGTCATGGATGAGTCCCTGTCCGAAATTTTGCGCAAAAGCAGGCATTGCTGATATCGCAAGTACAGTTCCGGCTAAAGCTGAAGTAATGATTAATCTTCTTAGTTTCATAATCCGTTTGTCGAGTCCTGTGATTTGTCAATATTATTTATGCTGTTCAGATCAGTGTCGGTCTGGTTTATGGTCTGTTGCATAGTAGTGTCTGTATTATTTAGCGTTTGGTCAACGTTTGATGAGGTTATCGGAGCCGGGGTTGGAGAAGTAATTACAGTTGGAAAGACGCTGACTGGTGGTACAGCAGTCGGTTGAGGAGTCATTGATATTTCCGATTTTTTATTCTTAAAAAGAACATAACCTCCAGCAAGAATAAGGATAAGCACGATTATACCTATCCCTAAAAATATAAATTTCTTATGTCCCGGCTTAGATTGGTTTTCCGGTGTCGGTATAGGAGGATTTCCGGATGTTTGAGTTGGTGACACAGTAGAATTGTCGGCTGTTACAGGGTCTGTTGGTTGTAGATTTTCAGCAGGCTGGGCGGAATTTATTTGTTGATCGGGGCCAGCTGGCGTTTGCGCCACCGGGTTTGGGTCAGCTATGGGTGGGGTTGCTTGAGGTTGAGCAGTATTGGCAGTTTGTGCTTCCATAAAATTATGTTGACAGAGAAGATTATATCCGGTCAAAGACAGGTTGACAATATATCGAATAGTGATATAATGTAAATATGAGTAAAAATAAAGCATTTGCCAACCCCAACGTTTCTCTGACTCCGCAAATTTTTTATATCCTTTTGTCATTGGCTATAAAAGATAGACATGGTTATGACATCATGAAACAGGTTGCCGCTGATTCACAGAATAAGTTAAAACTTGGTCCCGGTACGCTTTACGGGGCGATAAAGAGAATGATTGAAGAGAAATTAATTATTTCAGTTAGATCAGATTACAAAAGACGAAAATATTACCGGCTTACGCAAAAAGGCAGGACTATTTTTGTAGAAGAGTTAGGCAGATACAATAATGCCGTCACATTGGCCAGAAACAGAAAATTATTCGTCAGACCTTCAACTGTCCTGTTAAATCTTAAATATGTATAAAGTTAAGGGTTGGACATTACCTTTATCGGGCGACAACTTTTACAACATGTTGCTTTGGCTTTACCCGTTAAATTACCGGAGAAAATTCGGACAGGAAATGCTCCTTACTTTTCAGGATATGTACAAAGAGGAGATCAGGGAGAAGGGGAGGGCGTGTGCCGGATTCTGGTTGGAGATAGCTGGTGATGTTTTATCCAGTGCGGGAAGTCAGCATTGGGAAGCGGTTAAAAAGCAAGGTCTGGAAAAATACTTGCGGGAAACATTAAAATTAAATAAATTCAATATTATCGGAGGAATCTTGCTTTTACCGGCATTTACCATGTTTGCCGTTGATTTTGTTTCAAGGATCTTAAAGGGTGATCTAACACATTACAATCGACAGGTATACGCTTTTCTTTCACACACTCCTTTGTATTGGACACCGATTCTTTTTTCCTGGGTAATACTTTTTCCTCTTCTGGCAGTGCTGATAAATATTATCCCGGTAATAAATTATGCTTGGAGAAAACATTCCCTAAGATTGAACTTATCTTTTCTTGAGGAAAATATCATCAGTGTTGGAATACTGGGAGCGGGTTTGTTTTTTCTGGCTGTTATCAAACTGCATGATTTTGCCCCTTGCATGCTTCACGGGTTATTAAAGGTTGGAGGAGGGCAAATGCTGAAAATAATTTCAGTCTGCAGTAAAGCTTGATAATTTCCTCTAATAGTCACTTGTTTTTCGTAAACTTTTTGTTTAAGTATTGACTTAAATAAATATCAATTGTAATATAGATTACAAATAGATATATTTTCAGCTTTGGCAGAGCCAAGACGCAGAGAGGTTATTGATCTTCTTGCGCGTAATGGTCAAATGACCGCTTCCGACATTAGCGATAATTTCCGCATCAGCCCCCAGGCAGTTTCCCAACATCTTAGGGTGCTTCTGGAAACGGATTTGGTTGAAGTGGAGAAACAAGCACAGACGAGAATTTATAAGTTGAATCCCCATAAAGTTGACGAATTGGAGAGATGGGTTCAGCAACTGCGGAAGAACTGGAATGAAAGATTTGAAAGGCTGTATAAATTCCCGGCTGTTGAAAAGGAAAAATTATAAACATTAAAGTCTGACCGATAGATAAAAGGAAAATATATGCAAAAAGAGGGAGATGAAAATAAATGAAAAATAAGCAGGCAAGAAACAAGAAATCCAGGGGATTTACGGACGGATATATAGTTGATTTTAATAACGTATCTACAGTTGGTTTAGAATCTTCACCGGTGAGGGATGCGCTGGCGGGACTGCGCGCCAATGAGGCGCGTTACTTTATGAATAAATACAATCATAAATTTACGGTTGTACCGGCCAGCGAAAGCAGGAAGACCATCGATTATGTGAACAAAATCCTGAAAGAAGAACGCAGTATTGTGATTGCATCAAAACCATTAGAAACATCAATTTTACAAGTGAAAAATATCAAATGGGGAAATATCAAATGGGTCTTCGTATTTTACGAGAACGGTCTGGGGATTAACGTCCTCTATGCGGTTGATGATCCTAAGGGAAGAGCTGTTGGTTTTAAGCTTTCTGAAGGCATGGAGGTACCAAAGGAATTACAGAAATTTAAGTTTGCCAGACAGAAGTCTAAACTGGCCGGAACAATCCGGGGTTCGTTTTTTGTAATTAAAGGAGAATATTAATAATTATTCACAAAAAGGAGGTGAGATTATGTTAAGTTTAAATTCATTAATGATTTTTTCGGAAAACCCAAAAAAACTGAATGAATTTTATAAGAAGGTTTTCCAAAAAGAAAATGATATGGAAGAAGGCGGATACTACGGATTTATGGCAGGAAATACATTTTTAGGATTTGGTCCTCATGATAAGGTCAAGGGTATGAATAAAACTCCAGAGCGTCTTATGCTGAACTTTGACACAAAGGATGTCAAAGGGGAATTTGCGCGAATAAAAAAGCTCGGGGCTAAAGTGATTGCAGAACCTTACCAGATGCCGGGAAGCGATATGTGGATAGCGACATTTGCGGATCCCGACGGCAACTTTTTCCAGCTGACTACGCCTTGGGAGGGGGACAGGAAATAAGATATATATTTTGTTTCCGGAAGGAATCACTTGCTGCCGGCTGATTTGAAACGAAGAATAGTGTATTGACTTCCCCCGAAACTGATAGTATATTGGTATCAGTTAAAATAAAAATTATGTTTACCACGGCGGTGATTGCCTTTCGTGAATTCCTGGAAGCATTTTTGATTGTCGGAGTTTTCCTGGGAATTTCAAAGAAACTGAAGCTAAAAAGGGAAATGGAGATTGGTCTGGCGGCTCTTATGGGGGTAATTCTGTCGCTTATTCTGACAAGCGTAACTTATCTGGCAGGCGACAGGGCAAGAGCAATATTTACTCAGGAAAATGCCGATCTTCTGGAGAGTTATCTTCTTGTTTTTTCAGGACTGTTTATTGCCTATGTTGTTTTTTCCCTTCACGACGTAGTCAGAAGGGGCCGCGGCAACACACTGATTAAAGCGCATAACAAATTGCAACGGAACGCTTTTGACCTTTCGCTTTTTTTCACCATTGTATTTTTGGTGCTGCGCGAAGGATTTGAGACGGCCCTTTTTACCGCCAGCGTTTCTCTTTTCTCGGCATTCAGTCAGAATTTACTTGGGCTTCTCTTGGGGTTTGCGGCCTCTAGCGTGTGCGGCATAGCCACATTACTGGCTTACATAAGATTTCCCATAGGCAAGGTATTCAAAGCGACTGAGTATATGATTATTTTACTTGGCGCATCGCTAACCCAGCATGGGGCGACGCAAATGTTGGCCAAATATTTTCATATAGATCTTTCAATGATTTTTTCATTTAATCTGCGGTTTTTACCTGGCGAGGATACGTTTGTCGGGCATATGCTTCAGGGATTTCTGGGGGTAGACAGGGGATTTAGCCTTCCCCGGCTTATCATTATGGTTGTATATTTTGCTGTAATTTATACACATTTCGTCAGGCAGAGGCAAAAAGTTACCAAGGTTTACCACTGATTCTTATTGGACCAATTTCAAGATCCCGGTGTTTTACGGTAAGTGAAAAAAGGAAAAGTGAGGCAAGGGCTAATACTGCAAGAATAGTTGTGTGAGTGGCGACAAGAGTCAAAAGTTTTGTCTGTTGAGTAATTATTACCAGTGGATAAACACAATAGGCCATCTGTAAAGTCATGGAAATCATATGCCAATATCCTCCGGCGTTGAATCGCCATGGTGAGGGCATAATCCACTCTTTCCAATCGGTAATAGACATGACGATATGAGTAGTGACCATAATAACAAAACCGAAAACAAATGCCGGAATCATGTATTCCATAAGAGGTTTGGCGGATACGATAAAAAGGTATTTTAGAATAATTGCGTCAATCATTCCGGCGAGTACGACATCCATTACGATCCCCCAGAAATTGCATCCCACAAATCCTTTTGTTCTTTTTTTGAAAAGCCCGAATTTGCGGGCATATATTAGAAGCGGAATAAGCCAGTTGAGTATTCCAGATAAAATAACGATAATTATATAAGGAAGAAGTCGAATTGTCATAAAAGAATATTAAAATATAATAAAAGTTTTTTTTCAACGGTTTGTTTTTTCCTCTTTTTCCAGCAGTCCGTCTGATAGCCAGATGACGCGGTGGACATACTTTTTATCTTCCGGTTCGTGGGTGACCATAACAATTGTCTGTTTTAAGTCCTTGTTTAGGCGTTTGAAAAGCGATAGTACTGTTTTGGCTGAAGCCGAGTCAAGATTGGCCGTTGGCTCGTCAGCCAGAAGTGCAATAGGGTTATTTATAAGCGCCCGGGCAATAGCCACTCTCTGTTGTTCACCTCCTGAAAGCTCTGACGGATAATGATCCAGTCTGTCTCCCAATCCCACTAGTTGTAAAAGTTCGGCCGCCCTTTCCTTATCAGGTGTTCCTTTTAGGGCCATTGATGGCAGATAAACATTTTCCAGAGCCGAAAATTCCGCAATCAGCGCATATTCCTGAAATACATATCCTAGCTGGCTTAGGCGGAATTTTGTTTTTTCTTCATCTGAAAGTGAGATGACATCTTTTTTGTTTATGAAAAGCTTGCCGCCTGTGGGCCGGTCCAGAAGTCCAAGTTGGTGAAGAAGTGTGGATTTGCCTGAACCGCTTCTTCCCATGACGGCTACAAATTCACCTCTTTGTATTTCAAAAGTCACACCCTTTAGGGCAGGGGTCGGGACTTTTCCCGGATATGTCTTTTTCAGATTTTCGGCTTTAATCATAGCTTTACCCCCAAATTGCTTTTAATATATCTTTTTTGGCTACTATGCGGGACGGCACAAATCCGGCAAGAATACCTGCAGCTATAAGGCTTATTGTTCCGGCTATTACTTCTACTGACCGGTGGTTAAGGGATAGAAAGCCAAAATCCACATTTATCGGGTAGCGTGCCAAAAGGGGTGTCAGAACGCCAAAAACAAGAAATGCTCCGGCTAGAGTCCCGCATATTGCAAAAAAGAAAGATTGAAAAACATAGGAAAGAATGATAACTCTTTGTCTTATGCCTATGGCTTTGAGTATGCCTATTTGTCTGCTTTTGTTTATTGCGTTTATATAGACAATCACAAAGATGGTGATTGATGCGACAAGAACGGAAATGGCGCTCACTATAAATGATATGAGATTTAATGCGTTCATAAACGCAGCTACAGTACCCAAAATATCCAGATAATTTTGGACTTTAAGTGTCGGTAGAAGAGCTTTTATCTTGTCTTCATATCCCGCTAGAGTCCCGTGAGAAAGATCTACTTTGACCAAAATCTGGGAAGCGTTGTTGAAAACATTCAAGACTGATTCTGCTTCACGGGCGGAAATAAAAGTTTCAAATATACCCAAAGTATCATCGTATATGCCTTTGACCGTATATGTTTTTATAATCCCGTTTGAATAGGTAATTTGCACTTTGTCTCCTACTCTTACTCCTCCCAGATCGCTTGGTGCGGGGATACCATAGCCTCCGGCAAGAGCTGAAGAGAGAACTATCTGGTCTGTATCCTCAGATGAGAGAAACTGGCCGTCTTTGAGGAGTTTATTTACCGTAAGTACTTCTTTTTCCTGGTTGGGGTCTATACCTACGATGGTGCCTGATACGCTTTTGACTACACCGTTTTTATCCTTATCGAATGTGATGGAACCAGCCAGGTTGTAATGGCGAGCGGTGGTGATAACTCCGGGTATGGATTGTATTTCCTGTCTTACCTGGTCCTGGTTTACAATGAACTGTTTTGGTTGTGGTTCCTGTTCAGGTCCAACTGTAACGTGTGAGGTAAGAACGTCAATCATGGTGGTTTCAAACATTTTTTGCAGACCTGAAAGAATACCTGAGATAAACATCATATTCAGGTATGATAGCGCCAGTATGAAAACCAAAAGGACAAGAGTGGATTTACTGCCTCTCACCACCGATTTATAAGCTATAAACAGTGCAGTTTTGATATCTCTCATGGAGATTGTTGATATGAGGCGGGTCCTATCATTCGCGTTTCCCAAACTTCGCTTCAAAATCCACTAAAATTTTAGCGCAAATTTTTAGTGTAAAGGCCATAAGGCTATGTTTGGTATCCTTTGCTTATGCCACCCCACTTCGTAATATTAATTCTCTTTGTATATCATTGTGGTACGACTATTTGGTCTCCGGCGGACAGTCCATTTGTGACTTCACTTTTTATCAGTCCTTTCAAGCCCAGTTTTACCTCTATTAGTTTGTTGCCGTCGTTTGCTTTTTCCACATAGGTTTTTCCGCCCTTTGTGGTAATTGCACTATTGGGTACAGTAAGGATGTTGGATTTATCGGCTGTAATTATGGTTACAGAAGCGGTCATGTTAGGTTTGACATCGGGGGAAAGCTTATCCGCCGATATGCGTATGCTGTACGTTACTGATCCTTGAATTTTTGTTCCGACAGTGTCAATTCCAGTTACGGTTCCGGTAAATTTCTGGTCTGGAAGCGCATCGAATACTATCTCTGCCAGCTGTCCGATTTTTATCTTGGGTATGTTGACTTCATTGAGGGAAGCATAAAGGTATGGATTTTCCAGATTGGCAATTACAAGGACTGGTGAAGTGGTTGACGTTGAAACCTGGTCCCCGTCTTTTACCAATAAGTTAGTGACTGAACCGGAAACCGGAGCGTTTACTGTGACGCTTTGCGTCTCATTGTATGCCTGCAGGCTGGATGAGAGGGCCGCCTGATCTTTTGCAAGGACACTTTGCTGATTTTTATAGTTGGCCTCGGCGGCCAGCCAGTCATCCTGGGCGGTGGTAAACTCAGGGAGTACTCTGTTGATTGTTTTGGGAGAACCGTCGGAATTCTGGTAAGTGGAGTTTTCCGCTAAATCAGTAAATTTCTTCCAGGCGGCATACATAGTTGATTGTAGAGTATAAAGCCCGGCGGTGTCGGCATCCAGTGTGGATTTGTCAGCTAAATATGTGGCATAGGCGGCTTTTATTTCATTATCAGTAGCCGTGCTTTCCACATGAAATAGTGGGTTACCCTTTTTCACAGTCTGATTATTATTAACGTAAATCTTGGTAATAATGCCGTTGGTTGGTGAAGAGATAGACGTTTGGGAAGAAATGGTATATGTAGCATTTGCCTGTACGTTGGTTTGAAGATTTTCCCGTTTTAGGGTATAGACAGTGTCGGTTTGAGCGGGCCGCAAAAGAATTGCCATTATTACGACAAATAGGAGGACAAAAATTCCCAAGATTAGGTACCATTTTTTTGACTTTAGAAAAGAGATGGTTCTGGCCATACTTATTATATTAACATGAAACTTATTTCATGTTGAATTAGATCTAGGTGAAAAAGCGTGGTTTTATACCACCCCGTGTTGTTTTATGGTGTAGAATATGATATAATACATTTATAAACAGATTTAAGCCAATAGATCTGTTTAGATCAGAATTTGTTTTAAGGAAAGTCAAAGATAAAGATACTCTGAATCACATTTTTTTTCGTATCTTTTCCTCTTCTTATTTCATCTCTCATTTAAACAGCTATATTTGCTTAAGTCGCGGAAGTAATATCATAATCAGTATTCGGCTGAAAGAATAAATAGGCGAACAGATACCTGTAGAGTCACTTTTTTACAGACTTACAATTGATTTCAGTTTTATAACATTTTTCTTTTGGTTGTTTGATATATTTTTGCTTCCGGAATTATTAATTATTTCTTATCCTTTTTAAGGATAAGAGTAAAAGGAGTTATCAAAATGGCAAAGAACCTTTTTGTAGGAAGTCTTCCCTTCTCAATTACTGAAGACACGGTCGGACAACTGTTTGCAAAATACGGACAGGTACAGTCAGTCAATGTAATAAAGGACAAATATACCGGTAAAAGCCGTGGATTTGGCTTTGTGGAAATGAGTACGGAGGAAGAAGCACAGAAAGCCATACAGGGTCTAAATAACTACAATCTTGAAGGCAGAAATATAATCGTCAAGGAAGCTCTGCCAAAACCGACTTATACGGATGGCAGAGGCAGTGATAGTAGAGGTAGGCGAAGTTTCGGCTTTGGCGGCAGACCCCAGAGGAGATATTAAACCTGTTAATAGGGTAGGGAATTTTATGAAGTTAGAAAATAGCGGAATTTGCGCCGTGTCAGGAATTTGGAGAGAAAACTCATTTTTCTTATTTCATTTACTGCAATTGCCGATTCTTTTCTGAATTCATAATCTTTTTCCACAATTTCAGGATTTACTTGTAGAGCAATACTGTTAAACCCTAAAAGTCTTATGCCTGAGAGCGACCGTACTCGGGACAGAGCTACATAGCCCATACCCAGTAGGAATGATTTTGAGAGATCTATCTCGGCTGCGGAAAGCGTCATTCCCTGGCTTTTATGGACTGTTATGGCCCATGCCAATCTCAGAGGGATTTGGGATACCTCAGCTCGTGTTTTGTTATTCTCAGTTACTGTCCATTTGGCATATTCCACATTTATCTTTTTACCGTCAGCAGTCTTGACGATTGGATTTCTGTCACTATCAAACCCTTCGACTTTTCCTAAAGTTCCATTTACATATCCTTTGTCGAAATTATTGCGGACAAACATGACAAGCGCCCCTTTTTTTAGTACCAGATTTTCCGGTGCAAGGCATGATCGTTTGATCATTGCTACCAGCCCTTCTTCACCCATACTGTACATAGTATATGACTGGGATTCTTCCGGTATCTTCTCAAGTTCAGAATTGTTTATG
Organism: uncultured Gammaproteobacteria bacterium; assembly: GCA_964520615.1. GTDB lineage: Bacteria > Patescibacteriota > Microgenomatia > 2-02-FULL-39-11 > 2-02-FULL-39-11 > JAMCUI01. The sequence goes on from CAZFNL010000048.1 coordinate 22,687, forward strand.
GCATCAACGTCAACATTGTGGGTATAAAGCTTAGTTGGGGTAATACTACTATCAATTTCGACTGTTTGCACTTTTTTTTCAAGGATGGATAAAATTTCCGGCGTGATGTCGTTTTCCCTTATTGCGTTTAGAATTTTGAGAAGGGCGGTATCTTTTTGCCTGTATGATACTCCAAGGTAGCAGATTTTTAGATCCATCTTAGGCCAGATGTGTGATTTGAATATAAAATCTACTTCTGCCCGGTTTTGGCTGTAAGGCGGAAGCTGGAAAAAATCTCCAGAAAGGACTATTTGTATACCGCCAAACGGAGTGTCAGTCTTTCGCGCGTTTTTAAGTATCGTGTCAAGCATGTCTAGTTTTGCGGCATGGAGCATTGATACTTCATCAATAATGAGAACTTTGGTCTTTGCAAATCGGTCACGAAGGTAATGCTTGCTGAGGATTTCTTGTAGATCTTTATCTGTAAGATAATCTCTGAGGCCTATGCCGGACCACGAATCGATGGTAATTCCATCCATGTGTGTTGCGGCAATGCCTGTGGAGGCAGTAATGCCAACGGATGTGTTTTTTGACTGAAGAAATTTTATGTATTTGTTTAGAAGGTGCGTTTTTCCTGATCCGGCAGGGCCTGTGATATAGACATTATATCCCAGTTTTAATATGTCAAAAGCTTCGTTTTGAGTCATATGACTTCCTTATTATATGTTTATTGTACTTAAAATTATATATTTACCCTTCTTACTGCATCCCGATTTTTCGGGATAGTCTAGAATGGTATATACCTCTTTTACTTGAATTTGCAATTAAATGTATCGGTATAACCCTCCGTAAGTTCATTTTGCGTTGCAAACTGAACTACGTTGGGTATATGCTGATTGCAGTTTCAAATGCAAGAAGTATAATTAATTTTCATGAGCAAACATATAGTGGTTTTTGCTGCCAATGAATGCAAAAAAGAGAGGGAAAGTTATTATTTTTCCATGGCTTATGAGACGGGAAAACTATTGGCCCGGGAAGGATTTATTACGGTGACCGGTGGAGGTCCGGGGCTTATGAATGAGACTATGCGCGGAGCTTTTGAAAATGGCGGCAGAACAATCGGGTTTTGCCTGAATGTAAAAGGACGGGAACATAGTACCTATTTATCCGAAAAGAGAATGTATTATGATTTGCGCAAAAGACAGAGGGAACTCATGGATATAGGGGACGGGTTTCTGGCTCTTCCAGGTGGTTTGGGTACAATTTATGAAGTATCTGGAGTATTGGCGCTAAAAAGGAAAGGTGAGATCTTACCCGATAGACCCATGATACTTATTGACAGTATTTACAAAAATCTGGAAAAGCTGTTTGATAGCCTGCAGGAAGAAGGATTGATAGGTCATGATTTATCGTCTCTTTACCGGATGGTTCAAAATCCAATGCAGGCTATAAAGCTGCTGAAAGGGAGCTTCTTATGAATTATAAGGCTGTTATTGCGGATGTAGATGGTACTCTGTTTCCTCCTTCGGAAGTTCCTTCCCCAAAACCTTCAGAAAGCCTAATTGAAGCTGTAAAGAAAGTTCAGGATTTGGGAGTATTTTTCAGTATTGCTTCAGGCCGGTCTCTTCCATGGGTGCGTGAGATAATAAACGGGTTTAATTTACATTCACCGATAATTCTGGATAACGGTGCAAAAATTTATGATTGTTCTAAAAAAGAATATATTTGGGAATCGTATATGGCTAAAAATACAGCACAGAAGATAGTACATGAGTTGACCGCAGACAAATCACTAAATGTTATTGTGGCAGACGGTGAGGAAAGAGTGATTGATCCTCTAAAAATAATAAACTGGAAGATAAGTAAAATATTGGTTTTAGGTGTGACGCCGCAAAAAGCTGAGGATCTGTGTCAAAATCTGAAAAGGTTTTCTGATATTCACGTCACAAGAAGTATTTCAGGCACTGGAGAAAAAAGCCAATCGGTGCATATAACCAATTTTAATGCCACTAAACAGACTGCTGTTGCTAAGCTTTTAGATTTTCTGCGTATTACTCAAGATGAGGTAGTTGGAATTGGTGATAGTTATAACGATTTTCCTCTTCTTATGGCTTGCGGATTGAAAGTGGCAATGGGGAATGCGGTAGAGGATCTCAAAGCAATTGCTGACTATATTGCACCCTCATATGAGGAGGAGGGAGTGAAAAATGTGTTGGAGAAGTTTGTACTGAAATAATGGGTATTTATTAGCATCAAACATTTCGATAAGAACTACAGTGTAAGTATTTGAAAGAGAAGGATAGAAATGGAAAATAGTAATCTTCATGACCTAAAAGGCGAGAGGAAAAATCAGATTTTGGTGTTGGTCGATAGGGCGGGTAAACCGCTGGGTCTGGCAAGCCGGCAACAGTGTCATAGCGGTACAGGTAGGCCCCATTTGGCTTTTATGGCATTGATACGTGATAATAAAGGCGATATTATTTTGACAAAAAGAAGTAAGGGAAAATCACTTTGGGGAGGTTTTTGGGATGGTTCTGTAGTCAGCCATGTATTGCCGGGGGAAACACCCGAGAAGGCGGCGCAGAGAAGAGGAAGGGAGGAAATGGGCGTGGATGTCAAATTTACCGATATTGGAGCTTTTTATTATTTTGCCAAGTTTCAAGACGGGGCGGAAAACGAATTCTGTCATGTTCTTCTTGGCAAATCAGATAAAGAGATGCAACCAAATCCTGTGGAAATAGAGGATACGAAAAAGATCTTACCCGCTGATTTGAGAAAAGATATTCAAAAAAATCCCGACAGTTACACGCCGTGGCTCAAGTTGGCATTCGAGAAAATAGATTTTAAGACTTTATGACTCTACAGACTAAGGCAATATTGGCTCTTTTCGGAACGGTAATTCTCTGGTCCCTCATGGTTGTGATTGCCAGGGTTGCGGTGACAGAAATTCATCCTTTTACACTATTATTTTTACGGCTTCTGGTGGCGGCTGCTTTTTTTATTCCTTTTGTATTGAAAAAGAAACCGTGGGAAAATAAACATTTCAAAAATTTAGTCATTATTTCTCCGCTTTCGATGGTGAATATGGCTTTTTTTATTTTGGGAATACAATACACTACAGCTTCAGCAAGCCAGCTCATCTATGCTGTTATGCCGATACTAATACTTACAGTAAGTGTTCTTTTTTTGCGTGAGAAATACCATTGGAGTAAAGGAATAGGCGTGGTTATCGGTTTATTGGGCATAATTCTTTTGGTAATTCTTTCGGCTATGGAAAAAGGAACGACTATTGCCGGAGGTCTTACTGGAAACTTGCTTATTATGATAGCTATGCTGGGATGGATGGCTTTTATTCTTTTGTCTAAGAAAATGTCCGGTTTTTTTTCACCGATAGAGATTGGAGGCGTGTCGATACTTTTATCTTTTATTCTTTCCATTCCTCTTGCCGCAGGGGAATTAATCTATTTTAATGAACCGGTTTTCCTGCCTTTAACGGGAGTTCTTGCGGCAATATATATGGGTCTATGCGGCACTTTTTTTACCTATATTCTGCAGCAATACGCGATACGCCATTTATCGACCCTGACTGTTAGTTTAGCTTCTTATATACAGCCGATAACTACTGCCGCGCTTGAAATAATTCTTTTGGATGAGAAAATGACAACAGGTTTTCTTGTGGGTGGAGGATTAGTCTTTTTGGGACTTTTCTTATCGACTACAATAGAAGTTTTGCATCACCGTATGAAAAGGGTGGAAGTGTTTGTGGAGTAAATATATGTTGACAAAACCGGTAGTTTTGGACCTTGAGACACAATTTACTTTTCAGGAAGTCGGGTATGACCCAAAGAAACTGAAAGTATCTGTCGTGGGTTTATATGATTATGCCACTGATAAATATGAGGCATACAAAGAGGAAAACTTTTCCCAGCTTTTTTCCGTACTTGAACATGCTTCTGAGATAATAGGCTTTAATATTGACAAATTTGACCTGCCGGTCTTATCTCCCTACTATGTAGGCAATTTTAACCAGTTTGCAACTCTTGATTTACTTTCCGAGGTAGAAAGATCGCTCGGGTTTCGCGTGGCTTTGGATGATCTGGCAAGATCAACTTTGGGACAGAAGAAAAACGGACACGGATTTATGGCGATAGACTTTTTCCGAAACGGTGAATGGGATAAACTGATAAAATACTGCCTCCACGATGTGGAAATCACAAAAGCTCTTTATGAGTATGGTAAAAAAGAGGGAAAAGTATACTTCCAGTCGGCAGGAGGAAAAAGAGAAATACCGGTTTCCTTTTCCTCCAAAAAGAACTCTCAATCCACAGTATCACTGTCTTTGCCTTTTTGATAAATTTTAACTTACAACACTCCAACCATAACCAAATTAATTACGAGTTTCACTTTATTATATTTCGGGTCCTGTCGCGCGCCACCCTTCTGTTGTGTCGGGTTTGAAGAGATGGAGCTCTTAATATGATATTAAGTCATAGCATTATTCCGATTAACACATGACGATTCAAGTACTAAACGCCACACCAGAAGGAGTACCTGGCTTGCGTCACCCGTGTAATATTAAAATTGTGCGCGAAACTCGTACCATAAC
>CAZFNL010000049.1:0-5220 GCA_964520615.1 uncultured Gammaproteobacteria bacterium
TGGAGGATTCCCGTGATAGATTTACCCATAGTAGTAGGATCTCCTTTCGTAAAAAGTGTGTCCTACTACTTTTGTATTGAGATTTCGTTAATAAAACAAGCTGGAGATCGATTTTCTACCCACTGTCTTTATTGGAGACCCTATCTCAGCTTGACAAAACATTTCCCCACTGATTTACTTAAATTAATACATATGCAGAAAAAAATCCTCAAAGTAAGATTTTATATTTTTGGTATAAACAAAACAGAGGCCAGAAATTGACCCTCATCTTGATTTTATTGCTTTTACCCTTTGTCCTACTGGCTGCCCTAAATAAGGTAAATATTTTTCCTAAAGCTGCTATATACACACCTCCCGCTTCTATTTTTCCTACCATTACCCTTCCACCGGTTGCTTTATCAGATATCTTGAATAATAAAGGACCGTTTTTACCCCAGGAACATGTTGCCGCAAAGGTCGGTGAAGAAAGTATTTACAATAAAGATCTGAATTATGCCGTTTATTCTAGATATTACTCTGAACTGATAAAACCCAGTACCAGCGCGGCCAATCTGAAATATAAAGTCCTGTCGGAATTAATCGACGACTCAATACTGCTCCAGGCAAGCCAGCTATATCCGCAGATTTTCGGCACTGTCAACCTCAATCAGTCAATCTTTGATAATATCGACAAAGATTATCAACAGAGAGAGAATACACTAGAAAAGTTAAAGGATTCTTTTAATAATAAGCTTGAGGAAAAAATATCTGGAGGTAGAATTTCCATATGGTACCACAACGTAAATCCTCCTACCAAATACACCATTGATGAAGCGCGGACTATCGCTCAAAACAAAATTCAGGCTATTTACCAGAATTTAATATCTGGAAAAATCACATTTTCAGAAGCGGGCAACCAGATAAAAAACGATGGTTCGCTTGCAGACTTAGACCCAAATTACAAAGGTAATGCTGTCTATCTTTTTGACAATGTATCACCTGATACAATTGCCTTTCCTTCCCAACAGATAAAAGATACGGTTTTACATCTGAAACCCGGCCAAATATCTACTATTACTGAACAACAAAACCCCAAACCATCTAATATTGGAGAGGAATTTTTCGCAATCTGGACCATTACTAATATTACAAACAGTAATGAAGGTGACCTATCCAACTGGATAGATAAACAGAAAAGTAGTTTCAATATCACTATATTCAACTGAAGTGAAAAAAAGATTTTTCAGAATATCATTTCTCCTTTTTCTGGGAAGCACTCTAATAATATTAAGATCTTCTCTAGCAAAACCTGCCTACGCTATTGCAGGCGCATTCGGACACGTCACCTGGTGTGGTACAAATATCGGTCTTAACGGGGTATATATCCGCGCATGCGTCAACTCACTAACAATACAGACCCTGGACACGGAAAACAGCCAAGAGATTGGACGGTAAAAACCACTAATGGCCCGCTTACATATATGCTTGATGGAAGCTGTAAAGATAGTAATGGGACACCAGCAGGTGCAGGTTGGTACGCTTTGTTGGGGGGACCGGCATACTGCTATGTTCCCGGATTTGACTGTGCAGGTGGAATTGACGGTTATTACCAGAATCTTATAGGACCAGCATCGGTGGATGCTGCCGGACAATCTCTATGACCTCCTGAAGTACCAAGAACAGGTTATTTTATACCCACTTCTGCTTATTCTTTTGATGCCGGCTTTGGCAATGATCAACCGCTTCCAGAACACGATTTCTGCTGGTACGGCTTAACTACTCCGACCCCCACCCCTTCACCTACAATTACTCCAACTGCTACACCAACTATAACACCCACGCCTACCAACACACCAACGCCTACACCCACTCTTACTCCAACTCTTACCCCAACCTTAACACCTACTTTAACGCCTACACCCACTCTTACTCCTACACCTCCTAACACACCAACGCCTACACCAAATACCTGCAACAACTGCCAATATCAGGCTGACCTTTACTGGGGCCAAACTCTTATGTCATTTGCCGGAGGAACCCGTTATAGTTTTTACAAAAGACTTATCGCTACGGCCTCAAACCTCACTTATGACGGATGCACTCTTGTTCCTATTACTCCTTCACCTACCACTATACCGACTCTATCCGCCGGCTGCGACGATCCGGTAGGCAATCACTATCTAACTGGATCAATTGACGACAATATGGCAAGCTTACCTTTTGGATATATAAGAGGCACTATTAACAACAATACCAAAACTTGCACGTATGACGTGGGACTTGCTTCATATAAAGCCAATGGTACTAATATAGATATCCAAAATATCAATGATTATCAAACTACATCTATCGGTCCGGGTCAAACAGTTATACTTTACGCAAAATCACCAATGAATAATGATGCCCCCAGCTGCCACATTAATCCACCCACGACTCCCACAACTACTCCTATCAACACCATTACACCAACACAACCATCGAATGCTTGTGAAGTGAATTTCAACATACCTGACACTGCAGTCTGTTGGCCAGATTTTATTAGCTCCGTACCTGTAGACGGTACAATAGTCTCCCTGCCTGAAGGAGATTATTACCTTCAAAAAGCTTGGACAGTAATTGTACAACCAACTGATAAAAGTATAGATTATGGTGCAATCTGTGAAGGGCTAAAAACCGATTCAAATAGAGTTTACTGGTCCGGTGAGACTTGTTATACCACAGATTATTCTACACCGTTAAAAGTTGGCGATAAATTCACAGTTTCTGTTCCCTGGCCTGGAATAAAGCCAACTGACTCTTCTGTTGAAACTCACGTAGGTGTAAATATAGTCGATGTAAACGGAAATCCTATCAGTCCAAATTGTACCGCCGGACAGGATTACTATACGCCTTACGGGTGTATTGACTCAATTTTTACTACCCCAAGCCAAGAACCAAATACTCCTACACCCACTTCAAACGATCAATCAAATAATTTGCAATCCTCAGCTACCGCAACTCCAACCGGAAACGATTGCCCCAGAAAAAAAGAAGGAGACGCCAACTGCGATGGATCAGTAGACTTGATCGACTACTCCATTTGGTTAAATAGTCAATGCAACAAAGCAGCCAGCGGAAGCAATTGCGGAAATACAAGAGCAGACTTTAACGGAGACGGGAGTGTAGACGACTCTGACTTAGCAATCTGGAAATCAAATACCTGAAAACTATTTTTGAATCTTTTCGATACTGCTGTAAGATCTATAGCAGATAGATATTATGTCCAAGTATGTACAGATTTGTAGTTCATGAACATCATGCCACCCGTCTACACTGGGATTTCAGACTGGAGATGCCCGAAAACCCTGATGGTAGCGGAAAACTAGTCCTGAAGAGCTGGGCAGTACCCAAAGGCCCGCCTCAATCGGCAAAAGAAAAAAGGCTAGCCATGGCTACACCTGACCATCCAGACAGTTATATAGATTTTGAAGGAAATATACCGGAAGGACAATATGGCGCCGGAGAGGTAACAGTATGGGATGCTGGCACTTACACACTGGAAGAGAGAAATGAAACGGAGTATAAGTTTATATTGGAGGGGAAAAAGCTCAAAGGGAGTTTTGCACTCTTTCACCCGAAAACTTTCGGCGAAGGCCAGTTTCTATTTATCAGACACGAATTATGAATAACTCTCTTACTTCAAAAAAATGTGTGCCGTGTGAAGGAGGAGTGGCTCCGCTGACTGAAGAGGAAATAAAAAAATATATGCCCCTGGTACCCCAATGGGTACTCGAAGAAGGAAAACTGGTGAGACGCTTTCAGTTGAAGGATTTTAGGGAGGCCATCAGTTTTGTAAACAAAGTGGCAGACTTGGCAGAGTCCGAAAATCACCATCCCAATATCGCTGTCTACGGCTGGAATAAAGTCAAACTCACCTGCTTCACTCATGCCATAAAAGGTCTGCATCTAAATGACTTTATCCTCGCTGCCAAGACCGACCGGATCTTTCTGAAATCCAATTCTTCGCCAAAGCTGACCAAATCTTCTCCAATCCCACCCTATCAGGGTAATACTACTGTAAGAAACTGAATTATTGATTCCTTTGTCCTTTGTAGAAAATCTCCCAAATTATTCCCTATGATTTTTATGACAGGTACGCTAGTCGGAGTGGGAATTAGCGTTGCTGTTGGTGGGGGCACGTACACTGTTGGCAATACAAAAGTTGTCGGATACACTTGAGGTGGATTGGTAGGATAGACCATGGTGGGAATTGACGTAGGCATTACTGTCGCTAAAGGAACTTGTGTTGGGATAGAAGTAGGCGAAATAACCACGGTAGGGATTGCTGTAGGTAAAGGAGTCGGAAGAGGAAGGGATGTAGGAGTGGGCGGAGCGATAGTTGAACCGTCTGGTCCGTATTTAGGCCTCATTGTCGACTCAGTATCCCCTATCATGCAACCGTAGCCGTTGGGAGTATTTGTCCCTAGCCCGGCGGAATTCCCACCCTTATCATGAAAAATCCAATACCAGCCGCATTCGCCCCTGTATTTTTTCCCGCCCGGCAGCTGATTACAGATAGACAACTGGCAATACCCCCTTATCGGCCAGTCGCATGCGTGATAGGGCTGATCGCTGTCCGGCAAATCGGAAATATCCCCTCCGTGCTGATTAAACTGTTTTATAATGTCATTGCAGCAGGACGGCTGGTTGACACAATATTTTTGATCGTCTTCAACACTTGCCTGCGTCCTTATGTCCCCTGATCCGCTTGTTAGGAAATGGCTGGAGACAAAAATTGTACTAGAGAGAACTATAAGACCCAGACCTAAAAGGATTTTTTTGTCTATATGTTTACTCCGATGGATACCCTTCTTTTTCTTTATCCTTTTCATGATAACAATAGTAGGAGTTTAGGAAGACTAAGTCAATATATGGAAGTTAGTGGTTAAGTGTTTGGTTGTTGATAGTTATATTTGCAGCTTACCTTTTCTCGAAGTATAGCGTCACTGTGGATGTGACTGTTTGTGTTCCCGGCTCGATTTGCGGACCTCCACCTCCCAGACCGACTTTCGGTGCTGCAGAAGACAATCCATAATCATAATTTACCGGCTGACCGGGATTGGATTCCACTATATTTGTAATTTTACCCAATGAAATACCAAGATTCTGCGCCAGTTTTTGCGCCTGGTCTTTGGCATTTTGGATAGCCTTATCCCGGGCTTCTTCCCTGAATTTTTCGGGGTTATCAACCGTAAAACGTGT
>CAZFNL010000050.1:0-1762 GCA_964520615.1 uncultured Gammaproteobacteria bacterium
AAAATTTCCACTGGTTCACCAGATGATCGGAAAAAGCTCGTTTGAGACAAAAAACCTCGAAGAAAATGCCGTAAAATTCATTTTGGCAGTCGGGAAAGCTCACGTGAAAAAAGCATATATCAAATCAACCATGAGTCCTTCGGTAAAATTGGATATAGAGAAAATATAAACTTATGTCTGAAAGCCATCACTACCGAGAACAATTATCTCCGGTAGAAATAGGATTTGGCTATGAATTTATTAATATTAAAGGTCGTTCAATGGTTATAACTGATCCGGGAATAAAAGGACCAAATTTTCAAGCAAATTTTGTTTATATGACTGATTCTATAGAGAGTCTTAATGTTCAGGGGGGAACTTTGTATATAGAAGATATTAAAGAAATGACGGGTGTGATTTGGGACTTGCAAAGAATAGAAAGAGCCGTCAGGGTTTACATGAGGAATGCGAATAATGCAAGTCCCGACGAACTCATCAGCTTTTATCGCCAATATTCTAGCTTACAACCCAGACGACTCCCGCTTTAACATACTCCAATGATTCAGAAAATTGATATAGAGTCTTAACTATTGTAATGAAATAAACATTCGTATACGATGTATCGATACATCAAACGTTTACTTACAGGGGTTGCTGGCGTTTTTGTTTATGCTGGTAGTACATTTTTTTATCTGTCTTCCAATTCGACCCCTTTCGTAGTCCACCGTAAAGAAACTCAACTAATAAATCCTCCATAAAATTTTTGATTTTTTCGTGATTAATTTTATTTGCTAAATAATCTTGGATTTGTGGAGACTCGGATAGAATATGTTTTAAATACGACACAGTTGACGTAGAGAGTTTAATTGTTTCAGCAATTTGGTAAATAGATACCTCCTTTCTCAGTAAATAAAAACAGGTGATTCGTTTAGCTAACATTATTTTTTCTGTAGGAGTTAGCAGTTCGGATAAAATTGCCTCCGCCTCTTTTTTGTCAAAAATGCTAGAGATAATTTCAAAAAATATACTGAATATTTTATCGAACTTTTCTTCCGGCAAATAGCGCTTAGAAACTTGTGACATTACAGTTGAATATAACTCCCGAGTTTGTTCAATGTCTATGGATTATAAACGACAAAATAGCTAGTTTGGATTGTAATTAAAGCATATTTTCTTTTAAGTATATAAACATAGTATGTATCGATACATACTATCTGCAACATATAAAGAGAGTTTAGAGAAGTTAAAGAAATGGAGCTTTGTAGTTTTTCACAGTCTAAATCTTCTTTTTGCCATTCTTACAATAAGGTCGCTTGCGTCTTCTATCGAAAGATTCGGCCCGGTGCGGATAACCAGATCATAATGGTGAGCTTTTCGTAAATCATGCCCAAACATTGCTTTTTCAAACTCATAGCGCTGGTCATCAGAGTCTTTGATTCTTCGTATTGCTGCGGATCGCGTAAGTCGTTCGTACTTGATCTTCCATGCGATGCGCTGTTGCATTTCACAGATTACGCGCACTTTCAAAGCGTGCGGAAAAAGGTTATGCGCTCCGCGGCCTACAATAATTGCATAACCTCTATTTCCTATCTCTGAAAGTATACGGGCAAGCTCTTTTTGATAATTGGTCAGTGTCATATAGCTCTTACCGAAGACATCCGCAATGATTTCTTCGATAAAAGGAATGTTATGTTCGTCTATTTCCCTGACCAGTTGTTTCTCAAGATTGGTTTGATCTGCCATTTTTTCGACGATTTCCTTATGGAAGACTTTCCAGCGCTCA
>CAZFNL010000051.1:0-19115 GCA_964520615.1 uncultured Gammaproteobacteria bacterium
AAAATCTCGAATCTCAAATAACAGGAAAACTGTTGTAGGTTTTGAGAATCATGGCGGAAGGACATATCTTGGTAAAAACGCCGTTCCCTTCGCTAAAGTATTAGTAGGCTTTGGAAACAACGGTGAGGACGGGACTGAGGGTGCGGTATATAAAAATGTGATTGCCTGTTATTTTCATGGTCCTTTTTTACCCAAAAATCCCCATATTGCCGACTGGCTTATAGCCAAGTCGCTTGAAATCAGGTATAAAAAAGAGATAAAATTGGAGCCTCTTGATGATGAATTAGAATGGAAAGCTCACGATTTTATACTAAAGCGTCTTAATCTGAAGGATATATGACCAAAGACAACAAAATAAAGGAACTCGAAAAGGAATTATCCTTTCTTTACCGCATAGCCCAAAGCGTACACAGCCTTGAAATAGAAGAATTGTTCCGCGAAATAGTAAAAATTGCCCTTGAAGTGACAAAAGGTGATTCGTGCCTCATATATACTTATGATTCCCAAAAGCAGATATTGACTCTTCGGGCATCCAAAAATCCCCACCCCTCGCTTTTGCAGAAAGTGTCATTAAAATTGGGAGAAGGTATCACTGGCTGGGTGGCTAAAGAGAAAAAAACGGTGATGATAGAGGAGGGGGCTTATAAAGATGTTCGCTTTAAGACAATCAGTTCGTTGCCTGAAGACAGGTTTGAAGGCTTTTTGTCGGTGCCGATTCTCAACAGGCACGGTGTAGCCGGAGTTATAAATATACAGTACAGGAAAAAGCATAAATATACCAAGATGGAAATAAACCTTCTTGCCGCAATTGGTAAGCTGGTAGGAGGAGCTCTGGAGAACGCACTGCTTATTGAGGAAACACTGTCATTGAGGGAGGCTCTGGAACTGCGAAAGCTGATAGAAAAAGCTAAAGGAATACTGATGAAAAGGAGGAGCCTGAGCGAAGAAGCGGCATATAAGATAATTCAGAAGGAAAGCATGGACAGCAGGAAGTCTCTTAAAGAAATTGCCGAGGCTGTAATTTTGGCTGACAGGATGAAATTTGAGTCTTGACAAAGCGGTATTTTGTAAATTAGTATACGTATTATATTTCCACAATGATGTGGATGAGACGCTGAAGTCTCCCAAACCAAAAGTGACAAAAAGGGGCGGGAGATTTTTTGTAGGGGGACAGAAGACAAAGTAAGTTTTTTTACCCTATTTTATAAACGTTCATTCCAGAGAGGAATTTATATGTCAAAAGATGTGACGAAGGAAATTCTCGCAAAAGCAAAAAAGGATAAAGTTTCATTTATTGATCTGCAATTTTCAGACTTCCTTGGAAATATCAAAAGTTCAACTATTCCGGTCTATAACCTTGAGGGAGCTTTGGAAAAAGGAGTCTGGATAGACGGGTCATCGATTGAAGGTTTTGCCAGGATACATGAGTCTGATATGTTCCTGATGCCGGACCCCGCAACTTATTCCCTCCTGCCGTGGAGAAACAATATCGAGTCAGGCCGCGTAGCAAGACTGATATGCGATGTCTACAAACCCAACCACGAGCCGTTTGAAGGAGATCCACGCAATATACTCAAAAGAGTGTTGGCTGAAGCTAAATTGCTGGGGTATGAGTATTTTGCCGGGCCGGAATGTGAATTTTTCCTTTTTCCAAAAGATGATGAAGGGAAAATAATGCGTGTATCGCGGGGAAACGGATTTTATTTCAACCTAATCATGGACGAGACTTACACCATAAAAAGGGAAATTATGGAAGCATTAGACAGTATGGGAATTGCTACCGAAACAAGTACGCATGAGGTGGCAGACAACCAGCATGAGATAGATATCCGCTACGACCGGGCGTTAAAAACTGCTGATAATACCATTACCCTGAAAATGGCGGCAAAATTTATTGCCTTCAAGCATAATTTTCATGCCACATTTATGCCCAAGCCCTTTTACGGTATAAACGGCAGCGGGATGCATACACACCAGAGTTTGTGGAAAAACGGTAAAAATGTCTTTTATGACAGGACAGATAAATACGGGCTTTCCCGTGTGGCATATCAATATCTTTCCGGGCAGCTTTCTCACGTCAGAGAGATAACCGGTGTTTTTGCCCCGACTGTAAATTCTTATAAGAGGCTGACACCGGGATTTGAGGCTCCGGTCTATGCCTGTTGGGCACGGATTAACAGATCGGCATTAATTAGAGTACCCAGAGTTTCCAAGGGGCTTGAGGATAAGGCGACACGCCTTGAAATAAGGTGTCCTGATCCTTCAAGCAATCCTTATTTGACATTGGCAGTTTTGCTTAAGGCTGGTTTGGATGGAATAAAGAAAAGTATGAAAGCTCCAGGGCCGGTTGAGGAAAACCTGTTTGAATTTGATGATGAAAAACTGGCCAAGTATTATATCACCAAGCTGCCGGCCTCCCTTGATGAGGCGATGGAGGAAATAAGAAAAGGCAAGCTGGTAAAAGAGACGTTTGGTGAATATACTTGGAGAAGGTATTTGGAGGCAAAGAAAGAGGAATGGGATGCCTATAGGACTTTTGTCACTGATTGGGAGATAGACAGATATTTAGTGAATTTATAACATAAATTTCAGGTAGATCAAATGTTAAGGTCAGACGGAAAAAGAGTCTGGCCTTAATGTTCTACTGGCAATAGGTGATCTAAAAAGATAAAATTAGCATATGCCAAAAGGAAAAAATATTTTAACCACAGACATAGTTAAACATGTAGCAACATTGGCGAAATTGGATCTGTCTGCGGCGGAGTTGAAGAATTTTCAGGATCAACTGTCGTCAATTCTTCACCTTGTCGAACAGGTTTCCAAAGTGGAAACTACAAATGTTGAGCCGACAAGCCAGGTGACCGGCATGGAAAACGTTATGCGGGAAGACAAAGTCGGCATCTCATTGTCACAGGATGAAGTGTTAAGAAATGCTTCTCGTAAACATAACGGTTATTTTGTAGTGGACGCAATTTTTGAGGATTAGTATGCTTTTAGAAAAGAGTATTAAAGAACTGGCATTGGGTTTGAAGGAGAAAAAGTTTTCCAGCGAAGATCTTGTGTACGAATGCTATGAGAATATTGAAAGACTAAATCCCGCACTGAATGTTTTTGTAACTTTAAGAGATAAGGATGAAGTCATAAAAGAGGCAAGAGAAAAAGATAAAAAATCCCCTATCAATTCTTTACTTTACGGACTGCCCTTTGTAATAAAGGATTCATATAACACTAAAGGTGTCCGTACCACGGCATCCTCAAAAGTATTAGAGACATATATTCCGCCGTACAACGCTACAGTTTACCAGAAGCTTTTGGACGCTGGAGCAATTCTAATCGGCAAAACAAATATGGACGCATGGGGACACGGAGCTTCTTCAGAGAACACGGATTTTGGTCCCGTAAGGAATCCTTGGGATCACTCGCGGGTGGCCGGAGGGTCAAGCGGCGGAAATGCGGCGGCAATTGCCGCAAGAATGGCAGTATTTGGTATAGGCGAAGATACCGGCGGGTCAATCCGTAATCCTTCGGGATGGTGTAACATTACCGGTCTTAAGGTGACGTACGGGCGTGTTTCAAGGTACGGGTGTATCGCTTATGTATCCTCTTTTGATACTGTGGGACCGATGGCCAGGACGGCGGAGGATTGCGCGATAGTTCTGCAGGCTACTGCCGGGAAAGATCCGTTGGATGCTACTAGTTCACAAGAAGTAGTTCCTGACTATGAGAGCAGATTAAAAGGGGATATAAAGGGGTTGACCATTGGCATGCCTAAGGAATGTTATGGAGAAGGTGTTGATAAAGAGATTAAATCGCTCATATATAAAGCAGCAGATGAATATGCGAAGTTGGGAGTAAAAATAAAGGAAATCTCCATGCCCGTGCTGGAGTACGGTGTGCCAGTCTACTATCTTATCGGTACATCCGAAACCAGTTCCAATCTGGCAAGATATGACGGTATAAGATATGGTAACGGAAGAAATAAATTCACTCGCGAGACGATGAGAAGGATTATGTTGGGAACTTATGCCCTGTCAGCCGGCTATTATGACGCCTATTATAAAAAGGCCCAGCAGGGAAGGACTCTTTTTATAAAGGAATATGCCAAGGCTTTTACCGAATGTGATGCGATATTAATGCCGATTGAACCGATGCCCGCTACAAAACTTGGGGAGCTTATAGGAGATCCGATAAAAAACATGCTGGCGGATATATTTACCTGTCAAACGCCAGTCGGCATTCCTTCACTGGCTGTTCCGGTTGGTTTTACAAAAAGCAATTTGCCTGTCGGGATGCAGCTATTGGGCAGGATGTTTTCCGAGCCGCTTTTGTTAAAACTGGGTCATTTTTACCAAAAAGTTACAGATTGGCATAAAAAATCTAGTCTATGAAAAAAATCCTGATACTTTTTTGCGGCGGTACGTTGGCAATGAAAAGAGATAACCGTGGAAATCTATCACCCTATTATGAGAGTAAAGATATCATAAAAAGAGTCCCTCATCTGTCGGAAATTGCCGCAATTGATATAGAAAATATTGTAAACATAGACAGTTCTAATTTCCATCCTAAAATATGGACAGAAATTGCTATTAAAATTGCTGATAATATTTCTAAATACGATGGATTTATCATCATTCATGGTACGGATACAATGGCTTATACCGCTTCCGCATTATCGTTTGCCTTGCTAAATCTGGGGAAACCTGTTGTTCTTACAGGCGGCCAAAAACCGATAGATGATATAGTGACGGATGGGATAAACAACTTAATCAACTCCGTCTTAGTAATCAATTATGGCATACCGGATATTTATATTGTATTCGGAACAAAAATATTAAAAGGAAATAGAGCTACAAAAATAAGCGAATCTAGTTTGGATGCATTTGACAGCATCATGAGGTCGCCATTGGGAGAAATTGCTCTTGAGCCGAAACTGTTTATAAAGGAAAAGAAAACCGGATCGCAAAAATTGGAATTGAAACCAAAGTTTGAGCCTGACATAGCAATATTTGATCTTTTTCCCGGATTTCGTCCCAAGTATTTAGATGAAATAATTGATAGCCAGTGCAAAGGAGTTATCCTAAAATCATTTGGGCCCGGTAATATACCCAAAAATTTTATTTCTTTAATAGAAAGAGCAATTCAGAAAGATCTACCTGTAGTAGTTATAAGCCAGTGTTACAAGGGATTGACGCAGATGCAGTTGTACGAGGTTGGCCAAAATGTCCTTAACGTTGGGGCGGTTCCGGGAAGGGATATGACTCTTGAAGCTGCATCAACAAAATTGATGTGGGGTTTGGCTAATTACAAAACGGTAAATAAAATTAGAAAGTTATTCAATACAAGTATAGCAGGGGAAGTAACTATATCAAATTGAAAGTATGTCTGATTTTGAGCCAGTTATCGGTCTTGAGATCCATGTGGAATTAAAAACCAGATCCAAAATGTTCTGCGGATGCAGCGCAGACTATTTCGGCCATGATCCCAATACGCACTGCTGCCCGGTCTGTCTGGGTCTTCCTGGGGCACTTCCTGTCCCGAACCGAAAGGCGGTTGAATGGTGTGTCATGTTGGGGATGGCTTTAGGATGCGCCATACCGGAATTCAGCAAATTTGACCGTAAAAATTATTTTTATCCGGATCTGCCGAAAGGCTATCAGATAAGCCAATATGACCAACCGTTTTGTGTAAACGGTTTTTTGGACATAAAAATCCCAAGTTCAAATGACAGATCAAATCAGAAAGCGCAAGTCCAAAAAACCAAAAGAATAAGGATTAGAAGAGTGCATATGGAGGAAGATACAGGAAAACTTCTTCATGCGAAAGTGGAGGGAAAGAATGTATCACTCATTGACTTTAACCGCAGCGGAGTACCTTTGGTCGAGATCGTTACGGAACCTGATATCAGGACAAGTGAAGAAGCCAGAATTTTCCTGAAAAAGCTGCATCAGATTGTCAGGTATCTGGGGATATCGGATGCGGATATGGAAGAAGGAAGTATGAGGCTGGAGCCTAATATATCGGTACGAGCGTTAAGCGTTAAGCGTAAAGTGGAAAGTGAGGAATTACCTAAGTATAAAGTAGAGGTGAAAAATATTAATTCCTTCAATTTTGCCAAGAAAGCAATAGATTTCGAGATTAAAAGGCACATTAGGTTATTGGAAGATGGGATTACGCCAAAACAGGAAACGCGTGGTTGGGATGAGAAAAAAGGTGTAACATATTCTCAAAGAAGTAAGGAAGAAGCGCAGGATTACAGGTATTTCCCTGAACCGGATATTCCTCCCGTAAGGTGGACAAAATCTCAAATCTCAAATCTCAAATCTCAAATTTGTGAACTTCCGGATGAAAAAATTTCCAGGTTTATGAAGAATTACTCATTATCAGAATACGACTCGACAGTTTTGACTGATGAGAAAGAAACTGCGGATTACTTTGAAGAAAGCATAAAGCATCAAGCGTCAAGCGGAAAGAATAGTGATGTAAACCCAAAGATTATTGCCAATTGGATAATAAATAAGAAGGCAGATATTTCAAAAATATCACCCGAAGAATTAGTTAAACTCATTTCCCAAAAATCGCAAATAGCAACGATATCGGACATTGAATTGGAACAAGTTGTCAAAAAAGTGCTTGACGAAAATCCTAAAGCTGTTGCCGATTATAAGTCCGGCAAGCAAAACGCGCTTATGTTTCTGGTGGGCCAGGTGATGAGGGAGGCTAAAGGAAAAGCCGTTACTGAAAAAATCCACATAAAACTTTTAAGCTTTATAAATAAATAAATCAATTCAATGAGGTTGGACTTAAATTGCGTTAGTCCTCAGATAGATCGTGAAGAAAATCCTTGTCAGGCTGGTTATGTAAGAAATCGTCACTCACCCTGTTTCTTCCTTCTAACTTTGCAGAATAAGCAGCTTTATCAGCGTAATTCATAATCATGTTTGCTATACTGTCTGAATCTGGCATACCCTCTTTTGAGAGGTTGGAGTCCCGCTGTTTATATGAAAATATACCTATACTAAATGTAGTACCTGGTGGTCTTACCTCATCCTCTTTTTTTCTTGGTATTCCTTCACCGTTTGGATGTGTTTGTCTGGGAAACTGTATTAAAGCATTGTCGATTATATCAGCTATTTCCTTGACGTTATCAAGAGACAAGTTTTGTGTGGTTACGAGATTGTTCAATACTTTGGGTAGAACATAATCTGCTATTGCACAAGTATATTGTGCAAATGTTGTTGCTTGAACTTTATCTGCACCAGGAAGGATTATTGCATATTCTTCACCACCCCACCTACCTATGATATCAGCTTGTCTGGCGATTTTGCGCAGTAGATATGAATGAGCCCAAATCATTTTATCCCCCAGAATGTGGCCATATGTGTCATTGACACTCTTAAAATGGTCAGAGTCCATCATGAGAAATGATATGGGTGATCCCGCTCGTATGGCTCTTCTTGTCTCTTCATACATGTGTTCCTTAAAATGGGCGTTACTCCATAGATTAGTAAGAGAGTCTTTTGCAGCTTCTCTTGCGTTATTTATGGCAATGGCTGTATGTTCTGCAAATGACATTAGAAGCTGTGCATCTTCTTCACTATATAGGTTTGGTGAATTAGAGTTCAGTTGTAGAAACCCAAGAACTATATTTTCACCAGTTTTTTGATCTTTTGCTACCAAAGGTGCTGCTACAAATGAACCAGTATTTCCATTCTCATAGCGTTTATCAGTTAAAGTATTTGCGATTGCTAAAGGTTGCATATATTGTTTCATCCATGAAAGAGTTGGTCTATTATTTACATCAAACACCTCTGAACCCATTTTTAAGACTGGGATACTTGCTTCTTCATATTCCCATTTCAACTGCATCACCCACTTACCGTTTTCGTTAAAGATAATATTTGCCCTATCATGAGGAAGAACTGTTGATAAAATTGCTTGAATATTGCTAAGAATTTTTTTAGGAATCAATCGTTGATTAATTTGTTTTGCAGCTTCGTTTACTGCTTGCTGTTGCTTATACGACGTAATGTCATGTACTTCAATTTCAAAACCGCTTTTACCAGGCGTCTCTGCTTCGTTTATAAATCTTGGAGCAAGTTTGAGCCAACGGATTTTTCCGTTTGGCGTATGGACCATGATTTCTCCTGTTTCATTTGCAAGTGAATTCGGTTTTCCAGCCTCTTTAGAGGCGGAAAATACTGACTTTAGAAGTTGTCGGGATTCCATATTCGGTCTAAAAGCATTAAAAAGTTCAAGAGCGGTCTTTTTTTCAAAATCCTCAGCTTTAATTCCATATGTTGACGCAGCCCGTTGACTGATTTTTGCAACATGAAGATTGGAATCGATGATGAAAAGTGGACTTTGTCGTGGGTCAGCAGACTCGATATGATTTTGGAGTATTGGTGGCCTCTCATTTGTTTGCATATTTCGGTTACTTTATTATAGAAGAGATTGATTATCTATCCAACAGGATAATTGAGTTCTATCGTAATTTTAACAAAGTATGTATAATTAATGTCTTAGAGATAATCATGTCTGATTTTGTACATCTTCATACTCATTCTGAATTCTCTCTTCTTGACGGGCTGGGAAAGATTTCTGATTTGATCAACCGCGCAAAACAGTTGGGAATGGATTCACTGGCAATTACTGACCATGGTGCCATGTACGGAGCTGTGAAATTTTTTCTGAAGGCAAGGGAGGCAGGAATAAAACCAATTATTGGCGTGGAGGCTTACCAGGCAGCAAGAAGCCGTTTTGACAAACAGCAGGGTTTGGACAGTGATCAATATCACCTTATTCTTCTGGCAGAGAATAATACCGGTTACAAGAATTTAATGAAGCTAGTTACACACGCGAACCTTGAAGGGTATTATTACAAACCAAGGATTGATTTGCAGATTCTCCGTGATCATAGTGAAGGATTGGTATGTCTTTCCGGTTGTCTCAACGGGGAGGTACCCCATCTTCTTTTTACAAACCAGATGGAACAGGCTGAAAAAAAAGCACGGGAATTTATGGAGATATTTCCTGAGGGAAGATTTTTTCTGGAGTTGCAACAGCACCCTAAAATTCCCATTCAGGAGGAGACGAATAAAAAGTTGGTAGATCTTTCTAGAAAGTTGGGATTGCCCATCGTGGCAACCAATGATATCCACTATGTCGGTAAGGATGATGCAGAAGCACAAGAGATTCTTCTTTGTGTTCAAACCCAGCATACGATTTTGGAATCCAGAAGACCCCTTTCGATGATTTCTTCCCCAGATTTTTATATGAGAAGCCCTGAAGAGATGAAAGGACTTTTTATACAATATCCTGAAGCAATAGAAAACACCGTAAAAATTGCCCAGCGTTGCAATGTAGAAATAGAGTTGGGAAAGTTTATTTTACCCCAGTTTGAGGTTCCCTCTGATACGACACCTGATATTTACCTGGCAAAATTAGCTGAAGAAAGATTGAAAGGGAGAGTCAATCAGGTGACTGGTGATTTGAAAAAGAGGCTTGATTATGAGCTGAATATTATCTCCCAGAAAGGGTATTCAACTTATTTTCTTATAGTAGCGGATTTTGTCAATTGGGCAAAGGGAAAAAAGATTGCAGTAGGGCCAGGCCGTGGTTCAGCTGCAGGTAGCTTAGTGGCTTATAGCATGGGTATTACTGATCTTGACCCCATAAAGCATAATCTGCCCTTTGAAAGATTCTTAAATCCGGACCGCCCGTCACCTCCTGATATAGATCTTGATTTTGCTGATGACAGAAGGGATGAAGTTATAGCATATGTGACTGAAAAGTACGGAAGCGATAAAGTGGCGCAGATTATCACCTTTGGGACAATGGAAGCAAGGCAGGCGGTACGTGATGTCGGCCGCGCATTGGGTATGCCATATGCCCAGCCGGACAGAATTGCCAAAATGATTCCTCCCGGAGCGCAGGGTTTTCCCATGACTCTGGACAAGGCTTTACAAATTACTCCTGAATTGGCAGCAGCATATCAGAATGAGCCGGAAACAAAAAGATTGATTGAGCTGGCAAGGAAATTGGAAGGGGTTGCCCGTCATGCTTCAGTTCATGCTGCTGGAATTGTAATATCCGACAAGCCTCTTACTTCATACACGCCTTTGCAGAAGGAAACCAAAGGTGAAAGGATTATTACCCAATACGATATGTATTGTCTTGATTTGAATGCGGCAGACGGAAAGGGTGTCGGACTTCTCAAAATGGACCTTCTGGGTTTGAGGAATTTGACCATATTGGAAAACAGTATCAAGTTTGTCAAAGAAACAAAAGGGAAAGATTTAAACCTTCTTGATATTTCCCTGAATGATCCCGATGTCTATAAATTGATAGCTTCCGGGGAAACAACTGGCGTGTTTCAGCTTGAGTCGGCAGGGATGCGCAGGTTGGCAAGGGATTTGAAGCCGACTAAATTTTCCGATATTTCAGCGATGGTGGCGCTATTTCGGCCTGGACCAATGGACTGGATACCGAGTTTTATAGAATCAAAAGCAAACCCCAAAAAGATAAAATATCCCCACCCCGCATTAAAGCAAGTGCTGGCAGAAACCTATGGTATAGCTGTTTATCAGGAGCAGTGTATGCAAATAGCCAATCAAATGGCGGGTTACACTATGGTGGAGGCGGATAAATTGCGGATGGCCATCGGGAAGAAAAAACCCGATGCAATGAAAAAAGAAAAAGTAAAGTTCATAAACGGATGCATAAAAAGCGGGTATACAAAAAAAGTAGCTGAAAACATCTTTTCGCTTATTGAGAAATTTGTAGGATACGGGTTTAACAAAGCCCATTCCGCTTCCTATGCGCTTATCGCTTATCAGACCGCCTATATGAAAGCTAAATTTCCGGTTGAATTTATGACTGCGGTTCTTACAGCAGAGAGCCGTGGCGCTTCCGGGCCCGCCAGGGATGATAAAATCGCTCAGGCAATACTTGAATGCCGGAGAATGAAAATATTATTGCTGCCGCCTGACATAAACAATTCTAATATAGAATTTACTATTGAGATGAATAAGGAGAATGAAGATGAAGGAAAAATCAGGTTCGGGCTTTCAGCTATAAAAAATGTAGGCACAGCTGCAATAGACTCAATTCTTGGCGCAAGGGATAAAGGAGGGGAATTCAGGTCTTTTACAGATTTTATAAACCGTGTCGATTTGTCTAAAGTAAACAGAAAAACACTGGAAAGTCTTATAAAGGCCGGTGCGATGGATAAGTTCGGTAAAAGAGCTGCGCTTCTTGCAGCATATTCCCAAATTGTAGATAAAGTAAACTCTAGGAGAAAACGCCAAATGGAGGGCCAGACAAGTCTTTTTGCTTTTGATGAGGAGGAGGAATTAAAAGATGATATACCAGACATTGAGGAGCTTACCAAAGAAGAATTATTAATATTCGAAAAAGAACTTCTGGGATTTTATTTGACTGAACACCCTTTATCGCCTTATCTTTCTAAACTTCAGCCGCGGGTCACCCATAGGATAGCAAATCTGACCCAGACCAGAAGTCAGATTATTGTAGGCGGTCTTATATCACAAATAAAGAAAATTATCACTAAAAACGGAAATAATGAGATGGCTTTTATAAAAATTGATGATATGACGGGAACTGTGGAATTAATTGTGTTTCCTTCCGTTTACGCAAAGACAAAAAACTATTTATTAAGAGATCGTGTGATTTTGATAAAAGGCAAAGTGAGTGAAAAAGACGACAGGTTGACGGTAATAGCTGATGACATAAAGCCTTTAGGGTTGAGTTAAAGCGGCATATAAAGCCTCTTGACTTGGTGAAACACTCCTCTTAAAATAATCCCAGTGGTAAAAAAAAGAAAGATATTGAAGTTTACCAAAGATAAGTTGTTGGAAGAAATTGAGGAGGAAGAGAAGCCGAGGAAGGATGATGAGAAGGAGAAAGGTAAATTTCTGGCAATGATTTCACTAGCTTCGGAATTAGGTTTTTCAATTTCTTTACCGATAGCGGGGGGAGCCATTCTGGGTCAGTTTTTGGATAGCAGATTACTTACGACACCTAGGATGACTCTCTCTTTAATTTTTTTTGGACTGATAATCAGTGCGGCAAATATTTATTTTATCATGAAAGAAAGCGAAAAAGGCTAGTACTCCATTTCGTTAATTTTCAATCATTTCTCAAAGCCGGTCCGGGTGAAAGAATTAACGGAAAGAACTACTAGAAGCTATCTCAAAATTCTAATTTCAGGACCGACAAAAACAACATTATCGAAGCAAAAAAATAATATCGAGACGAGTTCTAATAGAATTTCGCAAGTCATCATAGATATGTATTGATAGAATGTACCGCCAGAAAATAAGATAAGTCTAATATTGATATTGGAATAGATTTTTTAATGACTATGGGTGCAGAGAATTCAATTAATATATCATTGGTTGCTGAGAAGCTATTTAGTGTAGGCGGTGGTTATAACGTCACAAATGCAATGATGACGACATGGATTGTAATGCTTCTTCTTATTGCGTTTTCATTTTTGATTACTAGAAAATTGTCTTTAGTGCCTGGATACCTACAATCTATTGGAGAGATAGTGATAGAGGGTCTGTGGAATCTTTTTGAGTCGGTTATGCATGATAAAACGAAAATATTTTTTCCTCTTTTGGCAACCTACTTTATATATATTATTTCTCTTAACTGGGTAGAGCTTCTGCCAGGAGTAGGTACGATTGGACTGGAGAAGATAGAGACAGGTCACAGGGTCTTTATTCCAATTTTTAGACCAGGAACTGCCGACTTAAACACAACTTTAGCATTGGCTCTGATTGCAGTATTACTTATTCAATATTATGGATTAAAGATGCTGGGAGCGTCATACCTCAAGAAATTTTTTAATTTCAAGAACCCGATTATGTTTTTTGTAGGACTTCTAGATCTTCTGTCCGAATTCACAAAAATTATTTCATTTTCTTTCCGTCTTTTCGGCAACATATTTGCCGGAGATGTCTTGTTGACTGTAATAGCTTTTCTTATGCCTCTTTTTGCACCGTTACCCTTCCTGGGACTTGAGCTTTTCGTAGGATTTATACAAGCGGTAGTATTTTCGATGCTGACATCAGTCTTTTTATCCGTGGCTACCACCAAAACAGAACATTAATAAATATTTATCCATAGAAAGGAGGTGACAAACTATCTATGGATACAAAAACATTAATGACAGGATTAACGGTTGCGTTAGGTGGTATGACGCCGGGAATTGCAATAGGAATGATTACCAGTTCAGCCTTAAACGCGATAGGTAGGAATCCGGAAACTGCAAATGAAATACGAACAAACATGATATTGGGTATAGCATTTGCTGAGGCGATCGCGATATACGCACTTGTGGTTGGATTGATAATAAAATTTGTCTGATGGGAAAAATTGTTATTAAAATTTCTTTTTAGGAGGAAGTTATGCCAGTTGAGGGATTAAAATCAATTGCAACAGCATTAGCAATAGGGCTTGGGGCTATCGGTCCTGGGATAGGAATAGGGTTATTGGGTGCGGGAGCACTGGAAGCAATCGGTAGGAATCCTGAAGCAGAGAGCAAAATCAGAACTAATATGATTCTTGTTGTCGCTTTCGCTGAGGCAGTTGCTATCTATGCTTTGGTGGTTGCTCTTATTATTAAATTTACTTAAAATAGTATTTTCTTCTATTTTAACGAAATAAGTTATGGAAAAATTAGGTGTTGAACCATTTCAGCTTCTGACCCAACTTTTTAACTTTTTTCTGATGGTATTTATACTGACAAAATTTCTGTATAAACCAATAACCAAAAAACTTGAGGAAAGAAAGAAAAAAATAGAGGAAGGGTTGGAATATGCTGATAGAATGAAGTCTGAAATGGAGAAAAGTGACAAGAAAAGGCTGGACGTAATTGATCGCGCAAAGCTTGATGCTAAAAAAATAGTTGAGGAAGCAAAAAAAGAGGGGCGCAAACTTGAAGCTGAAATAGTAGAAAAAGCTCATAAAGAGGCGAGTAGCATATTGGAGAAAGGACAAGCAGAGCTTACTATGGAAAGGCTAGAGATGGAGAAGAATCTCAGAAGACAAACTGTTGAGATTGCTTCAA
This sequence comes from uncultured Gammaproteobacteria bacterium, assembly GCA_964520615.1. Classification (GTDB taxonomy): domain Bacteria; phylum Patescibacteriota; class Microgenomatia; order 2-02-FULL-39-11; family 2-02-FULL-39-11; genus JAMCUI01. Next base: position 14,096 of record CAZFNL010000051.1, read on the forward strand.
ATATGGTTGAGGCGGTACTTGGAGAAGTTATCAGTGCCAAGGATCATATCAAAATAATAAATAAACGTATCGAGACGTTGATGAGGAATTATAAATATAAATCATAATCACATCCGATTTTATATTTATAATTAATGAGATGAAAATAAAAAGGCAAAAATCGGAAATAGTCACGAGGGGGATAGTCGATTATCTTTCAGAAAGCGGGGAGAGAGCGCTTTTGCCTGAAGTTGCCAAATCGCTTGAAGCGGAGTTGGCTAAAAACAGGAAATCAGACCAGATTGTAGTCACAACAGTGATTCCCCTCTCAAAACCACAGTCTGAATTTATTAGAAAATTCATCCAAAATACTCTAAAGACTGATTTGAAAGTTACCAATAAAGTAAATAAAGGAATATTAGGCGGATTGACAATAAAGGTAAACGATTGGTTTTTGGATGCAAGTTTGAAACATCAAGTGGATCTGGTGAAAAAAACTTTACTTTCATAATTCTTTATAAATTTTTTGATTGTAAAAAATATCATGCCTAAATTAGACAGATCTTCAAAAATAGCAGAAGAAATAATAAAAAAATTAAAATCATATGAGGCGAAAGTAGAAGCGGGTTTTACTGGTGAGGTTTTGGACGTGGCAGACGGTGTAGCCAAGATAACCGGTCTTGCTCGACTTTCATATTCAGAGATGGTGGAATTTCCTCACGGAGTGTTGGGAGTTGCAATAAATTTGGAAGAAGAGGAAGTAGGAGTAATAATTTTGGGTGATTATCTGAAGATAAGTCAGGGTGATCCCGTAAAAGGTATAGGAAGGCTATTGTCCATTGGTGTAAGTGAGAAGTTGGTAGGAAGAGTAATTGACCCTTTGGGTAATGCCCTTGATGGAAAAGGTTCTATTTCCACAAAGAAATTTTATCCAATCGAGAAAGTAGCACCTAGTGTAACAAAACGCCATCCAGTGGATACCCCTCTTCAAACAGGTATAAAGTCTATTGACAGTATGACTCCAATAGGCCGTGGTCAAAGAGAACTGATTATTGGTGACCGGAGTACTGGGAAAACGGCAATAGCAATAGATACGATTATTAATCAGAAAGACCAGAACGTAATTTGTATTTATGTGGCGATAGGTCAGAAATCTTCCAGGGTGGCTCAGATTGTAGATATTCTGGAAAAAAATGGCGCAATGGATCATACAATTGTTGTAGCAGCCAATGCTTCCGATCCAGCTTCACTTCAATATATTGCCCCATATGCCGGATGCGCGATTGGGGAATATTTTATGGATCAGGGAAAAGATTCTCTAGTAATATATGACGATTTATCCAAACATGCCTGGGCCTACAGACAGATCTCGCTTATTTTACGCCGGCCTTCAGGAAGAGAAGCTTATCCCGGTGATGTTTTTTATCTGCATTCAAAGCTACTGGAAAGAGCATGCCGGCTCTCAAAGGAGAATGGCGGAGGTTCACTTACCGCCTTGCCGATAATCGAAACTCAGGCGGGTGACGTATCGGCATATATTCCTACAAATGTTATCTCTATTACCGACGGACAGATCTATCTGGAGTCAGATCTTTTTTACGCGGGCATTCGTCCGGCTGTCAATGTGGGACTGTCAGTTTCCCGTGTAGGGGGAGCGGCACAAATCAAGGCTATGAAACAGGTAGCCGGAAGACTTCGTCTTGACCTTGCACAATATAGGGAACTGGCGGCATTTGCCCAATTTGCCTCTGATTTGGATGAAAAGACTAAATCACAGATTGAGAGAGGGGCAAGGATGGTTGAGCTTTTGAAACAAAGACAATATGTACCCATGAGTGTGGAAAAACAGGTGATACTTTTTTTTGCAGGAGCAAATGGTTTTCTTGATGATATTCCTATTGGTAGAATCGCTGAGTTTGAAACAAAATATATTGAATATATGGAAACAATAAAAAGAAAACTCCTAAACGAAATCAGAAAAGAAGGAAAATTAAGCGATCAACTGGTAAAGGATTTAACTGAAGCTGCAAAAGACTTCAAAAAAACATTTTAACTTTGAATATAAATGGCAAACATAAGGCTTATTAAGAGAAGAATAAAATCGGCTCAGAATATTGCGCAAATTACACGAGCGATGGAGATGGTGGCCGCATCAAAGATGAAAAAAGCACAAGATCAAGCCATTTTAGGAAAGCCGTATGCAGAGAAAATTTTGGCAGCTGTACGTGAGTTGGGTTCACATATCGAAAGGAAATACCATCCTCTTTTGGGAGAAGGGAATCCTGAGGGAAAGTTAATGATTGTTTTGGTTTCAACCAATAAAGGTTTATGCGGAGGGTTAAATACAAATCTATTCCGTATGATACAGAGTTGGTGCGGTCAGGATAAGAACGTGGATTATATATCTCTGGGGAAAAAGAGTCAGAGTTTTTTGGTGAGAAGCGGAAAAAACCTATTGGCGGATTTTTCCGAAAAGACTCCGTTTACAGAAAGTGTTCCAGCTTTAACCCAAATACTAGTTGAAGGCTTTATAAATGGGACATATAGAGAAATATATATCGCCTATAATACCTTTTTGACCGCGCTCAAGCAGTCGCCGACAAAAAAGGCTATACTGCCAATTAAAAAATTCGAGGAGATCGGGGATAAAGAAAAAATTGAATTTTCGGAATTTGTCATAGAGCCGAACATAAGTGACGTTCTTGATAATCTTTTGCCTCATTACCTGGAAAACCAGATACGCGCAGCTATTTTTGAGGCGGAAGCTTCAGAACATTCAGCCCGGATGATTGCTATGAAAAATGCTACCGATGCAGCAAATGATTTTATGGAAGATTTGACTTTAGCTTTTAATAAAGCAAGGCAGGAAAAAATAACCTACGAAATCGCCGATATGGTGACCGCCAGAATGGCATTTGAGTAAGATTTACAGTTATTAAATGATTGGATGGCAAAATGTTGGTCTGGGAGTACGACAGCCCGGATGGCATTTGAATAAACCGTGAGGGTGGATAGAACTTTTTATTATAAATAGTTTTCATGATATATGAATAAAGGAAAAATAATACAAATAATCAGTGCAGTGGTAGATGTGGAATTTCCGGAAGGTCATGTCCCAAATTTATATAACGCTTTGGAAGTCGATTCGGAATATGTCAAAGACGGAAAACTTATATTGGAAGTAGAGGCTCAATTGGGTGAAAACCGCGTACGTTGCATATCTCTTTCATCAACAGATGGGTTAAAGAGGGGTCAAGATGTTGTTGACACAGGTAAACCAATTTCAGTACCAGTAGGAAAGGAAACCCTAGGCAGAATGTTTAGCGTCATCGGCCGTCCAATTGACGGGGGCGGTGCAGTAAATGCCAAAAAAACCTATTCAATTCATAGGGATGCCCCCAAATTGACAGCCCAGGAAGTAAAAGCGCAAATACTTGAAACAGGTCTGAAAGTAATCGATCTTACCGCTCCATTTGTAAAAGGAGGGAAAGTAGCGGTCTTTGGAGGAGCAGGAGTGGGCAAAACAGTACTGATACAGGAGCTTATAAGAAATGTTGCGACTGTCCATGGAGGTGTATCTGTTTTCACCGGGGTTGGGGAGAGATCCCGTGAAGGGAATGACTTATGGCTTGATATGAAGCAGTCAGGAGTTATTGAAAAAACTGCGCTTGTTTTTGGACAGATGAATGAACCGCCAGGTGCAAGGTTGCGTGTTGCATTGGCTGGTTTGACTATGGCTGAGTATTTCCGTGATGAAGAAGGTCAGGATGTGCTTCTTTTTCTTGATAACATATTTCGGTTTGCCCAAGCAGGAAGTGAAGTTTCAGCCCTTCTTGGGAGAATTCCCTCAGCTGTAGGTTATCAACCAACCCTGGCTTCAGAGATGAGCGCTTTGCAGGAGAGGATTACTTCGACCAAGAAAGGATCAATCACTTCAGTGCAGGCCGTTTATGTTCCTGCAGATGATTATACAGATCCGGCGCCAGTAGCAACATTTGCCCATTTGGATGCCAGTATATCGCTTGACCGAGCAATTTCAGAGCAGGCAATTTATCCTGCAGTTGATCCTCTATCTTCGCAATCAAGGATTTTGGCACCTGAGATTGTCGGAGAAGATCACTATCAGGTAGCCAGAGGTGTGCAAAGAGTACTGCAAAGGTATAAAGACTTACAGGATATTATCGCTATTCTTGGAATGGAAGAGTTGTCAGATGAGGATAAACTGACCGTAGCCCGTGCCAGGAAAATCCAGAAATTTTTATCCCAGCCGATGTTTGTAGCCGAAGCCTTTACTTCAAAAGAAGGAAAGTATGTACCTCTTGAAGAAACAATCAGAGGATTTAGGGAAATATTAGAGGGGAAGCATGATGATAAATCCGAACAGGCATTCTATATGGTTGGCGGAATTGATGAAGTCAAATAAAATGAACACTTTTCCTCTTGAGATTATTACTCCGGAAAGAATAGCTTTTACAGATGAGGTGGAAATGGTTGTAACCCCAACTGCGACAGGAATAATAGGGATTCTGCACGGTCATGTTCCTTTTTTTTCGCGCTTGACTGAAGGTGAAGTGAAAATAGTTAAAAAAGGGGAAGATATTTATCTAGCCATTGGTGGAGGTTTTATAGAGGTCACCCCGCAGAAAACAACAATCCTAGTTACATCAGCTTATCACGCTGAAGAAATAAACGAGAAAGAAGTATTGGAGGCCAAGGAAAGGGCTGAGGCAGCCTTAAAATCAAAACCAAGCGGAACAGCTCTTCTTGAGGCGCAGGCTCTTTTCAGAAGATCAGTTATTGCTTTGAAAGTGCTTAGACGCAGGAGGCCACGATCCGTGTCCTAACAATATCCATCCGATATAATATCCAATGCCATCTCTTATTTTAGAAGTAAGGAAGCACGGGTCTATGATAACGGCAGTGGGTATTTGTTAATAAATACGGTGCCGGTAACCGCAACCGATAGTGGTAATAAAACCAGCATTGCCTTCCTGATATACACATCCACATTCCTAAATCCACTACTAATCCTCTGTACCAG
>CAZFNL010000052.1:0-2315 GCA_964520615.1 uncultured Gammaproteobacteria bacterium
TGGCCTTTTGTTCTTTCTCCTTTTAACAGTTCCAGTACCACCTGTGTTTTAAAGGAGGGAGAATGTACCCTCCTGATTTTGTTGTTGTCCATAGTGTAAAAAGTATCTTAGCATACTGTCTGAAATATGGGGGTAATTATACTATCCTCACTAACCATAACCACATTTACGCTATCTGTTTTTACCTGAAAACCATTTTCGGTAAATATACAATAAAGAAACGCTTCTAATGCATAAGCAGAGTTCCCCGTCACTGAGGCTGATAAGCCGAAGGGGCGGCGGGTGAATGCCCGAGCGAATATGACGATATGATAGGATTGAGGATATGCAGATGCGTTTAAGCGGGCACAGTGTTTACAGGACAGAATACCACATAGTTTTTGTCACCAAATATCGTCATCGAGCTCTGAATCCTGCGAAATTTAAACAAGTGGCAGAAAGTGCGATTAGAGAGGCAACAGGGAGGATTGTTGGGGTTGATATTCTCGAAATGAGTGTTCAGGCCGATCATGTCCACCTGATGGTAATTATTCCTCCCCGTTATTCTGTTGCCAAGGCGGTTGAGATCATAAAAAGCTTAAGTGCTAAGAAAATCCGTAAAGAAATAACTTGGCTTGATAAATTGTATTTTGGCACAGGAAGCATGTGGACGGTTGGTTATTTTGTATCAACTGTTGGGATTGATGAGGAGATTATACGCCGTTACGTTCGTTCACAGGTAGAGCAGGATTCAGGACAAGCAAAGCTTGAGTTTTAATTAAGTACCATGTCACTGAGCAATAGCGAAGGGACGTGGGTATCTATTATGTCATTAATCAAAAGAGCGTTGCCTAGCGTAAAAGCACGAAAAAAGGATAGAAATTTATCAGGTAATTCATTAGTAGGGATGAATTTTGCATAAGCAAGTATAAAGGCCATCCTATGAAATAAAACTCCTAGATCCGATCTTAGAAGGTCATTACTACTATTTATTCTCTCTATTAACACCTTCATTGGTATATTATGAAAGCTGGATAATTTTTCCAGGTAAACATTTAACATATTTTTTCCGGGAATAACCAACGGTATTTCGGGATTTTCCTCAATATGTTTAGGCTTCTCTAATCCAGTATCATCTATAAGCCAATAACCATATGAGTTAATGCGTTTAACACCTATAGATAGATACTGAGTCCAAAAATCATCTCGTCTTGGATCTTCTGGACGCTTAAAAGATAAGCCATTATATTTATAAGTTAAATATTCGATCATTTTTGTTAAAACAGGATCAGGTATATTATCAAGGAAATTTCGAGCAGCACTTACATCTTGTATGTGGCAAACTGGTCCAATATCTCTAATAATCCGTCTAAATTCTCTACCAACCATTACCATTTCAGCATAAGGTAATGTGTGAAACGAGGTTATTCCAAGTATTCCATCAATAGAATGATCTGATAGAGGATACGGCGGAATGGGTTTCGTAATGAGGTTGTGGAACGCAACATTATTTATTCTTCCCTCCTTATATGATAGTCCAACAGCTTCTCCAATGGGTTCAATCGGTATTAATTCAAAATCAGGAAGGTATACTAAGGGAAAATTGGAACCTTTTCCATGTCCCCAGTCAATAACTCTAGCTCCAGGTTTTAATTCTTTTAGTGCTTCTGAGATTCCAATTTGAGTTGCTATGTTTTTTACTTCTCCAATTGCTTTTCTTTTCTCTAGTGAAATATATTTATCAGAATTCCATTCATTTCCTTCATAAGCTCCACCAGGTAAGAGATGAGCAGAATAGGAAAACATTGCATTGCTTAAATGTCTAAGCAATTTTTGTCCATGGTCTCTAATAGGTCGCACATTTGCACCAAGAGGGACAACTCAGGTAAACCTTCATCCCATTATTTCTGCTAGCATAACCTATAGTATATAATATGTATAGCAAAGATACAATATAATCTACTAGCTTATTTTTAGCTATTCTCCCTTGCATTTTTTCTCAAAAATTGGCATATTGAAACTATGGTACATAAAAAACCTATTGTGTGGTTTGAAGAGGTGACAAAACATGATGTTGGTTTGGTCGGCGGTAAAGGAGCAAATCTCGGCGAAATGACCAATGCGCGATTACCTATTCCCTACGGATTTGTTGTAACGTCTGTCGCCTATTTCAATTTCATAACAGAAGCCAATCTGCAACCTAAGATAAAGGATATCCTGGGTGTACTGGACTATGACCGTCCAGACGAGCTCCAACAGGTATCCAGTCATATAAGGAAACTTATTATGGATGCCGAGATGCCTAAATCACTTAGCCATGAAATCACTGAATATTA